>NZ_JAQEHY010000001.1:0-176781 GCF_027665985.1 Butyricicoccus sp. AM78-15b2TA
GGCTGCTTTGGACGCGTTAGACACGTTTGCAGAACACTGGGGCAAGAAATACCCCAAGATTTCTCAGTCGTGGAGGGATAACCGGGCAAATCTCAGCACTTATTTTAAGTTTCCTCAGGCACTTCGGTGGCTGATCTATACGACCAACACGATTGAAGGCTTCAACCGTCAGCTCAGGAAGGTAACTAAGTCGAAATTCGTGTTTCCGACCGATGACAGCCTTTTCAAAATGCTGTATCTGGCGATGATCGACATCACGAAAAAGTGGACCGGCCGCAGACAGGACTGGAGCATAATTCACGCCCAGCTGGCAATCTACTTCGAGGATCGGATGCCCAATTGACAATCCGGCTCGGAGGTCAAGGAGCGCTGCGCCGTCGACGAGACTCCAATGGACGAGGGTGCCCCTTGACTTTCGCCCCCGTTGGCGTTATGTTGTAAACAAGGCGGGCGCAGCCAACGCCGCTCCCGCCTTGAAATATAAGTTCTATTTTACACCGCTTTTTGGTGGTTACACAGAATTCGGGATAGGCCCGCTGTTAGCTTTGCAAACTGCTGTACTTTTTCTTCAATATATATATTGCATTCTCATAACAGCATAGTGCAGCAATCCCAGCCTGGATGACCGCGTCACACATTGCAGTAGCAATTCTGTCAGATTTGTGGTATTCTATTTGTGTGCCATTAGGGTCTCTCCTTTACATCATGATTTTTTCGACAACTATCATTTTACAGGAGCCCTGATGGCTTGGCTATTGCCTATTTGCTTTTGCGAACTTGATATACGCTATCTTTTTAGTTTGCGCAACTTATTGTACCTTATCGAGTCTGCAAATAATTTTGCGCATAAATCTTGACGGGATCTCACTCGTCTGTATAATAATTTGACTGTGTGTATACACATTAACACAAAAAGAAGCCGCCAACTCGGAATGGGCAAGCGAGTTGGCGGCCAATTTTTTAGGATGTTTCGTATTCGAAAATTACTAACGTGTTGCAAAAATTTTTTTGCGTTTTCAAGGTGTTAGCCAGAGAAGATTATTCCCACTCGCTCCTGTCAGAAGTTTTCTAAACAGATTTGCTTATGGGATTTAGTTCAGGGTATCGGCATTATTTTCATTATTCAGATAGTAGGGGCTATCTGATTTTATGTTGCCATGGTGTTGCCAAGAGTCCCAGCCTCAGTATAGCGGATTGTGTAGTGAGACTCAATACACCGAAACCACAAATTATGTTTTGAACACAAAGCGATAGAGATTTTTTAGAGGAAGGGCAGCTTTTCTGCGAACTACCTAAGCTTTTTTAGTGGTATACATAGAACCTCGTATGCATATTTGTAGACATTATTGGATGCTTCATCCGGCGAAAAATCTCCGTGTGCAAGACAGCACCTAAGCATATACAACACGACCACTATTGCTCGACTTATTTTCACATCGTCTTTAACAAACGAATATGCGCCAATCTTTTTGCTCCTGTCTGGACTTCCTACATCCTCGGGCTTGGAAAGAACGGATTCAATCACATATGGAGTCATTTTGCCATAGCAGCGTAAACAAGATTCCTGTTGCGTAGGTGTCAAACTAACATATACTGATTGCTGTTGTAAGGCCTCTTCATCATACTCGTCTTGCTCAAAATGAAAAATCTCAACACCTGTACTTTTTTCTTTGACCGATGTAATAATTTTGCCGCGAATTCGAGTGCATTCGTAATGGTTTTTATAGTAATCAAAGCGTTCAGCAGCATTTAAGTTCTTAGAGGCAACGCTAGAGAAAGAAATAGCTTGTCTCGTACCTATGTATTCCTGCGTCATAAGAGCCGCATTTTGGAGTGCTTCATGCAAGTTTGCCACATTATCCCTGTAGGAAGCCCCCTCGGAGTCCTCTGCTCTCAAAAGATTTACGATATATTCTCTGAATCTATTAGATGTTTGAGCAATAGAATCAATATGCTCTTTATCGTTTTTTCCTGCAATTTCACCGCTATAGTTATACCACGCATTAAAGGCGATCCAGGCCTTCATAAAAGCAGAGTAATAATCAATTTTAATATCTATGGTATCTATCCAGTCTTTATAGCCAGGCATTCTTAATCACCTCACTTTGCAAAAAACACTTTTTGATCCATCGTTCTCAAAGCCTTTTGCTCAAGCAGGTAAGCTTCATAACGTTTTTGATTTGCCTGGAGCGCAAGCTTATTTATTCTATCCTGAATTTCGGCATTTTTCAGAATAGGGATTGGTATTTGACTCACATGCGTTGCATCAATCTCATCAATTACAGACCCATACGTATAGCGTGTAATCAACCGATAGCCATATTGCGAAGACAAAAATACACTCAGATATCCAGCTATTTCATTATTTGCAGGCACTACACGAATAATGTGTTGATTAGCTGTCCAATTCTCCCAGTGTTTTCCGACCAGCGCAACTTTTCCTATGGTTCCACTACAAGTTATAAGCGTCATGTTTTCATGCAGTTCTAGTTGTTCCTCTATACGCTCACCGTGCTGTGTTACCGAAAGATACTTCTTATTTGTAGGGTCTAATTCTCCTAATTGTTTGCCACCGATAAAAATTCGCCCATGTGCTTCATCTACATAGACACGCTTGAATCGGCCCGGTAGAATAACATTACGGCTTATCCTGCAATCACCAATCGTCGTCACCTCTGCTGCGTTTTTATTGAGATAATCAACGATAGCTTTTACAATAGGCACATGATAAGACGCATCCACACGGTTGTTAAGTTGACTTAATTTTACCAGAAAAGTTTCAACTGGAGCATCCTGAACGAAATCATCCACTCCAATCTCTTCAATGGGAGGTAATTTCAATTCCTGCACCAACAAATCCATAGCTTCATCCAGCAATTTATTGGATTCATCTCTGAGGGCATAGGAATCAATGACCATCTTATGAATTTCCTGTTTGATTTCTACCGGTGCATTTGGGATAGGAACGTCAGCTAAATGTTCAGGTTCAATATGCGTAATAACCGCTCCATAGCTATTGGTCAACAATATTTGCTGTCCAATTTTACTCTTAAGATATGCATAAATGTATCCTGCGTTATCATCGTTACTATCAATCCGCAATAGATCATGGCTGAAAATCAATCCGTCGAGGGTATCCGACACATAAGCCACTTTTCCAATTGTGCCAGAACACGTCATAAGAATTTGGCCTTTTTTGACTCGCAGAGCATCGATATCGGTATCCGTACGCTTAGAGATATAGCCGTCTGGAGTAGGCTTTATATCCACAATAGAAGATGGCTGATAAATTGGATACTCAGAGTGGTCTACCCAAATTCTCTTAAACCGCGCTCCAGTGTAAGAACTCGTTAGTCCATCATCCCCACCCAAAGCTATTGCTGGAAATTTACCGTGGATTACGATTTCTCTAGCCTGTTTTGCCTCCACATCATATACGCTGGCTTCCAAACGCTTCCCACGTGCGATAATATCTGAAAGTGTAACAGAACACCATTTTACAGGAGATTTATCAATTTCAGCTTCTTCGAAATTCTGAAGCTGATAAGCAACATTCTCGCTTACCATGATAACCCCTCTCTCTTTTTCCATTCAGCAAAAATAGGCGGCACATCCGATGTTTGGTCATCTTCAACCTTTCTCTTTTGCTCATGTGCTACAGTTCGAGATCCGTCTCCCGTTTTTCCTAATACCAAAACGCTGCTTGTATCCGGGACTAAAATTTCATTTCCTTCTTTATCTCGCTTAAAGATCGGATTTCCACGCTTATCATGACCAACCTTATCCACCATTGCCATGAAAATGTTATAATCAGCCATCGTACCGCTTTTTTCCTCAGCGTCCTTTTGCTCCTTGGTTTTCTTCTGCAAGAATAAGACCGATGTCTGTGTACCGTTTCTCGGCTGGAATGTATCGACATGGAGATCAACACTAGCAATTATGCGGTGGTTTTTAATTAACCACTCACGGATATACCCCAGTCCTGGTGCACCTAAAATATTGTCAGGTAATACTATGCCCATTCTACCGCCAGGAACAAGAAGCTGCGTGCAGCGTTCAACAAACAAAATTTCAGGAGGAACGGACGACTGCAAACGATCAGTCATCTTCCAAGTATTGGAATCTTTATCGTTTTCCCAAACATGTGCGAGATCAAATTGTTCCAAAATATCTTTATCTTTAATAGGAATTTTACTACCAAACGGTGGATTAGTTACAATCACATCAAAAAAGCCAATAGTTGAATGGTTACGAATACTCGACTTGTCAATTCCTAAAGCTTCAGCAAGACTCGTCCTGAAATCTTCGGTCCATTCATGAGGAGGCAACAAAGAGTTATTTTGCAGAATATTTCCGCTTCCGTCATTATTCATGACCATGTTCATCTTAGTTGCTTTAACCAAGTCAGGATTTATATCAAAGCCAAAGTAATTTACTTTGGCCATATCCGATACCCGATCCTGAAATGCGTTTTCAGCATCAGAATCCCACTTATCACGAGGGACTCCTAATTCTTTTGCAAAATCTCTTTCAAGTTGACTCATAACATGTGTCATAGCCGTAACTAAAAATCCGCCTGTGCCACATGAACTGTCCAATACCTTTTCATCCACTTGGGGATTGATCATTTCAACGACCATCTTCATAACATTACGTGGGGTAAAGAATTCTCCTCGATCTCCACGCAAGTTAGCGCCGACAATTTCTTCGTAGGCTTTGCCCTTAATGTCAATATTAGTATGAAGTAAGCTGTACTTTTGAAGCTCACTCACAATATATGCCAAACTCCGAGGCGAAAGCTTGATTTCATCGTTTGTGTCAAAGATCAACCGATATTTTTTCTTGTTTTTTACTCTTTCAAAAATTTTGGAAATTCTTTTTTTAACTGTAAGCTGACCATCAGGATTCGAACGTTCTTCCGATGTAGCATAAAACTCAAGTGGCTTCGGAATGTTTCGTTCATCTTCAATTTTGCAAAAGATAACCTTCAATAGTTCAAAAAAAGCGGGTTGCTTTTGCATACCATCATTAACATAAATATGATTATGGCAGGTCTTGAAGGTGAACAAAAGATTATCATCATATGCGTTTTTAAGAGACGCACGACTCGGACGATTGATATCTTCCAAATTCCCATCGGCAGACGGAATATCATTGTAATCCATAAAGTCAATCTGACCTTTATCATTTACATATTTCCGAAAAACTTCTTTTTGTCTGCCGTTTGTCCACATGCCCCACTCACAGTTAGGACATGCGGACATGTAAGATTTTAATTGTTCAACGCCATCCTTAGCGTTTCTTGCATCTACAGTTTCTTTTTTGCACTCAATAATGATCTTGATATTTTCCTGGGTCTGTGCGGTGTCTTTAGACTCAAAAATAACAATATCAGCTCTAGGCTTTCTAGAGCCCAACTGTAGCGTGTACTCTACTCGAATTTGTTCTGGAAAATATTTGTGTTCATTTACTAACCGCTTTTCGACAGTTTGACGCACATATTCTTCAGGTGTGTCATTACGAAATTTTCCATCTATGTAGTCACATATTTTCCCTTCCGGGATAACAATTACTTTTGTATCAGCCATTGCCCTTCTCTCCATTTCTTTCATTCGGGTGGACATATCGAATAATGTCCGACAACTCACAATTCAACGCATAGCAAATTCGTGCAAGGACATCAAGATCTGGTCGCTTAATATTGTTTTTACAATACGAGTTCAGTTGTGTTCTTTGCAAATTAGCTTTTTCTGAAAGCTGATTTTTGCTAATGCTATTTTGCTTCAGAAAATCCGCAAGGACAATATCAAAATGTCCATAGTCACAAGGCCCATCCATTTAGATCATCCTCCTTATATTTTATTATAGCAAACATTGTCAATATGTACAGCTGTAATTATATACACTCCACGGCATTGAAGTTTAGAATAGTGTTTGGGATGACGGCCTGAATCTCAGCTTTTATCTAAAGATTCATACTCTGTCACGGCTTTCAAATATAGTTCTGGCTCACCATTCAAAATCAGTTCGGCATAGGACAGCGGATCGTTGTAGATTAGCCAGTCCAGCTCTGACCGCTGGTACATACTGTTTGCCACCTCGTTCTCCACGGCGGTGCAGTCGATGGAGAGCAGCGTCCCGTCATCCAGGCGCAGCTCCACGCAGGCGGTGTCCAGGTTGAACTCACAGGACAAAACCTTTCTCATAGTCGTTACCTCCCAATACTTAATTTCAGTTGGTTTTCCGTAGCGGTACAAGGGCCGTTTCGGTTATTTTAGTTACCGGCAAGCAATGCGTGTGGATAGCCACACACAAATCCGGCAAGCAATGCGAGTGTTCATACACACTCACATTGAACACAGAATTTCATTCTGTGGCTGCGCGTTCTCCGAACGCTTTTTTGTCTGTGCCCAGTGCCCCGTTTCGGAGCATAGGGGTGCGTGAATCGCTCACCCCTTTTGCTAATATGGTACTCCCTAAAATAGGGCTTCCCTTGGAAGATGGGGTGGTAAAATGCCACCCCAGATTTTCCGTTCCGCGACGGTTACGACGGTCGCAACGGTGCTGGGAGTACCCCTCAAAACACCGTCGCGACCGTTGCGAGCGTCGCGCTTTACTCGATTACTTCAAACGCGGGGGCTTCCACCACCATGTAGGTCAGCCGGATACGCCGCCCGGCGTGCTTGGTTTTGTTCTCGTACTTCACCTGATGTTCTTCCAATAGGCGGCTGGCATTCACATTCAGATGCTTGGTAAGCCGGTTCACCGCCATGTCTGTTTGAATCGCTTGGGCCAGCTCGGTGGGGCTGCCTTCCCATTCCCGGTTGTCAGCAGATACGATCTTTGCCACGGCTTCCAGTACCGGATCTGGGGGTTGCTTCCAAAGCTCATTCTCTGCATGGTCGAGCCCCCAGACTAGGCTCTCTTGGTCCTTGCTTAGATACAGCCGCTGATCCGGCTGGTCTCTGCCCACAACCTCCAAGGTTGCCTTACTATCCGTCCACTTTTCCTTCTGCATCAGGAGCGCTCCATCCGCACAGCCCAGCAAGCCCGTAGTGCCGGAAATCATCTCAAAGCTGTCTCCCGCAGGCTGCTTTCTGGTGTGGTGGACGATCAGGGCGCAGACACCATAACGGTCAGCAAATTGTTTCAGTCTGCCGATTACCTCATAGTCGCTGGAGTAACTGTAACTGTCGCTCACCGCTTCCCGAACTTTTTGCAGGGTATCCACGATAATCAGCTTGGTATCACTATGTTCCCGGACGAACTTTTCCAGTTGTTCATCCAGGCCGCTGCCGATCATTTTAGCGTTGGTGGCAAAATGCAGGGAGCTTGTTCCCTCTACACCAAACATACGGAACATCCGGCGCTGCAAACGGCTCTCGTCATCTTCCAGAGCAAGATAAAGGACGGTTCCCTGGTGGACCTTGTAGCCCCACAAATCCTGACCGGTACTGATATGGTGGGCGATTTGCGCCACCAGGAAAGACTTGCCCTCGAACACATTGTCCATCAGCTCGTCCAGGGTCACAGTATGCAGATAGGCCGGGTCACTCATGCGGCGCATTTTCCGGTAAAGTTCCTCCAAATCTCTTTCGGGGGAATTGCTTTTTTCGTCTGAATCTGGTATAGTGGTCTTGGAATTTTGAGAGATTGACTGCCCATCATCTGCGCCAACAGATGAACTATGGGCGGTCATTTTCTTTATCTCATCGGTCATAGGCAAAGTCCTCCTGCATCCCGTTCATAATGGTTGCGATCATCTGGATGGTGTCCAGCAGCTCATCGTTTACGCCCTGCCCGGCCTCAATCCGGCGCAGCTCGTCCAGTACGGCGGCCAGCTGGTCCCGCAGGGCCTTGTAAACTCTGGGATTGCCCTGGACCACCACATCCCGGCAAAGCAGCCGCCGGATGATGTAATCCTGCTTGGTCAAGCCGGTGAGCTTCACCGCCGTCTCGATCTGGGTATCCTCTTCCGGGGAGACCCGAAAAGCCACGGTCTTGTTCCTCCAACGGTTGTGCTTGTCCAAATTCTTTGCTGACATTTTTAATTGCCCCTTTCCATGTTTAATTTATCCGCCATTTCCGCCTGCTTGGACGGAAACAGGTGCGCATAATTGTAGGTGATGTCAATGCTCTCATGGCCCACCCGGTCCGCGATGGCCGTGGCAGAGAATCCCATGTCAATCAGAAGCGACACCGCGCTATGACGAATATCGTGGATTCTGATGCGCGGCACCCCGGCTTCTTTGGCTCCCCGGTCCATCTCCCGGTGAAGATAGCTCTTGGTGACGGTAAACATCCGGTCATCCAGCCCGATGCCGTAAAGCATCTTGATGTAATCCTGGATTTCCTCGGCCAGAAACTGCGGCATGGTAATGACCCGATTGCTCTTTTCCGTCTTGGGGGTGGTAATCAAGTCCTGGCCGTTCAGCCGCTGATAGGACTTGTTGATGGTAACGGTACACTTCTCGAAGTCAAAGTCCGCCGGGGTCAGGGCCAGCAGCTCCCCCTCCCGGATACCGCACCAATAGAGCATCTCGAAGGCGTAGAAAGACAGCGGTTTATCCATCATCACATCGGCAAATTTCAGGTACTGTTCCTTGGTCCAGAACATCATCTCCCGGTTTTTCTTCTTGCCCATGCTGCCTGCCTTCTTGCAGGGATTCTCTCGGAGGTTGTAGTACCGAACCGCGTGGTTGAAGATGGCGCTGAGCTGGTTATGAACCGTCTTGAGATACACAGGCGAGTAGGGCTTACCGTTCTCGTCTTTGCGGTTCAGCATCTCATTCTGCCAGGTGATGATCTGCTGGGCAGTGATGTTGCACATTTTCAGCCTGCCGAAGTAGGGCAGCAGCTTGGTACGGATAATGTGATCCTTGGTGGCCCAGGTGTTTTCCTTGAGCCGGGTTTTCATATCCGCTGTGTAGAGGTCCACAAAGCTCCTGAAGGTCATGTCCAGATCAGCGCTGGTCTTGTTGAGCTGTTCGCGCTCCCAGGCCTGTGCCTCCCGTTTGGTCTTGAAGCCCCGCTTCTGGGTCTGCTTGCGCTCGCCGTTCCCATCGGTGTAGCGGTAGACCGCCCGCCAGGTGTTGGTCTTTTCTTCCTTGTAGACTGCCATGATTAGCCCTCCTTTTCCGTTTTGCCGTAGCAAAACTTCTCCATGAAAAAGTTTCGGTTGACCCGCCCGGAGATGGTCAGATAGCCCTTATCCCGGAGTTCGGCGTTGAGCTTGTGGATCACCTTGTAGGCGTGGGACTTGGAGATGCCCAGCTCCTGGGCCACTTCCTCCACGCGCATAAAGTTTTGTGCCTGCATTGAAAATACCTTCCTTTCTTCGTTGATGACTGCTTCGGATGGATGTTGTGTTCCATAAATGCCTCCTCACTTTCGTCCGCCACTTTCTTCCCGGATGTATAACCAGCGTTTGCGGCAGTTCTTTTTTATTTATTGGTTCTAAGCTATTATGCTTAGTCTATTGTCATTATACTAAGCATAATAGCTTATGTCAATCGGAGTACACAAAATAAATTAAATAAAATTGTTTAGTATTTCCTTGACTTTACTAAGCATTTCTGCTACGCTTTTCTTAAAGACAACCAACGATTGGAGTGTATGATATGGCGATTGGCGAACGGATTCACTTTTTCCGTCTCCTGCGGGGGATGACACAAAAATATCTCGGTATGGCGCTGGGCTTCCCGGAGAAGTCTGCCGATGTGCGCCTCGCGCAGTACGAAACAGGGTCAAGAACCCCTAAAGCAGACCTGACTGCCGCCCTGGCCCAGGTACTGGATGTCTCACCCCATGCACTCTCTGTCCCGGACATAGACTCCTATGTAGGGCTCATGCACACCCTGTTTACCCTGGAGGACAACTACGGGCTCAAGATCAGCGAGATGGATGGAGAAGTCTGCTTGAAGGTTGATGTGCGGAAGAGCAAGGACGCCGCCCGGCTGCATGAGATGCTCTGTTCCTGGCAACAGGCCGCTGCCATGCTGGAGGCGGGCGAAATTTCCAAAGAAGATTACGACAAGTGGCGCTACCACTATCCGGAGTTTGATAGGACTCAAAAGAAGACAAAGACGCTATCGCAAGAACTCAGCAATATCATGGTGGAAGCTTTAAAAGATGAAAAATAACTATAAGGAGTGCTCTTAGATGGTAGAGGCTTTAACACTAACAAGGCTTCACGAAGAAGTCCGCGAACGCTATGCCCATGATGAACAATGTGTTGTTGGCATTATGATGGCACGATACGATTTAGGCGTGACAAAGGACATAGTTGAGCAAAACTATCAGTATTGGCACCGCAATACTAGAAAGTACTTTGATGTGTTTTGGGCTGGATATGGTGCATATTTACCCCCAAGTGATGAGTCTTTAACTAAAACGATACTTAAATTTCCCGGTAATACTCAAAGAGCATACTTTGACCTGGATGCATTCATTGAAATCAAAGACCAGTTTAATGAGTACTTTAGCTCTCCTTATGAAGACAAACTTCAACTAATTCTTGTAAACTATCGCAACGGCCAATTACATTTTAGTGAATCTCTAAAAATTGACTTAGAAGAAAACCTTGACCCAAACTACGCAAAAATACGAAAAATAATGGAATTTGTAACTAATGAATGCCGTTCAGAATATGAGGTAGCTCCAATTGCCAAAAAGTTAAAATTAGGAAAATTGAAGGATACTTTTAAAGGCATTACTTTAAGCGATGTAATCAATGCAGCCATAGGAATTGCAGGACTAACAGTTTAATATGATGCAAAAAAAGAGCTAACTGACTAATCAAAATCAGTTAGCTCTTTTTTTATGAATAATGAAAAAGTGTTGCCAAATCGTTGCCACGGATGGCCTTAACCTCTAAAAAAACCAGTTATATCAGGCTTTTCCGAGTCTCTGAAATCATTCCCACTCGCCGAGTTAAATCCATTTCTAAACTTTTTTGTATAGAGGATTTGATTCGTCGTGGTTTTGTTTGATACAGATTATCCTTATCCTAAGGTCTATTCGGACTTTTGCTATCAAAAATCTATCCAGGCCATCCTATCACGAGTTTTGCTTGAGATGCACAATTGGGTGGCTTAGGAGTATTATAGCACTAACAAAGCACCTTGACAATCTTTCCATACACTTTTAGGGTGTCTCCATCATGAATTTCAATAGGGTGGTATTCAGCATTATCCGAGCAAAGAAAGATCTTTCCATCTTTATGTAGCAGTTTTTTACAGTAAACTTCCCCGTTAAGGAAAAATGCACCACTTATGCCATCAGCTATTTCACTTTGCTTTTTGACAAAGACGGTACTTCCGTTGGGAATATCCGGCTCCATACTGTCACCAGATACATGAAGCGCAAAGTCCCCATCCTCAACATCCGTTTCATATTCTACAAAAGGTATGTCACTATCCAGCATATTCTCACCTGAACCAGCGGACAAAGGAATATCATATAGATGGATAATCCGCTTTTTCGGATTAGCTATAATATCAAATTCTTCGTTTGTGCGAATGTCTGCCATCCATTTCTGAATCTCATGGATTGCATCCGGAATATACGATTCGATGTGATCCGGACTTAAGCAGTACATAAAACATAAAACCTCTTTGCAAGTGCGCTGTTTTTCTTCTTCTGAAATAAAACGGTAAAAACTAAGATCGCCTTGCATCGCATAAACACGGGTTTCAAAATGACTTTCTCCATGGAGCACGAGCCGATACATAAGGTTTTCAAAATACCTAGAATGATTGCCCAAACTTTTTATAACCTTCGGGTCAAAAGAGACTTCTGCAATTCCTGTCCCATAAATAAAAGTAGAGAATGCTTCCAATGCTCGTCGCATAGAATTACCAATTGCCAAATCTAACCCCTCGGTATTGCTCATTGCATAGTTAAAAATCATGTGTAGCAAATCACGATATTCATTAATGGACTTTATCGGATCTGACAAAGTTCTCCCTTGCAACTCAAATGATTTACCCTTAACTGACACACCTAGCTTTTGCTTTTTGAAAGACTTCTCCATTTCGTCAGCTATTTTTTGCAAATCAGAAAATGTAGATAAATCGTGTGTCAAAAATAGGATTTTACTTTTGGCATTACCTTTAATAATTCTATGTGTCTGGTACCTCAGGAAGGAGCTTATACCGACTTTGTTCTCAAAATCAAAGCTAGAAATAGGATCATCAATAACCACTAATTCTTCATCCTGATATAGTCTTCCAATATCCTGATTTGACAATATCTGAGTAAAGAAATAGCATAAAGCAATAATGTTTCTCTCGCCTAGGGAAACGCTTTTGGGTTTAACATCATTGCCGTTTGATTTCAAGTAGTACTTGTCATTTTTCAACTCAATCGAAAGCCGACCATGCGAAAAAAACACATAATCGAGCGCATTGTTTATGTTTTCAATAGCCAGCCCCACATTTGACTTTTGCAACTCAAGAGCCTTTAAATGCTCTGAGGTTTCGTTCACCTCTTTCTGCTTGGTTTGCAGTTTGGCCTCTGCGGCTCTCATTTCGCGCTGTTGCTTCAGGTAATCTCGATACGCTTGTCCTATCTGCAGGTGTGCAATTTTTTTGTTAATCAGAAGCAAATCTCGCAAGATTGCTTTTCGTCGGTGAATGGCATCTACAAATTCTTGCCGTTTTGACTCAAGTTTACTTAAAAGCACATTTAGTTGCTGGATACTGTTTTCCAAACCTATGGGGGCAATATTTACCGGATTGTAAATACTATTTAACTTCAGTTGGATAGCGGCTAAATATTGCTCTATCAATTTTTGACAATTCTCAATCTGTTCCTGGATTTCTTTTACTAACCCAGCATCCAAATCCGTAAAATGAGAATAGTCTTGACCAAATCCAGGAAAAGATATTGCCCGTAATTCTGCCTTATGCTCATCAACATCCTTGTTCAGTACTTTATTGATGCTATTAATTAGGCTACGACGATATTCATCATCAATCTCCCGGAAACAGTAGGGACATACAGTAGTAGCTCCATCACTAAAATCATTTTTTGCTGCCTCAACAATAGATTGCCGTCCACTCTGAATCATTGAAAGAATCATCGATTCTCGCTCAGTCAACACGGGCTTTTCGACGAGCTCTGCTAATAGATCACAAATTACTCTCTCAAAGCCGTCCGTGAACTCAATTCCACCGATGGGCACCGGATAGCTTGTTGTGACATCGGCCACCTTATCTAGTAGCGCCTTGGTTTCATCAAACTTTTGTTGTAATTGTTCTTTAGTCTCAGAAACAGAAAGGCCTCCTATTTCTCTGACAACCTCTTCTGTTACCTTCGAGTTAATTTTGTTTCCCTTGATTGCAGCATCTGTAGTTGCCCAATCGCCCTGTAATACTTTTTTGATACGAGTAAAATGGTAATCAGGGCTAAGCGGGTTATTCTTATTTCCAAATGATTGCAATGCTGTTTGAGCTACATCATGTTCTTCTTGAGCTGCCGCCAATAACGCCGTATAGCGATCTATATCTGCCTGTAAATCAACTTGGCCTCCTAAAAGGATAATAGTCCCCAACCCATCTGCATCGATCTTTACATTTTCGTCAATATATTTTTCGTTGAATACAAATATTTTGCTTTCAGGTACCAAATCAATCTCGTTACCAGCTCGATCAATCAGTGAAGCAGATAATTCTTCTGTATCCTCACTGGAAGCAATTTGAGAAAAGCCATCTGAAATTGTACTTTTACCGCTGCCATTTTTACCGTAAACAATAGCAATACGGTCGTTATCATTAGGGAAAAAAGTCAAATTTGTTTTCTTTGAAAAGCAACGACCACAGATTGAAAGACCTTTTACTTTTTCAATCATAGTTTCATCACCTCATTGTTTTCTCTTCATTCCTTTTGGCCTCTTAGCCTCTCATACAGCACCGTGCCCACGGTTTCCATGACCTGCCGCATCATGTCAGGATCAGAGAACATCTTCACAAAGAAGTCCTCATTCTGCTCATACCGGGCGGCAGCCATGTTGGGAAAGTCCTTCTCGAACAGTAGCATGAAGGTCTTGCGGTCATTGTTCTGGGCGTAGCTGTGCCATTTGTCCTGAGCGGCATAGTCGTTCTCCATCTGAAGCAGGACCTTATCCATCTCGGTGAAGTTGGTGCCGTACTTCTCATTGATTTTGTCAATGATAACCGTCAGCGGATCACGCTTCTTCTCTTTGCGGCCAGCCTCGCCGGTAATTGGGCGGAAACCCTCCGGGGCGCTCTCCAGTTGGATTCCGCCCTCGAAGTCCTTTTCCAAACGGTAATACTCCAGCAACACCTTGTCATCCACATAGACCTTATCCCGCCCGCCTTTGGGTAGCATGGTATAGAGGAATTTTGCATATACACTGAACTTGTGGATATCTTTATCAAACAAGCGGCAGACCTGCGTGACGAAGGCATAGATGCGGTTGAATCGGGCTAGAGTAGACTTGAACAGCTCCTGCTTTTCTTCCTCCAGTGCCTCGAAACGATCCAGCGCCGGGCGAATGGTGCCTTGTAGTTTGCCCAAATCGCCACCGGACTGTTCCTTGGAGGAATAGAAAATCTCCGCAAATCGGTCAATCTCCATCTGCTGATATACCCGGTACTCGTCCAAGGTGTTCTTCAGGTCGTACACCACATTGGGGTCGGTCTCCTCTTCCAGAACCGTCTCCTCGTAGTACGGCTCAAAGGCTTTTCTGATGTCCTCGGCAGAGTTCACGAAATCCAGGACAAAAGTATCCTTCTTGCCCCGCATGGTGCGATTTAGTCGGGAAAGTGTCTGAACTGCCTTCACGCCGGACAGCTTCTTGTCCACAAACATGGTGTGCAGCAGCGGCTCGTCAAAGCCAGTCTGATACTTTTCTGCAACAATCAGCATCCCATATTCATCTGTATGGAACGCCTCCGGCAGGGCCTTCTCTTTGATGATCTCGCCGGATTTTGTTTTGTTCAGATTCTCCTCAGTGTAGGTTTCGCCATTGTCCTCTACCTCGCCGGAGAAGGCCACCAGCACATCCAAGTCGGTATACCCCTTCTCCTGGATCTGTCGCTTGAACTCCAGCAGGTAGCGTACCGCATGGAGCCGGGAGGGCGTCACGATCATGGCCTTGGCCTTGCCACCAATCTTGTGCCGGGTCACATTGCGGAACTGATCCAGCATGATAGCCGTTTTCTGCGAGATGTTGTGGGGGTGCAGCGTTTCAAACTGCCGGATAGCACGCACACCAGCGGCGGTGTCCAGCTCCGGGTCATCGGGGATGGCTTTGGCAATCTTAAAGTACATGTTGTAGGTCATGTAGTTTTGCAGCACATCCAGAATAAAGCCTTCCTCGATGGCCTGCCGCATGGAATACACATGGAAGGGGTGGTATTTGCCGCTCTCATCCCGCTGGCCGAACATTTGCAGCGTTTTGTCCTTGGGGGTAGCCGTAAAGGCGAAGAAGGACAGATTTTCGTGGATACCCTGGGCAGCTAGCTCATCCAGCAGCTTGTCCTCATCGTCCTTGCGCTTGGCCTCCTCCTCGTACTCCGCTTTGGCGTACTCCTCCAGAACTTTCTCGGTATCGGCCAGTGCTCGTTTCAGCTTGCGGGCGGCATCGCCGGTCTGGGAAGAATGGGCTTCGTCCACAATGACCGCAAATCGCTTATTGCCAGAGCGCACTTCTTTGTAGATGACCGGAAACTTCTGAAGGGTGGTGATGATGATGCCCGTCCCGGCTTCGATGGCCTCCCGAAGCTGCCGGGCGTTCTTGTCGATCTTCTGCACCACACCTGCTACATGGTCGAACTGATAGACGGTATTTTGCAGCTGACTGTCCAGCACCCGGCGGTCAGTGACGATGATGACGGACTGGAAGATTTTCTCGTCGTGGTCATCATGCAGACCGCTGAGCCGGTGGGCCAGCCACGCAATGGAATTGGACTTGCCGGAACCGGCGCTGTGCTGAATCAAATAGTTCTTGCCAGAGCCGTTAGCCTTTACATCGGCCAGCAGCTTGGTCACCACATCCAGCTGGTGATACCGGGGGAAGATCATCCGCTCGGACTTTATTTCGCCGGTCTTTTCGTCTTTCTCCTGCTGCAAATGGAGGTATTTATGTAAGATCTCCAGCAGGCGATCCTTGCACAGCACATTCTCCCACAGGTAGGCGGTATCGTAGCCGTCAGGGTTGATGGGATTACCCTTACCGCCCACATTTCCGGCCCCATTGCTGCCCTGGTTGAAGGGTAGAAAATAGGTTTTCGCACCCTCCAGCCGGGTAGTCATATACACATTGGTTAGATCCACGGCAAAGTGAACCAGCACCCGGTTTTTGAACTCGAAAATGGCATCTTTCCCCGCTCGGTCGAATTTATATTGCTGGATGGCGTTGGCGGTGTCCTGCCCCGTAAACTGGCATTTCAGTTCCATGGACACCACTGGGATACCGTTGAGGAACAGGACAATATCAATGCTGTTTTCGTTGCTCAGGGAGTAGTGGAGCTGCCGGGTACAGTGGAGGATGTTGGCGGCGTACTGGGCCTGACTGGTTTCATTGATAGAGGTCTCTGGCTTCCAGAACACGGCCCGGAACTTGATGCCCCGATCGGTGAAGCCCTGGCGCAGTACTTTCAGGAGGCCCACCATCTTTACTTCCCGGCAAAAACGGTCGACGAGCTGCTGCTCACTGTCAGTACCGTAGATTTTCTCAAACCGCTCCCATTGCTTGGGCTGGCTTGTCCGAATGAAGGAAAGAAACGTGCCGGTGTCCAGCGCTTTTTCCCGATTGAAGGCAACAGAGTTGCCCTTCTGATAACCGCCGTATGTAGTGAGGTATTCCTCAATATCCTGCTCAAAGCGTTTTTCTTTTACATCAAAGTCGGGCATGGTCGCACCTACTTTCTCAGATAATGCCGTGTTTCTTTGCGTAGTCCGCCAAAACAGCACAGCAGGTAGCGGTTAACGCCCCCTGATATGCTGGATCAACCTTGTCCACACTATCCAGATAATCCTGCAACTTGTGTGCCGCTTCCAGCACTTGTTGTACCTGATTTTGATGGTACTGCTGCTGGGCTTGTTGCTGAATATAGTTGTAGTCCCAAATGTTATAAAGTGGGTTCATAGCTTATACCTCTTTCTTTCCGGTCACAACCTCATAAATGAGGGATTTTTTATAATCAATAAGTTCATCAACGATTTTTTCCTTTTTAGAAACAGCTGCATCTATGCTGCTTGTTCTGTTATTCAAATGATTAACAATTTGTATTTGTTCTTCTATCGGTGGATAAGGAATCACAAAGTCACGAAGGGTACGTAACGATAAATTAGCTATAGTTGAACCCAACAAACTCAAGTCCATAATAAGTTTTGCGGTATAGCTCTGAAGATAATAACGAATAAATTCTCTGCTTTCGGTTGACTTAAGCGTTATAAAACCAGCACTTTTTCCTAACAATATTTTTTCGCCATGATAAAATGATATTTTACCGTATGTTGCTCCATTAAGAGTAACAAACACTGTATTTCCTGTCAGAAGTGGCAGCTTATATGAAGCATATTCTGTATCGCTAATTGTGTTGGTATCTTCTTTAAAAACTAAGTATTCTTCCCCTATATTGTTTCCATTTACAAAATAAACGTTTCCATCCTCATCGTATGTCGGAGTTGCATGTATCCCATCCCCAATGTCGAGTGAAAGATACTTTAATTTATTAAGTACCCAATGCTCCGGTATCTCCCCAATCCACTCAACCCCGCTGTCCTTCATGGGCACATTGGGATTTAGACCTTTTGTGACGGCTTCGGTGATAACGGACAGCTTATAGGCTTTCAGCTTCTCAATTACTTCCTGCTGCCAGGCAATGATGGCGTCAATCTGCCTGCACTTGCGGTCGAGGTAGTCGGCAATGCGACGCTGCGTATCTATGGGCGGTACTTGACACTTAAGTGCTAAAAATTTGTCGGGATATAATCTTAATCGAGAATCAATAATGCCAGTTGAATATTGTTTGAAAAGATTTGCATACATATCTGTGCGAAACAGGTAATGAAAATATTTAGCACACATATTTTGCTTTGCACGATAGATACAATAAGCTGGGCTAACAATGCCGGTATATTTGCTCACGCCCAAAGCCCTTTTCCACGCCAACATAATGTTCATTACCAAATCATTTTCTTTGCAGATTTTATATCCATCAAGAGTTTCTGCATGAGTTAGCATATCATCGTCGCTTATTCTTTCACTTTTGGGCGCAACTCCATAATATTCAGACACAGAAAGCAGAGTGTAGTTTTCACCATTTTCGCATCGGTCATTTACTTCTGAAAACAACTGCTTTATTCTCGAAATTTTCCAACCTTCTGGAATCTCCCCAATCCACTCAATCCCGCTGTCTTTCATCTCCCTCATTCTCCAAACACCTCCGCCAGAGCGCCGTCCAGCTCCGCTTCAATGGTCAGGATCTCCTGCATGATCTCCGCCGAGGGCTTGGGGGCTTCATATTTGTAGAAATACCGGGTGAAGGGGATCTCGTAGCCCACCTTGGACTTTTTCTCGTCGATCCAGGCATCCGGCGCAAAGGGCAGAACTTCCCGCTCAAAGTAGGTCCGGATGTCCTCTTTCAGCGGCACATTTTCCGTGTCCCGCAGGGCGGTGTCCGGCTGGGGCTTGCCCTTCTTCAAAATCGGCTGGCCGTTTTCGTCCTTTAGCGGGCGCTCCACAGTGATTTTGGTATAGCCAAAGTCGGCAGTGTCAAAAATTTTGCTGATCTCACTCTCCACAAAGTCGCCGTACAGCCGGGTGATCTCCGCAATGGCGCTCTCTGGGATGTCATTGCGTTTGTTGCCCAGAGCCTTGCGGCGCTTTTCATACAGACCGTTGGCGTTGATGAGCTGCACCCGCCCCTCTCGCTTGGTGCCTGCTTTCTTGTTGGACAGCACCCAAATGTAGGTGGCAATGCCGGTATTGTAGAAAATATCGTTTGGCAGAGCGATGATGGCCTCCAGCAGGTCATTTTCCAGAATGTACTTGCGAATCTCGGAAGGGCCGCTGCCGGCATCGCCGGTAAAGAGGGGAGAGCCGTTGTGAATGATGGCAATGCGGCTGCCGCCGTCCTTGGGCTCCTTCATTTTGGAAATGGCAGTCAGCAGGAACAGCATCTGCCCATCGCTGGCGGCAGGCAGGCCAGGGCCAAACCGCCCGGCAAAGCCTCGTTTGGACTCGGCTTCCACCGCCGCTTTCTCGTTCTTCCACTCCCGGCCAAAGGGAGGATTGGACAGCACATAGTCGAAAGTCTGGCTCTCAAACTGGTCATCGGATAGTGTGTTGCCGTCCTTGATAAAGTCGGCGTTGTTGCCCTTGATGAGCATGTCCGCCTTGCAGATGGCAAAGGTCTGGTCGTTCAGCTCCTGCCCGAAGGCCATCAGTTCGGTGGAGGCATTGAGCTGGTGCAGATATTCCTCTGCCACTGACAGCATACCGCCGGTACCACAGGCCGGGTCATAGATGGTCTTGGCCACATTGTTGCCGGAGAGAATGTCATTGTCATCGTAGAACAGGATATTGACCATCAGTTGGATCACTTCTCTGGGAGTGTAGTGCTGCCCGGCGTCCTCGTTGTGGGATTCAGAAAACCGGCGGATGATCTCCTCAAAGATATAGCCCATCTCCAGATTGGAGATCACATCTGGGTGCAGATTTGCCTTAGGAGAAGTAAATTCTTTGATGACAATGTATAGGATACCCTTGTTGGCCATGGTGGTGATCTGTCCGTCAAACTTGAACTTTTCCAGAATGTCCTGGACATTCTCTGAGAAACCGTTCAGATAGTCCCGGAAGTTGGCCTCGATGTTGTCCGGGTCATCCAGCAACCGCTCAAAGGTGAACTTGCTGGTGTTGTAAAACGCCTTGCCGGAGGCCTTGCACAGCAGCACATCCCGCATGGGGAGATTCTTCACAGCTTCGTACTTCTCCAGCACCGCATCCTTGGTGTCGGCCAGGATGCAGTCGAAGCGGCGGATCACCGTAAGGGGCAGGATCACCTCACCGTATTCATGGGGCTTATATACCCCGGTCAATTTATCGGCTATCGCCCAGATCAGGGCGGCTTTTTCACTTACATTGGCACTCAAGCTCATGATTCTTTTCCTTCCTTTTCCTCTGGAACAAACTCCAGAATATCGTCCACGCCGCACTCCATCACGCGGCAGATCCGTTCTATACTTTCGATGGAAACATACTCGTTTCGCTTTAGGCGGGTGATAATGTTGGCACTAAAACCAGCCTTTTCTTTCAGCTGTGCGTTACTTATCTTTTTATCAATCATCAAATGAAATAACCGATCATAACAAATCGCCATTTTAGTTCCTCCAAAGCAAGAAATGCTTGTATTTATTTTATCACATTTTCGTGAAAAACTCAATCTCGAGTTATTTTCTCTTCCGTCAATCTAACGGGGCTTTCTTTGTCACGGCCTTGAGATATAGCTCTGGGTCACCATTCAAAATCAGCTCAGCATAGGCCAGCGGATTGTTATAGATCAACCAGTCCAGTTCTGACCGCTGATACATGCCGTTCGCCACCTCGTTCTCCACGGCGGTGCAGTCAATGGAGAGCAGTGTCCCATCCTCCAGATGTAGCTCCACGCAGGCGGTGTCCAAGTTAAACTCACAAGACAAAATCTTTCTCATACTCGTTACCTCCTAATGCTTAAATTTCGGTTGATTTTCCGTAGCGGTACAAAGTCTGTTTCGTTAATTTTAGAATCTGGCAAGCAATGCGAGTGTTAATACACACTCACATTTCCTGCCGTCTGCTTGTTGAGGGCAGCGCCCCCAAGCCCCTTTTGAACACAGAATTTCATTCTGTGGCTGCGCGTTCTGCGAACGCTTTGAAAGGGTACGCCAAAGCGCCGTTCCCTTTCAGATGCCCTGGAACAAATCGTTCCACCCTTATTGCCTGATGGCTGCCGTAAAACACAGTAGCCCTCGCTTGATGTATGGGAAAAATGCCTACCCATCGTTCGTTTTTACTCCGCACACTGTATCCTGTTTTGGCGCATCGGGTGTCGTGAAACGCGACATCCTATGGTGATTTTGGGGTGCCCTAAAATGTGGCACCCTTTGGGATAATGGGGTGGCAAAACACCACCTCATCCGAGATACTTTTTAGCGGAATTTCTTTGCCAAAACTTCCGTTAGTCATTCCTTTTGCCAGAAAAAAACAGGAGCGTGTCACGCTCCTGTTCAAGCCAACAGGGAGTAGATTGACTTTGGTGCTAATTTCATCTGCGAGATTAGTATGAAAGTAAGCACCTGTTACCAGCGAAAATCCGGGAATATCCCTCGCTTATCCAGGTATTCCTGCCGGGCCTGCTCCCGCTCTTCTGCGGTGGGTGCAGTCTTATATTTTGCATACAGTTCATGCCGCACCATCGCATCTAACTTTTGCTCCAACCCTTGATGAATTTCCTCGGCATAATCATCGTCATAGGCCAGATGATACTCCACCAAAGCTACAAAAAGGTCATAGGTAATTTGTACACTTTTCATATTCATTTCCTTTCCGTGACGGTTGCGACGATAGCGACGGTGTTTTTGGCGGTATCATTTTCACCGTCGCGACCGTCGCTATCGTCGCGCCCCTTATTCTTCGGTTACTTCACAGGCAGTTGATTCTAACAGCATATAGGTCAATTTCACTTGCCGACCGGAGTGTTTGGCCTTATTTTCATAGCCAACATGGTACTCCTCCAGCAGCCTGCCTGCCTTGACATTCAGGTACTTTGTGAGGGCATTGGAGGCCATTCCCATTTGGATGGTTTCAGCTAGTTCGGATGGAGAGCCGATCCACTCCCGGCACTCAAGGGGAACCAACTTTGCAACTGCATCCAGCACTGGGTCCGGCGGTTCTTTATACAGCTCGTTTTCCATGCGTTCCAGGTTCCAGATCTGGGTCTGCGGGTCCTTCTTCAAGTAGAGGATCTGATCCGGCTGATCCCGCCCCACCACCTTGATGGTAGCGTCCAGCTCCGTGCGTTTTTTCTTCTGCATCAGCAGAGAACCATCCGCACAGCCCAGCAGCCCAGTGGTGCCGGAAATCGTCTCAAAGGAATCGTCTGCCTGCTGTTTCCGGGTGTGATGAACGGTCAGAACACAGATACCGTGCTGATCAGCAAACTGCTTGATTCTGCCGATGATCTCATAGTCGCTGGCATAACTGTACGCTTCGCCGCCTACCTCACGGATCTTCTGCATAGTGTCAATGATGATGAGATTAGTGTCCGGGTGCTCCTGCACGAAGTTCTTCAGCTGTTCATCTAACCCATTCCCAATCTTTCCGGCGGCGGTGGCGAAATGGAGGTTGGGGGTGTCGTTCACGCCGTACATCATAAACATCCGGCTTTGAATACGCTGAAAATCATCTTCCAGCGCAAGGTAAAGTACCGTTCCCTGATGGACTTTATATCCCCACAAATCCTGCCCGGTACTGACATGGTAGGCAATCTGAGCCACCAGGAAGGACTTGCCGATTTTGGGTGCTCCGGCAAGGATATATGCCCCTGCGTAAAGCAGGCCTTCCACCACCGGAGGCCTACTCTTATAGGTGGTTTGGAACAGCTCTGTCATCGTGAGTGTATGCAGGTATCGGGGGTCTGTCATACGCTGCATCTTACGGTACATTTCTTCCAGACTGTCCTGAGAGTTTACAATTTCATCGTTGCTTTTTTGCCCGGAAGTGGGTATACTATTTTCAGAGTTTTTTGAGATTGACTGCCCATCATCTGCGCCAACAGATGAGCTTTGGGCGGTCATTTTCTTTTTCTCATCGGTCATAGGCGAATTCCTCCTGCATCCCGTTCATAATGGTTGTGATCATTCGGATAGTATCCAGCAGCTCGTCGCTCACGCCCTGTCCGGCCTCGATCCGGCGCAGCTCGTCCAGCACAGCAGACAACTGATCCCGCAGGGCTTTGTAAACTTTTGGATTGCCCTGCACCACCACATCTCGTTCCAACAGCCGCCGGATAATGTAATCCTGCTTGGTCAGGCCGGTGAGTTTCACCAAAGTTTCCAGTTGGAGATCTTCTTCCGCTGACACTCGGAAAGCCACCGTCTTGTTTCTCCAGCGATTATGGTTGTCATAGTTCTTCTTGGACATCTTCTTACACTCCTTTCTCATTTTTCAGTAAATCCAGCTTGTCAGCCATTTCCACCTGTCGGGTGGGGAACAGATGGGCATAGCGGTAGGTGATGTCGATACTCTCATGCCCCACACGCTCTGCAATAGCCAGGGCAGTAAAGCCCATGTCGATCAACAAACTGATGTGGCTGTGCCTCAAATCGTGTATGCGAATGCGTTTTACCCCAGTTTGCTTACAGCCACGGTCCATTTCTCGGTGGAGATAGCTTTTGCTGATGGGAAACATCCGGCTGTCCGGCTCCACTCCATATAGCTGCTTGAGGTAGTCCTGGAGTTCATCACAGAGAAACTGTGGCATCTGGATCACGCGGTTACTCTTGGGCGTTTTAGGTGTAGTGATCACATCCTGCTTATTGAGTCGCTGGTAAGACTTATTGATGGTGACGGTGCGCTTTTCAAAGTCAAAATCTGCCGGGGTCAGGGCCAGCAGCTCTCCCTCACGGACACCGCACCAGTACAATACCTCAAAGGCGTAGAAGGACAACGGCTTGTCCATCATGGCTTCGGAAAATCTGGTGTACTCCTCTCGGGTCCAGAACAGCATCTCCTTTCGTTCCTCCACCCCCATGTTGCCAGCCTGTCGGGCCGGGTTGATATTCAGACCGTAAAAACGGGCAGCATGGTTGAAAATGGCACTTAGTTGGTTGTGAACTGTCTTCAGGTAAGTTTTCGACAGAGGTTTGCCGTGGCAGTCCCTCAACTCCCGGATTTCATTTTGCCAACGGATAATGTCCTTTGCCGTGATCTCCGAAAGTTTTCGATTCGCAAAATAGGGGAGGATCTTTTTCTTGATGATACTCTCCTTGGTGAGCCAGGTATTGAGTTTCAGCTTGGGTTTAATGTCCTTTTCATAGAGAGCAACGAAGCTCTCAAAGCTCATGTTCACATCAGCCTGTTTTTCCATCAGGAACTCCCGTTCCCATTCCAGCGCTTCTCGCTTGGTAGCAAAGCCGCGCTTGAGCTTCTGCTGGCGTTCGCCCTTCCAATCGGTGTAGCGGAATTGAACATACCAGGTGCCATTGTCCTTATTTTTGAACGCTGCCATAATTATTTCTCCTTCCTTTCTGTCTCAGATCTTGTACCATAGAATTTCTCGTGGAAAAATTTTCGGTCAATTCGCCCGGCAATGGTGATGCAGCCGGTTTTAGCCAGTTCTTCATTCATCTGTCGAATGATCCTATAGGCAAAGGGAATGGAGATCCCCAACTCCTCTGCCACTTCGTTGACACGCATAAAAATCTGATTTGCCATAGTAAATACCTTCCTTTCTTTGTTTTTGGTAGCTGCCTGCTAATTTTGCTTTTCATAAAGACCTCCTCACTTGCTACTGCCACTTTTTTCTCGGTTGTATAACTAAAAAGCTGGCGTAATATTTTTTGCGCTCCCTTATCCAAGCTTATTTGCTTAATGTTCTTATGATACTATACATATAAGCTTAGTTCAAGTGTTTTGAAAGAAATATTATTAAATAAATTTGCTTAGATTGCCTTGACAAAACTAAACAAATATGCTATGTTTCGGATAAGAACAATCATAGACTGGAGTTGGTTACATGGCTATTGGTGAACGAATTCACTTTTTCCGTCTCCTGCGGGGGATGACACAAAAATATCTTGGTATGGCGCTAGGCTTCCCGGAGAAGTCTGCTGATGTACGCCTTGCACAATATGAAACAGGATCAAGAACCCCAAAGGCAGACCTGACCGCCGCCTTAGCTGAGGTGCTGGATGTCTCGCCCCATGCACTCTCTGTTCCGGACATAGACTCCTATGTAGGGCTGATGCACACGCTGTTTACCCTGGAGGACAACTACGGGCTGAAAGTCAGTGAGCAGGACGGTGAGCTTGCCTTGCAGGTGGATTTTCGCAAAAACAAGGATGCCGCCCGACTGCACAAGATGCTCTGGACCTGGCGGGAACAGGCCGCCAAGTTGGAGGCCGGAGAGATCTCTCAGGAGGAGTACGACCGCTGGCGCTACCACTACCCGGAGCACGACCGCAGCCAGATCCGTGCCAAGATGCCGCCGGAGGGGCTGATCTAATCCTCTCACTTGTAAGCCACGGGAAAGGCCGGTTGTTGCACAAAATCAGATAATTCAGATAAATGAGAGCAAAATAAAAAAGGTCTAACTGATCAACAAAAATCAGTTAGACCTTTTACTTATGAATAAAAAGATGAGGATTTTTAGGCTACTCGCAAGCCACCCGATTTTTCTTTTCAAACTCAATAAATCGGGATTTAGCAAGTGCTATCAATCTGCTATCAAATGGGGAATTTGAAAATCAAAAACCCAGTGTTTATGCGGGTTTGCGGGCCCTCATATCCACTTTTTGCTTATTCCCACTCAATCGTAGCCGGCGGCTTACTGGTAATATCATAAACAATACGGTTTACGCCGACAACCTCGTTTACGATACGGCTGGAAGCCTTATCAAGCACCTCGTACGGGATGCGCGCCCAGTCAGCGGTCATGAAGTCGCTGGTGGTTACGCCGCGCAGCGCGAGCGCGTAATCGTAGGTACGGCTGTCACCCATAACGCCTACGGTGCGGGTGTTGGTCAGAACAGCAAAATACTGGTTGATCTCCTTGTCCAGACCTGCATTTGCGATCTCCTCGCGGAAGATTGCGTCTGCCTCACGCAGAATGTCGCACTTCTCCTTGGTGATCTCGCCGGTAATACGGATGCCGAGACCCGGACCCGGGAACGGCTGACGCATAACCAGCTGCTCGGACAGGCCCAGCTCAAAGCCGAGCTGACGAACTTCGTCCTTGAACAGCATGCGCAGCGGCTCAATGATCTCCTTGAAGTCCACGAAATCCGGCAGACCGCCTACGTTGTGGTGGCTCTTGATGACAGCGGCATCGTCCTTGCCGGACTCGATCACGTCCGGATAGATAGTGCCCTGTGCCAGATAGTCGATCTTGCCGACCTGCTCACCGATCTGCTTGCCCATCTTTTCAAACGTGCGGATGAACTGTGCGCCGATGGCCTTGCGCTTGTCCTCCGGATCGGTCAGACCCTTGAGAGCGCCGAGGAATGCGTCCTCCTCGTTCATGCGGATCAGGTTGATGTCCCACTTGGAGAAAGCTGCCTCAACCTCATCACCCTCGTTCTTGCGCATCAGACCATGGTCTACGAATACGCAGGTCAGCTGATTGCCGACTGCCTCAGCCAGCAGGGCCGCTGCAACCGAGGAGTCAACGCCGCCGGACAGCGCCAGCAGAACCTTGCCGTCACCGACCTTCTCGCGGATGGCCTTGATGGAGCTGTTCTTGTAGTCACCCATGGTCCAGTCGCCCTTTGCATGGCAGACTTCATACAGGAAGTTCTTCAGCATGAGCGAACCGTTCTCGGTGTGGTTTACCTCCGGATGGTACTGTACGCCGTAGAAGCCGCGCTTCTCGTCAGCGATGGCAGCAGTCGGGCACATATCGGTGTGAGCAACTAGCTCGAAGCCCTCCGGCACCTTTGCCATGTAGTCGCCGTGGCTCATCCAGGAAATGCCCTGCTCCGGCAGTCCCTTGAACAGCTTGCAGTCCGTGTTGTAGAAGGTCTCGGTCTTGCCGTACTCGCGCGCCGTATCCTCCTGTGCTGCGGTTACCTCGCCGCCGAGGGTATGCGCCATAAGCTGGCAGCCGTAGCAGATGCCCAGAACCGGTACGCCCAGCTCGAACAGAGCCGGATCACATTTCGGGGATTTTTCTTCGTAAACGCTGTTCGGACCGCCGGTAAAGATGATGCCGATCGGATTGAGCGCCTTGATCTCCTCAATCGAGGTCTTATAGGGCTTGACCTCACAGTAAACATTATGTTCGCGGACGCGTCGTGCAATCAGCTGATTGTACTGACCGCCGAAGTCGAGCACCAGAACAAGCTGATGATTTTCCATCGCCAATCTCCTTTCTGTTTTCCCAATGTATATATAATAGAATTATGCCACATTTCTGCGTTTTCGGCAAGGGCTTTTGCGGAATTTTCCGTTTCCCGACAGGAAGAAAACATACACAGACCGGAATTCTGCCGATCCGGTATAAAATTTAACAGCCGCGTGCATACTTTCCGATAGAAGAAACGACCGGAAAGGGTGAAGGATTTTGAAAAACAGGCAGATTCGCATCATTGCGGTGCTGCTCGCAACCGTGCTCGCCTATGCGGGACTGATCGGCGCTGCCGCAGTAACTGCACAGGCGGCGGACAATGCACCGGTGGTGCAGCCGGTCACGGCGCAGACTTGCGTGGATATTGCCGTGGAGGCCAGACTGTCCGCGACCGACGCGGATAACGACGTAGTGCTCTATCAACTGACCGAAAAGCCGCGGCTGGGCACAGCGAAAATCGAGGGCAGTACCTTATATTACACACCGGGCCGCAAAGCCGGACGCGACAGCTTCCGCTATACCGCCGTGGACGCCGAGGGCAATACAGCGCAGCCTGCCGCTATCACGATTGAAATCAAAAAGAATAAGACCGGACTCACCTACTCGGACATGGACGGTGATCCGGCACATTACGCGGCGATCTATCTGGCGCAGAAAGGCGTTATGACCGGAGAAACCATCGGCAGCTGTGCGTTTTTCCATCCCAGCCGAGCGGTAACACGCAGTGAGTTCATCGCCATGACAGCCGCCGCGGCAGACCTGTCCGTTGCGCCGACAGACCAGACCGACTTTGCGGACGACAGCGGACTTTCCGCGTGGGCCAAGCCGTATATCAGCGCCGCAGCCGCAAACGGACTGGTCAGCGGCTACGCGACCGTCTCCGGCGTGAGTGAGATTCGCGGCGAGAAAACCATCACAACGGCCGAGGCAGGCGTGGTGCTCGACCACCTGCTTGACGGCACGCTGAACGGTGTGCAGTACGCTTGGTCGATGTCCGACCATTCTCCGCAGGATTGGGCACAGCCGGCAATCGCTCGGCTGGAACGCGCCTCCGTACTCACCGCTGCACAGGCACAGAACCCAGAACACCCGCTCGACCGCCGAACAGCGTGCGAAATGCTGTACCGCGCACTGATTTTGCTGGATTCTTGACGAAAATCAGCAGCAGTGTTACAATAGTGCAGGGAGAAGCTCGGACTTCTCCCTGCTTTTTTCTGATTTTGAAAGGACTGTATTCGTTTGCAGCAAATTGATTTTTCTCAGGGCAGCATCCGCCGCAGGATACTTGCGGTGGCCACACCGATGCTGATCGCGCAGCTGCTCAACCTGCTGTATAATATTGTAGACCGCATTTATATCGGCAAAATCCCCGGCGAGGGCACGCTTGCGCTGGCAAGTATCGGCTTGTGCTTTCCCTTTGTGACGCTCATTACCGCGTTTGCCAATTTGTTCGGACTGGGCGGTGCTCCGCTGTGCGCGATGGCGCGCGGCAAAGGCAACCGGGATGGCGCACAAGGCATTATGGTCAACGCCGGCTTTATGCTGCTGCTGAGCGGTGCCGTGTTGACCGTGCTCGGCATCGCGTTTCATCGCCCGCTGCTCTACCTGTTCGGCGCCAGTGAGGTGACGTACCCGTATGCGTCCTCGTACATCGTGATTTACTTGATCGGTACGCTGTGCGTCATGCTGTCGCTCGGTCTCAATCCGTACATCAACTGTCAGGGCTTTGTCCGAACCGGCATGCTCACCGTGGCACTCGGCGCGGCAGCCAACATCGTGCTCGACCCGATTTTTATCTTCGCACTGCACCTCGGCGTGCGCGGCGCTGCTATCGCGACCGTGCTGTCGCAGCTTCTGTCTGCTGCATGGGTTGTCAAGTTTTTAACCGGCAAAAAAGCCGAGCTAAAGCTGGATTTCCGTGGTTTCCGGCCGGACTGGCACTGTATCCAGCGCATTACCGTGCTCGGCATCGCCAGCTTCGTCATGTCGTTTACGGATACGCTCGTGCAGGTGGCGTGCAATGCTACTCTACGCAATTTCGGCGGCGACCTTTACATCAGCGTCATGACTGTACTTAACTCCGTGCGTCAGATCGCACAAACGCCGGTGCTCGCCATCGCGGACGGTGCATCTACCGCCATCAGCTACAACTACGGCGCGAGGCTGTACAGGCGCACCCGGGACGCCATCCGGTTTATGACACAGATTGCTATTGGATATACCATGCTTGTCTGGATACTGGTCTCTCTTTTCCCCGCCCTGTTCATCCGCATTTTCAATCAGGACGCGGAACTGGTCGCGGCGGCTGTTCCGGCGCTGCACATTTACTTTTTCGGCTTTGTGATGATGGCGTTCCAGTATGCCGGTCAGAGTACGTTCCGCGCGCTGGGCCGGGCGAAATACGCGGTGTTCTTCTCTCTCTTGCGCAAGGCGTTCATTGTTGTGCCCCTGACTTTGCTGCTGCCGTACTGCTGGAATCTCGGCGTGAGCGGCGTATTTGCGGCAGAGCCGGTGTCCAACTGCATCGGCGGTCTGGCGTGCTACTTTACTATGCGGCATGTGGTGATGCCCGAACTCAAAATGGAGAATTGAAGATGGAGGATGGAGAATGCATAACCAGTCGCAGAACACTTCGTTTATTTTTCTGGATTTGGGACAGAGCGGTCAGTGCCTGCTGTCTGTTCCGGCGTTTGTCGCCGAAAACGCGCGAGTCTATCAGGTTGAATTTGACAAATGGCTGCAGTCATCGACCGAGCATGATTACTGGGTTACTGCGCCGGACGCCACAAAGGCACTTTGCTTCGACGGCGCGGAAGCCTTTGCGGCGTGGCTCAATCAATATGTGCTGCAGGATTCCGAGGTCAAAGCACAGCGCATTCCAACGCTTTATTTTTAATAGGTAAACCCGAAAAAGGAGTCGGACAAATCCGGCTCCCTTTTCGGCATTGCGAGGGGAAATCAGCAGCACTTTCGCTGGAAGGACTTACAGTCGGTGCACTGATCCATCGTTGGATTAGCCTCGTGCGTGCCAACGGTAATGCTGTCCAGCGCACAGTACGAGGCAGTAGGACAGTGGTTTGCACACTGCTCCACCGTGCAGTGAATAGACTTGTTGCAGCGATCGTTACTCATAGAGAATGACCTCCTTTTGTGATTTCGATAGTATTGTTTCACGCGATGCAGCAAATTATACTTAGCGATTGCGAAAACACTTTCTGTTGTGCTATACTGAAAGAAAACGATTTCAACAAAGGTTGTGACATATATGCAAAAGGGAGATGCAGCAAAGCTCAAGCTGCTGCTGGCGGGTATTTCCGCGCGGCTGACAAAGAACCGCGATTTTTTCGTGCAGGCGGACTGCGCGCTGGTTTCCGGCAAAAAGAAATTTGATGCAAAGCTGTCCCGCGCGGACGAGGACTACACCCTGCATTTTCAGGGCAGCGACCGCCGTGTGGATGCGGCGGAGTTCTGCACATTTTTTGCCGAACAGGCCGAAAAATACGATGAGAGCGTGCTCACCTACACCGAGCGCAGCACGGTTGTTACGCTGTCCGTGACGGCACGCGGCGTGCAGATGAAGCAGGCCGAGCGTGAAGCGACCGCCGAGGAAAAGGCGGCTGCCGCCAATCCGCTGCTCGACAGCGGCCGGCAGTACCTCATTCGTGTCGATCAGGCGGCAGCGCTGCTGCGCGAGATCGGCATCCTGACCGCAGACGGCAAGCTGAAAAACGACATGATCCGCAAGTACAATCAGATCGACCACTACGTTGAGCTGGTTGCGCCCATGTGTTTGAGCAGGACGCCAGCGACGAGATCGTGCTGCTGGACTGCGCCTGCGGCAAATCCTACCTCAGCTTTGTCATGAATTACTACATCCACGAGGTACTGCATCGCCGCTGCCGTGTCATCGGCGTGGACATCAAGGAGCACGTTATTGACGAGAGCCGTGCGATGGCGAAGCGTCTTGGCTACCACAACATGACATTCATCTGTGCGGATCTGCGGACGTACCAGCCGCCGAAAAACGTTACTGCTGTGATTTCGCTGCACGCGTGCGATATTGCGACCGACCTCGCGCTCGGTACGGCAATCCGCGCCAAGGCGAAATACATCGCGTGCGTGCCGTGCTGCCACAAGGAACTGCTCGATCAGTACACCATGCCCGGACTCGAGCCGCTGACCAAATTCGGCGTATTCAAGGCGCGCTTTAACGATGTGCTGACCGACAGCATGCGTGCGCTCAAACTGGAAGCCGAAGGCTACAAGGTGTCTGTCGTTGAGTATATTTCGCCGCTCGATACCCCGAAAAACCTGCTCATCCGCGCAACGCGAACCGGCAAGGTAAACAACCGCGCGAAAGCCGAGTACGATGCCGTGCGCCGCACGCTCGGCACGACCTCTGAGCTGGACCGCCGATGCGCGGAACTCGACAACGAGTTTTTCGTCACCGATGAGGATTTGGTGGGTTAATTTCCCTGTTTTTGTTTTCCATGTGCATTTCAGACAATCTGCCGGATACGCTCTTGTTTTTGTGCAAATCTGCATTATAATTTTTGTATACTCTCACAGAGGTGATGCCTGTGAAACCACCCGACAAAGGCCTGCTGCTCTCGTCGTATGTGGACTTTACCATTCCATCTCCGTTTGCGCGAGAGCACCTGTATTATCTCATCCAGTACGGACACTACCAGTGCGTACCCGGCTATGAGGTCGAGCGGGATTTTCTGGATATGTACCTGTGTGCGTATGTACGCAGCGGTTCACTGCACACCTTCTGCGGAGAACAGAGCGCGAACGCTACCGCCGGACAGCTTGTACTCATGGACTGCCGCCTTCCCCACCGGTATTACGTCACCGAGCCGACCGAGTTCCTCTGGTTTCACTTTTCCGGCGGCGAAAGCGCGGCTTATGTCCGGCTGCTGACTGGCGGCACCGGCATCTGCTTTGACGGAAATCATGAGATTCTCCAGTATTTTGAACAGATTTTCTACTACGGAGACAAGCAGATGTGCAATGAGCACCGCATTTCGGTCTGTATCCAATCCGTGCTGTGCTGTCTTGCCGTGCCGGACACCAAGCCGGATATTCCCGAGGTGATTCGTCCGGCGGTCGAGTATATCGCTGAGCACTTCCGGGAAGAGGTCACGCTCGAAACACTTGCCAATTTGTGCCATGTAAGTGTCACGCATCTCATTCGCTGTTTTGCCAGGTACATCGGCTTCCGTCCGCATGATCATCTGCAGGAGCAGCGTCTGCGTCACGCAAAGGTTCTGCTGACCGGTTCGGCGCTCTCCATCGAGCAGATCGGCTTCAACAGTGCAAGCCACTTTTCCCGCGTATTCCGCAGCCGCGAGAAAATGACGCCGAGTAAATTCCGCTCCATGAACTTCTGATGTTAATTTCTGCACAGAATAGGTTAATTTCCTGACGTGACTCTGTGTAATTTTGTCCTATAATAGAGGCATAAAGAGCGCCACGAAGAACAAAAAGGAGGCACGGATCATGGAGAAGAAAACGATTTCGGCAGGTATCATCGGTGCGGGCGGCTTTATCGGTCAGGAGCACCTCAAGCATCGCATCACAGACCTCGGGAACGGTAGAGGCCGTAAACTTTGATATGTAAAATGTAAGGAGTAATTATTTATGCTGAAATTTGGTATGATTGGTGGCGGGCTTGGTTCATACATCGGCAAATTCCACCGCTGGGGCGCTATGCTGGACGATTCCGCCGAGCTGGTCTGCGGCTGCTTCTCCCGCAGCATGGATAAGAACCGCGCGACCGCTGAGGCGTATCACCTGCCTGACACCAGCCGCGTGTATGCGGATTTTCACGAAATGGCAGACAAGGAGTCCACGCGTGAGGACGGTATTGATTTTGTCTCCATCATGACGGCAAACGATACGCATTACGAGATTGCAAAGTGCTTTCTTGAGCATGACATCCACGTTATATGCGACAAGCCGCTTGCGCTCCGCACTGAGGAAGCCGAGGAGCTTGCCCGCATTGCAGAGGAGCGCGGTCTGCTGTTCGGCATAACGTATTCGTACACCGGCTATGCGCTCATCCGTCAGGCGCGTGAGATGATTCGCGCAGGTGTAATCGGCGATATTCTGCACGTCCGCGTGCAGCATCCGGAGGACTGGGTCATTTCCGGTGCGGTTGACGGCAAGGTGGACACCTCGGCATGGCGTTTTCAGCCGAAAAAGGTCGGTTCCTCGCTGTGTGCAAACGATCTCGGCACACATGCAGAGCAGATGGTAACGCAGTTTACCGGTCTGCACGTCAAGCGCGTGCTGGCGATGATGGATACCTATCCGCGTGATCTGCCGCTCGATACCAATGTAAACGTGCTGATGGATTTCGGGGGCGGCGTAACCGGTACGCTCTGGGCATCCCAGATTGCGATTGGACACGAGTGTGACAGCGGCATCTACGTCATCGGCACCGAAGGCTCGCTCGAATGGACTGCGACCGACTGCGACCACCTGATCTACACGCCGCGCAGCCAGCCGAGTCAGCGGCTGTCCGCCGGTGCAGACTATCTGCTCAATGCCAGCACGCGGCTTTCCCGCGTCGGTGCAGGCCATAATGAAGGCTTTATCGAGGCGTTCTCGAATATTTACCGTTCGTTCTGTAATGTGCTCTCCGATCGCAAGGCAGGTCGTGAGAACACGACCGACACCTTTCCGACTGTGGAGGACGGCGTGCTCGGCGTTCGCTTTGTCGATGCCTGTGTGCGCAGCCATAAGGCCGGAGGCGTCTGGATGGACGTATAAAGCAGCCCATCCCTCTTTGACGGAAGTCCCCCTGTATTGAAGGTACAGAGGGACTTCTTAATGTAACACCCCGGAAAATCTCCGAATAGATTGATACTGAAGTTGCTTCAATTTTTGTTTGGAGGTAATATGCATGGCTGAAAAAGTTTGCTGCCCGGGTCCGATCGGCGGCAATAACGGCAACAGTGCAGGCGGCTTCCGCGAAGCGGTCTGCGTCCACACCAAAAAGGTTTATGACTCCTGCCGCAGTAAGGAGTGCCTGCGTGACATTCGCGTGTATCTCACCCGCGATGCGCAGGAGCTGATCAATGCCGGCGGCATTGCATCTGTGAAGCCGCGTGAAGCGGAACTGCTCTGTGTTTCTATTGATGTTGAGCGGATTCAGTTTAATCGAGGTTTCTACAGCGTTGATATCCGCTTTTTCTACCGCATTGAATGTGAAATCAGCTGCGTAATCGGTCGTCCGCGTATCGTGGACGGTCTGGCGGTATTTGACAAACGCGTTGTACTGTTCGGCGGTGAAGGCGGCGCGCGCATCTTTTCCTCGCAGTATATCGAGGACGGCCGCGATGTGCAGCTGCGGCCTGACAGCAACAAGCCGACTGCGGTCGTTGAGGTCGTTGATCCGATCATGCTGGACGCGCGTGTGGTAGCGCCGGAAACCAGCTGCAACTGCTGCTGCTGCGCTCTGCACGAAGTACCCCGTTCAATCTGCTCGTGCTTCGGCGGTGACGATCTCGTGCTCAGCAACGATGGTTATCAGCTGTTCGTAACCCTCGGTCAGTTCTCGATCATCCGGCTTGAGCGCGACATCCAATTGCTCATGCCCGCTTACGACGTATGTCTGCCGCGGCGCGACTGCTCGAACAGCGGTGTCGGCGGTGAGCAGGACCCGTGCGAGATCTTCTCGAGCTTTGACTTCCCTATCGACGCCTTTTTCCCGCCGCAGAGCGACAAGGCAGGCTGTCTGTTCACCGGCAGTGCCGGCGTAAATGACAATCGCAGCGGCTGCGGCTGCAGCTGCAGCAATAACAATTCCTGCAGCGGCAATAATTCCTGCAGATAATCTATCTACCCGTTTACACGCAGCCGGCTGGGAGTATTTGCTCCCAGCCGGCTGTAAATTCGCCGTTCTGTATGACGGCAAGCCGATGGTTTTCGACTGTCCGTTAAAAATGAAGCCGTCGGCAAATTCGATCTATGACCTGAAGGATGCCACTGCTTCATTCTTCATTCTCGTTAAGAATACAGACGGCGGCTTCCTAATCGGCCGCTTTGCAACCGGTATCTGATCACTGCCGCACAAACCGTTCAATCTGCTGAAAATTTTCTCTATTGGTGCAAAAAGTTCCTCATCAACTGATGAGGAACTTTTCTTGTGCAGCTTTTCGATTCTGAGACTTCACTTAGTACGCGATGCCCCAGACAACCATCTTGTTTGCAGGCTTGCCGCAGACCGGACAGGTATCTGCGATATGCTCCTGCTCGAACGGCATACAGCGGCTCGGCATACCGGTCTCTTCCTTGACCTTCTCCTCGCAGGCGAGGTCGCCGCACCACATGGACTTGATAAAGCCGGTGTGCTCAGCAAGGATGGACTTCATCTCGTCAAGAGACTTTGCAGTATAGGTATGCGCCTCGCGGTTTGCGAGCGCCTTCTCATACAGCGACTTCTGGATATCCTCCAGCAGTGCCGGAATGGTCTTTTCGAGATCCTCGAACTTAACAACGGTCTTTTCGCGGGTGTCGCGGCGAACCAGTACGCACTGACCCTCAGCGATATCGCGCGGACCAACCTCCAGACGAAGCGGAATGCCCTTCATCTCGTACTCGGCAAACTTCCAGCCCGGGGTATTGTCGCTCAGGTCGATCTTGGCACGGATGCCCGCTGCCTTGACCTGCTCGTACAGCTCGGTTGCCTTCTCCTTAACGCCTTCCTTGTGAGCCGCAACCGGAATAACAACCAGCTGGGTCGGAGCGATACGCGGCGGCAGAACCAGACCCTCGTTATCACCGTGCGTCATGATGATTGCGCCGATGATACGGGTGGAAACGCCCCAAGAGGTCTGATACATATACTGCAGGGTGTTGTTCTTATCGGTGTACTGCATGCCGAATGCGCGTGCAAAGCCGTCACCGAAGTAGTGCGAGGTACCGGACTGCAAAGCCTTACAGTCGTGCATCATGGCCTCGATGGTGTAGGTGTTCTCTGCACCGGCGAAGCGCTCCTTCTCGGTCTTTTCACCCTTGAGCACCGGAATCGCCAGCCACTCCTCGAAGAACTTCGCATAGATGTTCAGCATACGCAGAGTCTCTTCCATAGCCTCCTCAGCGGTAGCATGAACGGTGTGACCCTCCTGCCACCAGAACTCACGGCTGCGCAGGAACGGACGGGTGGTCTTTTCCCAACGGACAACCGAGCACCACTGGTTGTACAGCTTCGGCAGGTCGCGCCAGGAGCGAACGATCTTTGCGTAATGCTCGCAGAACAGCGTTTCCGAGGTCGGACGAACGCACAGACGCTCCTCCAGCTTGTCGTTGCCGCCGTGCGTTACCCATGCACACTCCGGCGCGAAGCCTTCAACGTGGTCGGCTTCCTTCTGCAGCAGGCTTTCCGGAATGAAAATCGGCATTGCTACATTCTCGTGACCGGTCTCCTTGAACATGCCATCCAGCGTGTGCTGAATGTTCTCCCACAGCGCCTGTGCGTACGGACGCATGATGATACAGCCCTTTACGGACGAATAATCGGCCATTTCAGCCTTTTTAACAATATCTGTGTACCACTGCGCGAAGTCCACGTCCATAGACGTGATCTCGCTGACCAGCTTTTTCTTTTCTGCCATTATTCTTCACCTTTCTGGTTCGCAATAATCTTATCTATTTTCTCTTGTTCGTTTTCCAGCGCATCGTTGCCCCAGATGTAGAATACATCATCGGTTGCAGACCGGACGGTAATGTTTCCGTCTTTCAACAGGCAGGTATAGTGTCCGCTTCTATGGCCCTCTGTCGGAATAGCGATTGTGAAGCGAACAGCACCGCTTTTGACCGTCTTTATCTCGTCGATCAGAATGTCATCGAGTGTTGCAAGCGTGGTCTGCGTTCCATCCGGCGCGATACGCACGAGCATATCACCGGCCATGTATCCGATACCATCCGAATAGTATTCCGTCCGCTCAGATTTATCGCAGGAAACAGCATAATAAGCCCCATCAGCATCCTGCTTTACGCTGATGACCGGAGAGTCTGTCACCTGTACCAGGCGGCCGTTCTCTTCGCGGTACAACCCGGCTGTGCCCCAGAGCAACGCACCGTCGCTGCCAATTATCTGCGGCGCACAATGCTTGCGCACCTCGGCATCATCCGACTGATACGCATTCGAGATGGTATAGCTGTCTGTCTTTTGACCGTTCCAGTTATACGCCGTCAGCACGGTTTCGTCCGCCGTACATTTCTGCGTAACAGTCATGCCGTCATCCGTCAGCCGGCAGATACCCGCTGCCACACCCAACGGCTCCACCCCTGTTTCAGTGAGCTTATAACCGGTCGTCTCGTCCGTGCAGATGATGCAGCCGCGTGCGCTCTGATAAACGGTATGTGCTGCCTGCTGCTGTGCTTCGGTCAGGGTCAGTTCGGTTTTGACCGTATCGCCGTGCACTGAGCACAGCGAATACGTTTCCGTTTTCCGGTCGTACACCAGCAGATAATCGGTTTCTCCGGCACGGCCGAGATATTCCACAGAACTTTCTTTCGGCAGCGAGAGCACTTGCGTCAGCGCCATCGTCTTGCTGTCCATGCGGTACAGGATCAAGTTCGACTGCCTCATATCACTCTGCGCATAACGGTCTGTACCGCTGACAGGCTGCACGCCATCAATCGGACACTGCGCCACTGTCACATCTGCAATCTGGCAGACGAACGGCGAAGCGATCAGGTTCCACTTGTCATCATACTGATAATCATTGCCGTAATCACGCGGCAGAACGTCCCATGCCGCATTTTTGAATTGCTTCGCTGTGAAAACGCCGTTGTCGATCAGCTTTTCCGCCACACTGCGGTCGCTTTCATCGCCATTTTTCGCGTAGTTCGTACCGAGCAGCCGAGCCGAGAGCGAAACCGCATCTCCGCGGATAAAGCCCTCCTCGTCCGTCTGCCGTACCTCATCGTTATCGACAAAAGCCGTACCCTGATAGCTGTCCGCATCCAAATGTGCCCGGGTCAGAAAAATGCAATACTGGTCGCAGGTGACATTGCGCTGCGAGCCGTACTTTGTCGCGGAAACGCCCTTGGTCAAACCATTCTGATACAGCCAGCCAACGTATTTGTCCGCCCACTGCGGCACATCGGCAAACGGGTGCTTCCAGTTTCCTGACAGCGCAGTCTTTTCTGCGCCAAGCAGACGGGTCAGCATCACCGAGGCCTCTGCGCGGGTCATGGATTTCTCCAGCGCAAAGCCCTTGCCAGTGCCTTTGAACAGTCCGAGATCATAAAGCATCTGCGCCTGCGCTTCGGTATCGCCGGGATAGTTGTTGTTGATCGTACCGACCTGTGCCGCACCGGCGGCACAAGTCAGCAGACCTGCCATCAGACACGCGGAAACAAATTTTTTCATGCCGCACCCTCCCTGCATACATGACAAAACTCTATGAACCTTTTATTCTATTGTGACGGAGAACGGAATACAGCTTCCGCTCTCCGTTTTGCTGCTTACTTCAGCTTATTCTCAACCTCATATGCGAGCTTCTCGATAAACTCGCCGGTCTCCATAGCGGTGGTCTCGCCGGTCTTGCGGGTACGAACCGAGATAACACCCTTTTCCTCGTCCTTGTCGCCAATGACGATCATATACGGAACCTTGTGAACCTGTGCTTCGCGGATCTTATAGCCAATCTTTTCGTTGCGCTCGTCCATGGTTACGCGGAAGCCCTTATCAGTCAGCTGCTTAACAACTTCCTGTGCACACGGAATATTGCGATCGGTCATCGGCATAACGCGAACCTGCTCCGGTGCCAGCCAGGTCGGAAATGCGCCTGCAAAATGCTCGGTGATAACGCCGATGAAGCGCTCAATAGAGCCGAGGACAACGCGATGGATCATAACCGGACGGTGCTTCTCGCCGTCTGCGCCGGTGTACTCAAGCTCGAAACGCTCGGGCAGCTGCATATCCAGCTGGATGGTGCCGCACTGCCAGGTACGGCCGATGGAGTCTGCCAGATGGAAGTCCAGCTTCGGGCCGTAGAACGCGCCGTCGCCCTCGTTGACAACGTAGTCCTTGCCGATCTCGGTGATGGCCTCTGCAAGGGTCTTTTCCGCAAACTGCCAGTCCTTCAGTTCGCCCATGTGATCCTCCGGCATGGTGGACAGCTCGATCTGATAGGTCAGGCCGAAGGTGGAGTAAACCTCATCGAACAGACGAACAACGTTCTTGATCTCGTCCTTCATCTGATCCCAGGTCATGAAGATGTGGGCATCATCCTGCGTGAAGCAGCGCACGCGGAACAGACCGTGCAGTGCGCCGGACAGCTCATGACGGTGTACCAGACCCAGCTCGCCGACACGCAGCGGCAGCTCCTTGTAGGAGTGCGGCTGAGCCTTGTAGACCAGCATGCCGCCCGGGCAGTTCATCGGCTTGATTGCATAATCCTCGTCGTCGATGACGGTGGTGTACATATTCTGCTTGTAGTGATCCCAGTGGCCGGAGCGCTCCCACAGCTTACGGTTGAGGATCATTGGGGTGGAGACCTCAACGTAGCCGTAGCGCTTGTGAACCTCGCGCCAGTAGTCGATCAGGGTGTTCTTGAGGGTCATGCCGTTCGGCAGGAAGAACGGGAAGCCGGGGCCTTCCTCGGTCAGCATGAACAGGCCGAGCTCCTTGCCCAGCTTGCGATGGTCGCGCTTCTTCGCTTCCTCCAGCATGTTGAGGTACTGGTCGAGTTCGTCCTTCTTCGGGAATGCGGTGCCGTAAATACGCTGCAGCATCTTCTTGGAGGAATCGCCGCGCCAGTAAGCGCCGGTAACGTTCATCAGCTTGATGCCGTTGCCCTTTACGCGGCCGGTGGAGTCCAGATGCGGGCCTGCACACAGGTCGGTGAACTCGCCCTGCTTGTAGAAGGAAATGGTAGCGTCCTCCGGCAGATCGTTAATCAGCTCTACCTTGTACGGCTCCTCGCGCTCTTCCATGAACTTGATGGCTTCCGCGCGCGGCAGCTCGAAGCGCTCAAGCTTCTCCTTCTCCTTGCAGATCTTACGCATCTCTGCCTCAAGAGCATCGAGGTGCTCCTGCGTGAAGGAGAACGGCGCATCAAAATCGTAGTAGAAGCCGTTGTCGATGGACGGGCCGATGGCCAGCTTGACCTCCGGATACAGGCGTTTTACCGCCTGTGCGAGAATGTGCGATACCGTGTGACGGTAGGTGTCGCGGTATTCCTTGTTTTCAAACGTGTACTTGTTTTCTTCGGACACTTTTATTCAGACCTTTCTTGTAAAATCATAACGAGTGGAGTAATTGATAATGGAGAATGGAAAATGAAGGTATCCGTCCACGGGACGGAATTTTATGACGCGCTTTGCGCGTAACCACAATTCTCAACTCTCCATTTTCAATTTTTCATTACTGCAGAGTAACAAAAAAGCGCTCACCCCTGTATCTCTCAGGGGTGAGCGCTTGCCCACGGTTCCACCCTGCTTGCAGCCCTTGCAGGACTGCCGCTCGGAGTTCTTAACGCGAACGACACGGCACAGCATACTGCGGTTTTCCGCTGTGCGGCTCGGGAATCGGTACTGTTTTCTCCGCATTGCGTGTGCTTGCAGCCGTGGCGCACGCTCTCTGCCAAATGCTTTTCGGAAAACAGGATTTCCGTCATTGCCTATAACTTAATAAATACAGATTTATTATAACGCTCATATCCGCGCTTTGTCAACCGATTTCGCATGAAAAATGAGGAATTGAAAAATGCAGAATAACATCATTCTCCATTTTCCGTTCTCAATTCTCCATTACTGTGCCTTTGCCCTGGTAATTTTATCCGCAGCAAGCAAAATACCCAGCTTGCCGGACTCATACGTCAGGCCGCCCTGCATATAGCAGACATACGGCTCACGCATCGGTGCATCGGCGGAAAGCTCAATGGACGCGCCCTGCACGAACGCACCTGCAGCCATGATAACCTGATCGTCGTAACCCGGCATTGCCCACGGCTCCGGCGTTACATAGGAATCGACAGGTGCACCGGCCTGAATGCCCTCACAGAAGCGGCGCAGCGGGTCAGGCGCACCGAACGCGATAGTCTGGATGATGTCGTAACGCGGCTCCTCTGCCTTCGGGCTTACCTCGTAGCCGAGTTTTTCCATGACCTTTGCGCAGAACATCGCGGTCTTGATGGCCTGCATGGTAACATGCGGCGCCATGAACAAGCCCTGATACAGCAGGCGGTTCTGACCCATCGTACAGCCGCATTCGCCGCCGATGCCGGGTGCGGTCAGCTTATAAGAGGCGTTCTCGACCAGATCCGCACGACCTGCAATATAGCCGCCGGTCGGAGCCAGACCGCCGCCCGGGTTCTTGATAAGCGAGCCTGCGATGATGTCCGCACCGACCTGCGTCGGCTCGATCTCCTCGGTGAATTCGCCGTAGCAGTTATCGACCATGATGGCCGCAGTCGTATTGACCTCACGCACGGCCTTGCAGATTCCGCCGATTTCCTCAACGGAGAGTGTCTTGCGGACGCCATAGCCGCGGCTGCGCTGGATGAATACCAGCTTGATATTCTCATCTGCCGCCGCTGCCTTGATGGCAGGCAGGTCAGGCTCACCGTTCTTGAGGTCAACCTGCCTGTAGCCGATGCCGTAGCTCTTCATGCTGCCGCAGTAATCGCCGGTGATGGTGTTCTGCAGCGTGTCATACGCCGGTCCGGTGACGGACAGCACGGTGTTGCCGGTCTTGACGGCGGAAAACATCGCGCAGGACAGCGCGTGTGTGCCGTTTACAAAGCCGATGCGCACGAGTGCGGCCTCGGTGCCGAAAATATCGGCGTAGATCTTGTCGAGCGTGTCACGGCCGTAGTCATCATAGCCGTAGCCGGTCGTGCCCGCGAATAGATTGTCGGATACCCGGTTCTTCGCGAACGCCGCCAGCACCTTCTCGGTGTTGCGGTCACAGATCTCCTCGAGACGCTCGAAATACGGACGGATCTCGCGTTCAGCCTCACGGCCGAGCGCACGAATCTCCGGTGAAATCTTAATATATTCAGACATTTATGTGTAATCTCCTTCTATCAGAGTGAAGAGTGGAGAGTTAAGAGTGAAGATAACGAAACGGTTTCGCTGTCTCTCCACTCTGCAATCTCCACTCTCCACTTTTTCTATATAACGCTTTCGCCGTCCGGCAGCGTAAACAATTCACTGTCCGGCGTTTCCGTGCTGAGCTCGCTGACGGTGACTTTGCGCGTCAGCGTATCGCCGTCATAGAACGACGCCTGCGCCAGCAGACCGCTGACCGTTGAAACGGCATATACGCAGCGGTAGCCGTCCTGCTCAAACGTAACGGCAATACACGGTTCACCGTTAATGTCCTGTCGGCCGGCAGCAGTCAGCTGCACTTCGTCAGCCAGAACATCCTCGTATGTCGGCAGCATAGCAGCTGCGTCATCGGTAAAATCGCCGGCTTTGCCCTGATAAGCAGTGCTGTCCCCTGCATTCCACGCGTACACCTTGCTGTCCGGAACGCGAATCAGCGTAGACTGCACCTGATTGTCACTGCCGAGTGTATCCGTGCGCATCACATTATCCCGCACATAGCGATGGCAGTACAGAGCCGCCGAGCCGCCATCATAGTAGATCGTGTTCTCGATCCTGCTGCTGTATGCCGCCGGACGTGCGAGCGTTGCGATGACGGTCTTGGCGTTATTGACATCAATGGTAATATCATCCACGCTCTGCCCGGTGAGCAGCGCACTGCCTGTGCCAACCGTTGGCGAATCGCCCTCACTGCCGGGCAGGATAATGCCGGTGCTGCTGCCGTGCATCCAGCCGGAGGACAGCACAAAGCTGAGCACCACCAACAGCACGAGCACGGAAGCACCCGCAGCCGCAATCTTCGGCGTAGTGTCCGGCAGATAGTGTTTCGGTGTGTGCTTCTCTTTTTTTACGGGTTTCACGGGTTAAACGGAGCCGGACCGTCCTCGCGCAGACCAAAATACTGCTCGATCGCCTGCACGATACGCTGCGAGGTCTTTCCGTCGCCGTACGGATTGACAGCGTGCGCCATTTTTGCGTAAGCGTCCTCATCGTCAAACAGCTCGCGCGCGAGCTTAACGATATTGGCCTGCTCCACGCCTGCCAGCTTGACCGTACCGGCCTCGATGGCCTCCGGACGTTCGGTCTCGCGGCGCAGTACCAGAACCGGCTTGCCGAGACTGGGCGCCTCCTCCTGCAGTCCGCCGGAGTCGGTCATGATGAGATAGCAGCGTGCCATCAGGTTGTGCATCTCGTCCACGGCCAGCGGATGAATGAGGTGAATGCGGTTATTGCCGCCGAGGAATTTCTCCGCAGTCTCGCGGACATACGGGCTGAGGTGCACCGGATAAACGAAGTGTACATCCGGATATGCTTCGCTCAGCTCGGCAATGGCGCGGCAGATATTCTCCATCGGCTCGCCGTAGTTCTCGCGGCGGTGCGCGGTAACGAGGACAACGCGGTTGTTCTCAAAATCCAGCGTCTTGAGCTGCTCATCACGGAACTCGAAATCCGGCTTTACGGTCATGTGGATCGCGTCAACAACCGTGTTGCCCATGACAAACACGCCGTCTGTGATACCTTCCTTCGCAAGATTATCACGGTTGCGCGGCGTCGGCGCAAAGTGCAGCGTTGCAATTTGACCGGTCAGCTTGCGGTTCATTTCCTCCGGGAACGGGCTGTACTTATCATAGGTACGCAGACCGGCCTCTACATGACCGACCGGCACCTTGTGGTAGAATGCCGCAAGCGCACCGGCAAAGGTAGTCGAGGTATCACCGTGGACGAGCACGATGTCCGGCTGTGCCTTTTCGAGCACCTCATCCAGACCGTGCAGGCTCTTCTCAGTAATGGTCGCCAGCGTCTGACGCGGCTGCATGATATTCAGGTCGTAATCCGGCTTGATGTCGAAAATATCGAGCACCTGATCGAGCATCTCGCGGTGCTGCGCGGTAACGCACACGATGGACTCGGTGTTTTCATTCTGCTCGAGCGCATGCACCAGCGGCGCCATCTTAATGGCCTCCGGGCGAGTGCCGAAAACCGTCATTACCTTGATTTTATTCATCGTCTTTATCCTCCTTGTTTTCGGATGCGTGTTTGCTCCAGTGCTCCGCACCGTAAATGATGCATGCACCTACCAGAATTGCAGCCAGAACCGCCAGCAGCAGCACGATCGCCTTAACCTCGCCGGACGAGGTGAGCACCACGGCGGTAAGACCGAGCGTTGCGCTGATAGCGTACAGAATAGCAACCGCCTGCTTCTGGTTGAAGCCCATGTCGATCAGCTTGTGATGCACATGGCCGCGGTCCGGACTCATCGGACTTCTGCCTGCCGCCACACGGCGGATGATGGCATTGGCTGTATCGAAAATCGGCAGGCCGAGAATCAGGAACGGCACCGCAAACGAGATGACTGCGTAGAATTTGAACAGACCCATGATGGACACGGTTGCCAGCATGTAACCGAGGAAGGTCGAGCCGGTGTCGCCCATGAAGATCTTAGCCGGGTTGAGGTTGTACGGCATAAAGCCGATGCACGCGCCGGCGAGCGCCGCCATCGTAATGGCAATCGGCATGTTGCCGGTCAGCAGCGCAACAGCAAGCATGGTAATCGCCGCAATGGACGAAACACCGACCGCAAGTCCGTCCAGACCGTCAATCAAGTTTACCGCATTCGTGATGCCGACAATCCAGATAATCGTGACCGGCACTGCCAGAATGCCGAGATGGACAAACGGCGTATCCGACAGCGGATTCAAATTGGTGAACAGACCAATCTGCAGGTCGCCGATGCAGACCGGAATAGCTGCCGCCACAATCTGCACCACGAATTTGAGCTTGGCGCCGAGCGCCAGCACATCATCGAAAATGCCGAGTGCGACAATGATGGCCGCTCCGAGCAGGACGCACAGCATGGTCTCATCAAGCTGCCCGAAAATCAGAATCGAACACAGGAAGCCGCCGTAAATGGCCAGACCGCCCAGCCGCGGGATCGGCTTTTTATGCATGCGGCGTGCATCCTTCGGCACGTCGATCGCGCCGACCTTATGTGCAAAATTCTTGACCGGCGGTGTGAAAAAATAGCTCAGCACGGCAGCTACGGCAAACGCTGCAATAATCGTGCCGATGACAATATATTCAGACATGGTTTACTCCCTTTTGGCTCAGCGTGCGACAAAGCCTACCTTTCGATAAACCTTATCCAGCGTTTTGCGCGCCAGATAGGAGGCCTTCTGTGCGCCCTCCTTGTAGACCTGCTCCAGATAATCCTTGTTGTTCAGCAGATCAGTGGTCTTTTCACGAATCGGACGCAGCAGCTCGACAACGGCCTCGCCGACTGCGGGCTTGAACTCACCGTAACCCTTGCCGTCAAACTCGGCTGCCGCCTGTTCGATGGTCTTGCCTGTCGCCAGTGCGTAAATCTGCAGCAGGTTGGAAACACCCGGCTTGTTCTGCGGGTCAAAGATGATGCGGGAATCCGAGTCGGTAACCGCACGCTTGAACTTGCGCATAATATCCTCCGGCTTGTCCATCAGCAGGATGTAGCCGTTCGGGTTCGGGTCGGACTTGCTCATTTTGCTGTTCGGGTCAACCAGGCTGGTAATCTTGGCACCCTCGCCAACCTTCGGGTAGTAGCCCTCCGGAATGGTAAAGGTGTTCGGATGCAGATTGTTGAAGCGGTTTGCAATGTCGCGGCAGATCTCGATGTGCTGGCTCTGGTCCACGCCAACCGGAACGAGATCGGTCTGGTACAGCAGAATGTCTGCCGCCATCAGAACCGGATAGGTGAACAGACCGACATTGATGTTGTCCGCGTGCTTGGCGGATTTGTCCTTGAACTGGGTCATGCGGGAAGCCTCGCCGAACATGGTGAAGCAGTTGAGCACCCACGCCAGCTCCGCATGCGCGGGCACATGGCTCTGGATGAACAGAATGCTCTTTTCCGGGTCCAGACCGCAGGCAATGTACTGCGCGATCAGCTCAAGCGTTGCACGGCGGAGCGCCGCAGGCTCCTGCCGGACCGTGATGGCGTGCTGATCGACCACGCAGTAAATGCAGTTGTACTGCTCCTGCAGGATTGGGAAATTGCGGATAGCACCCAAATAGTTACCCAGCGTCAGCTTGCCGGACGGCTGCACGCCGGAGAAAATCGTTTTCTTCTGGTTATCGCTCATGTATATACTTCCCTTGCTTAGAATTTTTCGGTTCAATTCACCCCGAAAGGTTTCCATACTTAATTGTAATGATACCACAATTTATCATACGTTGCAACCATTCATAAAAAGGAGATAAGAGGCAGGAGAAACCATGCCGTAGAGGCGAACCGTGTTCGCCTGTTCAAGCGATTTGCAAGGGGGAACGAAAAAGGGCGCACAATGTGCGCCCCTACGGTAAGCCGGCACGCAGGAAAATTCCTGTCTCCTAACTCCTCATTGATTGTTTACTCCGGTCTTTCTTTGACCTTCCGCAAAATAGCCCACTCGCTGACCTTGAACGGGAACGCAAAGTGTACGCGCATCTGCGGCACGTTGAACAGCTCGCGCTCAGTGCCCTCGTCATCGGTGACGTTTTTCGCGCAGAACGTATACGGTGCCTGACCCGGCTGAATCAGCTCCAGCTCTTCCCCATCGAAAAAGCGGTTCTTAAGTGCGAACACGGCTTTGCCGCTGTCGTCACACTCGACCGGCATGCCGACAACCTCGTACTCGCGGATATACTGGCTGTCGCCGTAATGCTGTCCGTTTTCCTGATTGCCGAAGTAGAAGCCGGTGTAATACTCGCGGTGGCTGACCTTATTGACCTCATCGCGGCAGAACTGCGGCAGAACAAAGTTTTCCGGGTCCTTTTTATAGGTGTCGATCGCGGCACGGTATGCACCGGTGACACAGGCTGCATAGTACGCAGTTTTGTTGCGGCCCTCAATCTTGAACGAGGTAATACCGGCCTTGATCAGCTCCGGAACGTGCTCGATCATGCACATATCCTTGGAGTTATACAGGTAGGTGCCGCGTCCGTCCTCCTCGACCGGGAAGAACTGCCCCGGACGCTTCTCCTCCATCAGAGAGTAATTCCAGCGGCACGGCTGTGCGCATGCGCCATGGTTGGCGTCGCGGCCGGTCATGTACTGCGAGATCAGGCAGCGGCCGGAGTACGAAATGCACATAGCACCATGAACGAAGGCCTCAATCTCGAGTTCCTTCGGGGTTTTTGCACGGATTTCGGCGATCTCCTCAAGGGAAAGCTCACGCGCGAGCACGATACGCTCGGCGCCTTCATCCGCCCAGTAGTTTGCCGCCTCGTGGTTAAGGATGCTGGTCTGAGTCGAGATGTGCACCGGAACCTTGGGCGCGTATCTGCGCGCCATGCGCAGCACGCCTACATCCGCGATGATGAGTGCGTCCGCGCCTGCGTCCTGCAGCAGCTCCAGATAGGCCGGAAGCGCCGGAAGGTCGCGGTTGGACGGCATAATATTGACTGTAATGTAGCACTTGACGCCGTGCGCGTGCGCGTAGGCAATACCCTCGCGCAGCGCGTTATCGTCAAAGTTGGTTGCAGCGGCACGCATGCCGAAGCGCGTTCCGGCCATATAGACCGCATCCGCGCCGTAGGCAATGCCAAACCGCATTTTGTCCAGATCGCCTGCGGGCGACAGTAATTCAGGTGTGTTATTCACCGGTTGCCTCCGTTGTCGTCGTGTCTGCCGAAGCGCTTGCAGCCTGCGCCTGTGCCTGATTAGAAGCCTCGATGTTGCGCTCGTGCTCCTCATAGCTGCTTGCAAACAGGTGCGAGCCGTCCGGCATAGCAACGTAATAGTAGTAATTGTTGTCCTCCGGATGGCTTGCTGCGTACAGCGAAGCATGACCCGGGTTGCAGATCGGTCCGGGCGGCAGACCCTCGTGGTTGTAAAGGTTGTACTCGGAATCCGACTTGAGATCCTCGTCACTCAGCTTGCCGCCGGTGCGTCCCAGACCATACAGAACGGACGCGTCCACCTGCAGATACGGGAACTCGGAGGAATTGTTCAGACGGTTGTAGATAACGCCCGCAATGCGTGCGCGCTCATCGTCACGCTGTGCCTCACGCTCGATGAGAGAGGCGATCGTGACAATATCGTGCATCGAGCGGCCGAGATTCTCCGCGCCGGACTTGATGTCTGCATCGTACTTGTTGCCGAAGTTGTTGAGCATTTTGTTGATGGTATCGACTACCGCAGCGTTGCCCTTGTATACCTCATAGGTATCCGGGAACAGATAGCCTTCCAGCCAGCCTTCCGCGGCCGGTTTTTCATCCTCAAGGAAATCGTGCTTGAAGGAATATTCATTCAGCACCTCATCCAGTGCATCCTCGGTGCAGATATGGTTGTCCAGCAGCACCTGACGGATCTGCGAGATGGAATAACCCTCCGGAATGGTAATCTGCACGGTCTCTGTGCTTGCAGTGTTGGTCAGCGCGTCTACGATCTGACCGTAGTCCATCGACGGGTTCAGCTGATACGCACCTGCCAGAACCGAGGTATCGGTCTGGTGCTTGAGCTTCAGATACAGCTTGAACACCGAATGATAATTGATAACGCCCTGGTCGTCCAGTTCCTTGGCGAGCGAGGATACCGAGGTGTTCTCCGAAACCGTGATCTCCTTGACCGCATCTGCCTTGACAAAGGCAAAAATGTCGTTTGCCATGAACAGCGCTGCAATCGACAGCACCAGCGAAGCACCGACTACTGCGATCATGTACACCATCGAGCCTGCACAGCCTGCGTTCATCCGGCGGCGGCTTCGGCGGCGTTTGGGCTGCTTCTGCGGCGGCTGCGGCTCTCGATCGTCATCGAAATGCTCCGGCGTAAACTGCTCGGGCACCGGGGGTTCCGAGCCCGGCAGCGGTACGCGCCGCGTTTCATCGTTGTTAAAATGATTATCCATAATTCACCTCTCTGCGGGTCAGCCTCAGCCGATCCAGTAATTCAGAATGATTTTACCGGCAAATGCCAGCGCGAACACAATAAATCCGGGCTCTTTCACCAGCAGCCACAGGTCATACCAGCCGGCACTGACCTCAAAGCGCGGAATGGAACCGCGCGCCAGCATTTTTCCCAGCGTGTCCAGCGTTAAGAACGCAAACAGCAGGAAAAAGAGCACAGTCAGCGGCAGCAGGATGTTCCAAATGCCAAACGGTGCATAGGTATCTGCCATCCACTGCATCAACACGGTGACAAAAGCCGCCGCAGCATGGGAAAGCACCGCCGCCCATATGGTATCAAACACATAGGTCAGATAAGTAAACGCCAGACCGGCGCAGAATCCTGTCGCCAGATCAAGCGGGCTGCCATGCAGCAGTGCGAACACGATGCCGCCGAACAGCAGGCATGCCGAGGTACCGACTTCTTCACCGTATACGCTGAACAGCGCACCGCGTAAATAGATCTCCTCGACCAGAGCTGCTATCACAACGCCGATCAGCAGCCGCCATGCAAACGACATACCGCCGAGCGGCATCGGCAGGGATGCAATCGTCAGCCGGAGACCGGTATGCGCCAGCAGACGGTATTCCAGCATGTTCAGGCTGAGGGCGGCAAATGCGGTCGCCGCGCCCATAAACAGGATGAGCAGCCAGCCGCCCTTACGCGGCATTTTGAATGCAAGCCGCTGCTTAAAGTGCTCCCGAGCCATGCCGGGCAGCGCCATTGCAAGCGCCAGACCGAAGCACACGATCTCACCGAGCGCCATCAGCGACGGCGGCAGATTAAAGTGCGTGATCAGCTTTTCCATGCCTGTCAGCAGGCAGAAGCACACAAACAGGCTGAGACCCGGCAGCAGTGTGCGTTTATCTTGATTCATCGGTGCGCAGCACCTCTCTTTCGGTGATAATGTAATGACAGTAGCGGTCGAACGCCTCGTGCGGCAGGGTTTCGCTCATGCGCTGCGATGCACACAGCGCCGCACAGACCGCGTTTGTCCGGCTGAGGAACCGATCATAATAGCCGCCGCCGTAGCCGAGACGGTACCCTTTTCTGTCGCACGAGAGCGCAGGCGCAAGAATCAGGTCGATGTTCTCCGGTGCAATCTCCGGCGCCGTGTCGGACGGCTCCAGGATGCCGTAGTGACCGGTCCGCAGTTCAGAGAGCGCTGTGATTTTCCGCGCGGTCATGCTGCCGTCCTTGCCGCACAGCGGCACGCAGACCGTCCTGCCGGACGCAAGCGCGTTTTCGAGTACCATGCGGGTGTCAATCTCCTCAGCAGTCGAAACATAGCAGAAAATGCATTCTGCCTGCTGATAGAACTCGCTTTGCAGAATGTTCTGTGCGATGGCGCGATCAATCGCCTGCTTTTCCGCGGCGGACAGACTTGCCCGTTCGGCAAGATAGCGCCCCCGCAGCGTTTTCTTATCCGTACACATGATGTACGACCGACTCTGCAACTTCGTCTGCCTTGGCCTTGCCGCACAGCGCGGTAATCAGCTCACACGCGAAATCCAATGCGCCGCCGACGCCGCAGCCGGTGATGATCCTGCCATCGGTGACTGCGTTTTTCTTTTCCGGGGTCGAACCCTTCATGCCGTCCTCCATGCCCGGATAGCAAGTGGCTTTCTTGCCCTCGAGCAGACCCATGCCGCCCAGAATGATGGACGGAGCCGCGCAGATGGCCGCAACGTACTTGCCTGTATCTGCCATCGTGCGAACCGCATCGGTGACACGCTTGTCCGCGTACAGGTTGGTTGTGCCCGGCATGCCGCCCGGCAGAATCAGCATATCTGCCGCTGCGAGGTCAACCTCGTCCATGGACAGGTCGGTTACGACATTGATGCCGCGTGCACCGCACACGGTTGCACCAGTCACACCGACCAGCCTGGTCTCCACGCCTGCGCGGCGCAGAAGATCGACCGGAGTCAACGCCTCGACTTCCTCGAAGCCCTCTGCCAGTAATACATATACCATGTTTGTCACACCTTTCAGTTGAGCATTAAATTCATATATCCAGCGGTTTCATCCGCTTTCTCATGCCATTTGCATACGCCGAGTGCTATTTCGCTGCCGGTTTCCGTCACGGCGAGCATATCGCGCCGCAACACGTCCAGCAGACCCTGCAGCTGCGCGTCATCTGCGCCGAGCAGCTCCTGCGCATTGTCCTCCCAGCAGAACGCATAGCCGGTGAGCGTTCCGTCCTTGAACCAGCCATACACGCCCGCGCCGAGTGTGTCGAACAGCGCAAGCTGCGCGTTCCAGTACGCCATGTCCCGCTCGATGCGGCATTTCGGCACCAGTTTGTCATACAGCGCCGCCAGTGCAGGCACATTCGCCGAGGTCAGCCGCCGAGGCGCTTCGCGCTCCCCTGCCGTGCGGGTAATCTCCCGGCGGGAAATATGGAAGAACGGCTCGTAGCCGAACGGTTTGTAAAAATCAAACAGCCACTTTTCTGCCGGAATGAGCACGGACGCAATGCGTCCCCCCTGCCTGTCCAACTCGAACGAGCGCTCGAGCAGCCGCGCCATATAACCCTTGCGGCGATGCTTTGGGTCGGTGCATGCACCGTAAATATACGTTGCCTCGCGGGAGAGGCCGCCCACCGTCATGCGGTACGGGAGCATCTGCACCATCGCCACGAGCGTTTCGCCCTCAAGATACAGCAGCGTATATTTTTCTTTATAGAAGTGCGCAAAGAAGTAGTCGTTGAAGCCGCCCTCATCCGGAAAACAGGTTTCCCAAAGGGCACGAACGGCAGGAAAATCGCCTTTTTCTGCAAATCGCATCATTTCAATCAACCTTTCGGCACAGCCATATATTTCACGCCGCGCATGACCGGATAATAGGACTTTTTCGCCTTGCGCAGACCCTCGAGTCCCAGATCCTCCTCGCGGTTGACGTATTCCACATCATTGCAGTTGCGCTCTACGAACTGCTGGTTGATCATCTGGTACGCGCCCTGAATCGTGTGGTCGGCCTTTTCAATCTGTACCACGAACATATCCGACGTAGCCTTGCAGCCGAATGTGAACGCGATAACCTCGCCGTCCAAGCGGAGCAGTCCGCCGCGCAAATTCAAGTAGTCAAAGTTGTGGAGCGCCTGCACGATTGCGCAGGTCTCGCCTTCAAAGTCGCGCTCGCGTGCACAGCCGTTCAGGTTGCACCAGTGCACATGGAAGGCGAACGCATCCTTGCTGTTTTCCCGGGTCATGTCCTCGTAGCTCCACCGCCCCTCATAGGCAGTCTTGAAGCGGTTGACGAGGTTGCGCTTGCTCTGCAGCTTTTTGCCGGACAGCGTGCGCAGCTTTTCCGCGAGGTAGATATAATCGTCGCCGTCCTCGCTGTCGTGCGAGAACGTGAACTTGCCCGGGCGAACGGCTTCGATACGCTCGATCATCGGCTCAGCGACCGAGACGATGACGAACGGAAGACCGCGTTCAGCGGCATCCTGCTCGAGCGCATCTAGCGCAGCGCCGAGGTCGCCCTGACCGACAGGCGCAAGATAGCAGTCGTGTCCGCCGTCCAGCGGAGACATTTTCACCAGCATAAAGCCGTCTTTGAAGCAGATCTGCGTATTGTAATGGCTGCGCCACATGAAAAGATCGACAAAACAGCGCTCACACAGATGATAGTTGTAATGCGAGCCGCAGTGCTCGACCATTGGTTTATCTTCTAAAGTAATTTCTCTAAACGGTAACATATAATACCTTTCTCAAGATTGATTTGGGGGTTACTTGCCCTCGCGCAGCGCCTGATAGTGCGCGCGCACTTCTGCGGCCTTGCCGCAGGACATTTTGCCCTCTGTGCAGACACCGTCCACGCAGGCCGGTCCGCAGTGACCGAACAGCGTCGGCGCAACAGCGTATACCTGCCTGTACATCTCCTCGGCAAGCGCACGGATCTCCCACTGGGCGCGATTGCAGCAGCGCAGGCGGAAAAAGTTCTTGAGGCTGCGGGCGTTCGCCGTCATGACAATGCGAGTCGCGCAGGCGTTCGGCAGAACGTAGCGTGCGTCCTCAATGGCGTGCTTTTCAGCCTTGCTGCGGGCGGTCTTCTCCGGAACGCCCTGCTCGAGCAGCTCCTTGAGGTAGCCTTCCATCAACGCGGCCGTCAGTTCCTCGTAGGTGTGCTGGTCGTCCTCCATCGCCTGAATGAATTTTGCCCGGGCAGCCGGAATTTTATCAATCTCCGGCGGAACAACATACTCGAAGCCCTTCTCACGCACATAGCGCTGGCTCTGCACCGAGAACGATGCAATGCGGTGGCGCGTGATCTGCGCCAGCAAAGAACGTGATACACCCTCGATTGCAAAGGTGAACGACACATGCTCGATCGGACTTTCGTGGCCGATCTCGGAAAGCATGTTGACAAAGCTCTCTGTCTTTTCCTCGGTCAGACCATCCAGCACGCTGTCCACGTCCGTGGAGGAATAGCAGTTCTTTGCTGCAGCCGCGACCAGCTTTTCCGGGTCAGGCGTGTAAGCAAGCAGTTTTACTTTCATTCTTATCACTTTCCCTTCCTGCCGAAAAGCCGCTCCTTGATAACGATGAGCAGAAATTTCGGCAGCTTCATCATACGGCCGATACGGCTGGGCTGCTTGAGCAGACGGTAAAACCACTCCAGACCCAGCTTGATGAAGATATCCGGCGCACGCTTGGCAACGCCTGCGAACACATCCAGCGAGCCGCCGAGACCGCAGAACAGTGTGCTGTGGATATCGTCCATGTTGTCCGCAATGAATTTCTCCTGCTTGGGCGCACCCAGACAGACGAACACAACATCCGCACCGCCTGCGGCGTTGATGCTGTCCACAACCTCCTGCGGATCGGAGAAATAGCCGTCATGCGTGCCGGCAAGCACCAGTCCCGGATACTTCGCACACAGGTTTGCACCTGCTTTTTCGGCAACACCGGGCTTCGCACCTAGCAGATACAGGCGCATGTTCTCCTTGGCCATCGCGGCAACAAGGCTCTCGGCAAATTCAATGCCGGCTACCTTGCCCTGCAGCTTTTCACCGAGGATCTTCGCAGCATAGATGATGCCGATGCCGTCCGGCAGGACAAGCGTCGCATGGTTGACAACGCCCATGAATTTTTCGTCATGGCGGCAGAGATCGACGATCTCCGGATTCGGGGTAACAACGTAGCCCTTCTGCCGGGAACGGATCTTGCTCATTGCAAGCTCAACAGCCTGCTGCTTGGTAACGGCGTGAAATTGCACGCCCAGAATAGAAGCAGTATTCATCTTCGTATCTCCCATATTTTCCAGCCTTTTATTTGGCGATGAACATTCCTAATCTATTGTATTATACAGCAGCAAACTAAAATCTGCAAGCCCAGCTTACAGAGAGTGAGGAGTAGATAGCGATAAACGTATCATGCAGGGCGGACTGACCCCGTCCTGCCGCCTGTAAGTATGTGCAGATCGTTGCGAACGGCGGCATGAGGTCATGCCGCCCTGCGATATGCCTTGGCAAACATCGTTCTCTTTCCGCATAGGCTGTTAAGGGGAGGTGAACCCATGGAAGAACTGACGCAGTATATCAAGGCGGATTTCGCGGTTCTGGTAGCGGTTTTATACTGCATCGGACGCGGACTCAAAGCAATACAGCGGTTTCCCAATCAATTTATCCCTCTGGCACTCACGTTCTGCGGGATCGGACTGGCTTGTCTGTCAGTCGCATCGCGCTATGCCAGCTACGGCAACTGGGCAGCCGCTCTGTTTGAAGGTGTGGTACAGGGTGTCCTGTGTACAGGCATGTCGGTCTATCTGAACGAAGTCATAGCACACTGCAGTTCAAACAAAGGAAACGACCCGCCGAAATAACACGCGAAAACAAAAAGAAGAACAAAGTGTTCCAACGGTCTCAACGGCTTCGGTTTTCCGAAGCCGTTTTCGTTTATCCTTACTTGCATCAGCAGGCAATTTGCGGTACAATACCCATATAAACTCTGTCCCCTGCTTTGGGACACCAAGGAGAGAGACACGCCTTGTACGATTTGCAAACTCTAATTTTTTACGCCAAGGAGAAAAACACCTCCGATGTGCATTTAACCGTTGGTCTCCCGCCGATGCTGCGTATCGACGGTGAGCTGCGTACCCACGGTGACGTACCTCTGACCGAGCAGGATGTACAGGATGCGGCACAGCAGCTCGCGGATGAGCATCAGCTGCACGAGCTGAAAACCATCGGCGAGTCCGACTTTGCGGTGACGTTTGCCGATTCCGTGCGTATGCGCTGCAATCTGTTTCGCCAGCAGCACCACACAGCGCTGGCGCTGCGTCTGCTGCCGATGGAAATCCCGACTGCGGAACAGCTTCGCCTGCCGGATATCATTATACAGCAGGCAGAAAAGCCGCGCGGACTGGTTATCGTGACCGGACCGACCGGCTCCGGCAAAAGTTCCACGCTGGCGGCACTGATCGACCACGTCAACCGTACCGCGGCACGCCATATCATCACGCTTGAAAACCCGATTGAGTATGTACACCCGCGCATTCGCTCAATGATCAACCAGCGTGAAATCGGTACGGATACGGACAGCTTCGCAAGCGGTCTGCGGGCAGCTCTGCGGCAGGACCCGGACGTTATTCTCGTCGGTGAGATGCGCGATCTGGAGACCATTTCGACCGCTATCACAGCTGCCGAGACCGGTCACCTTGTATTCGGCACACTGCACACCAAGGGAGCTGCCGGTACGATCGACCGTATCGTGGACGTATTCCCGCCGGAGCAGCAGGAGCAGATTCGCATTCAGCTTGCCGAGGTGCTTGAGTGCATTGTCTGCCAGACGCTCGTACCGCGCACCATAGGCGGCCGCGTAGCCGCATTTGAGATTCTGACCGGCACCCCTGCCGTGCGCAACCTGATCCGCCAGAACAAGTCGTATCAGCTCATCAGCACCATGCAAACCGGCCGCAATCAGGGTATGATGCTGATGGACGATTCGCTCGGGGAACTCGTCCGCAGCGGAGAGGTCCGCATCGACGATGCCGCTGCAAAAGCAGCCGACCCGGAAGCGTTTCCGCAGTCTGTCTTCCGATAAGATAACAAATCCCGCGTTGAATTTCACGCGGGATTTTTATGGCAATACCGCATAAAGGAGCCGCGGCTTTAATTATGCGGTGTTGTCTTATGCTTATTTTGCTTTGCGCCTGCTTTTGAAGCAGGATGCCGCAGGTTCACTCTTACGTTAATTTTCCATTCTCAATTTTCCGCAACTCTACGGAACGTTCATTGTATTCTCCTCCGTTTTCCGTATAATAGAATGCAAGGGAGGTGATCCAAATGGATCAGGTAAAAACCGGCAGACTGATCCGCGCTCTGCGGACAAAACTGAGACTGACACAGCTTGCGCTGGCCAAACAGCTTGGCGTCAGCGACAAGGCGGTATCCAAATGGGAGCGCGGGCATTCCCATAGTTAAAGATACCACACCCAATATCACAAACTCACGCTTAAACAATATTTCTTAGTCAACCACATACAATAACAAATACAAAAAAGCTGGAAGCAGACTTAATTTTGCTCCCAGCTTTTCTTTATTGTTTTGATGAAGTCGTTCAATGATACTTGTTTTTGCCATCTGCTTACATAATGTGCATACTTGTCACTTGTGTTCTGATATATCTGTCCCTCTTATTGCCTAAACTCATATTAAGGGTGTGATATATCCAAGTGCAATAGCCTTGTTATAGGCTTCGATAGCATTTTTAGCCCCCAGCTTATCATAGATGCTTTGGATATGGTTGTAAAGTGTCCGTTCACTGATATACAGTTCTTGCGCTATTTCATGCTTCGTTTTCCCTGTTCCAATCGCCTTAATAATTTCCGCTTCACGATCTGTCAGGGGATCTAATAAAGGGGGCGTAGTGGACTTGTGACCTTTACTAATAGCTGTGAGTTTTTTTACCAACTCGTCAGCAGAAGCAGACTTATCAATATAACTTACGGCGCCTTTTTTAAGTGCCTCCTGTCTATAAACTGGCATATCATAAGAGGATAGCATAACCACCTTTATTTTTGGCTTTTTACTATATATCGTTTCTATCAGATCAATGCCAGAACTTTTTGACTGCTCTCTTAGGTTGACATCAAGTAATACAATGTCCCATTCGTCTACGGAAAGAATATTCCAAAACTCTGTTTCATTACTTACATAGCGACAGATAGAGATTTCATCCCAATCTTCCAGAAGTTTGCTTAAACTCTCTCCAAATATCCTGTGATCATCAAATAGTAATATCTTCATTTTTTCTCCCCAAAACTGCCGTTGCAGTTAAAATACCATCTTTCTCTAAATACTGAATGTTACCACCATTCCCATTTATCAACACCGTCAAGAACAGCATACCACCTTTGGAAGAAAGAATATTTTCAATGTCATTTGGTTTCGCTCCATCATTTTGACAGGTAATTACGAGTCTACTTTCTTCATTTAGCGCGATTTCCAAATGAATAAAAGTAGCGGCAGCGTGTTTATAAACATTGTTGACAAGTTCTTTGATTATCTGCATAGTCTGTTCCAAACTGTTATCTTTTTTCAAAGCAATCCTTGCTTCGCTGTCAATCGTGAAATCTACAAGTATATTCTTCTTTGGGTACAGCTTCTTAATCGCGTCAAGCATATATCCGATATGTTCCCATGAAGCATACCCCGAAAAGATATTAGAGGAATAGAAATTCATCATATTTCTTACCCGCAATTCCAAATCAGACAATATCCTTTTTGTTTCATCAACATCTGGTGAGCGAAGCGACAGGAGATTTTTGGCACCTCCAATGTCTTGAAGCACATCGTTATGAAGCAGTCTTGAGAAATCTTCCCTCTCATTTGCAATATAGTTCGTTAATTCATAATACTTTGTCAACTCCTTGTAACGGGCCTCCATGTCGCCAAGATGAATGACAGCAAAAGCCTCAAATAAAAGCATTATAAGCTGAAAAAATACATTGACTTGTAGGGTGGACAAATCAAAGCAATAAAGTACGACTGTAAACAAGGGAATCATAAGAGCGAGGACATATCTTGCTTTCCTCTGGGCAATCGGAAGAATATTAACCTGTTTCAAATTTATATATCTATAATCAAGGAAAATTCCCATGAACATTCCAACTAACATGGTTATAACAGGGAGAATTTGGAAATCAAAAAACGACAGTATGATAGCTGCAATTCCAAACAGCAAGCGAACCATTTTACCCCGGCTTGCGTCAGTTCTTACCAGCATTATTCCGATAATCAATGCAAAAAACAGAAATGCACCCATGTATAAGGTGGAAAATCCATCATACATCAGCGCCGCAATAAAGGAAACAGAAAGCAGGTTCCAGCCACATTCAGATATTGTTGCCTTTCGCCGTGATGTCATTACATGAAGATAGAGCAGATTGAGATAACAAAGCAAGACGGCAATCGACAATAAGTTGATGGCTCCGTCATTCGCAATTCCTTTATGTGTTCTATCCAATATAACCCATAAAGTCACAATACCCGCATGAAGAAACAGATACGGATAGAAGCGTTTATCCTGCATAGCCCCCCTCCTTTCAGCTAAAATTCATTATGTTAGTAATATGATGATACGATCCGTTCTTTAGTCATCAGACATAAACCACACGCAGTCAAAACTATTATACTCACTGGAGAAAATAGTAGCAACACCCACACATTATTCGTTTTCATAAATATCCCACATTTTAAGACAACCAGCAAAATATGAAGCAGTGTTGCAAAGATAGGAATACTCTTAAACCAGTTCATATTTCTAATCCAGAGAATCAAAACATTTATAAATGCCGAATACAATATGCTAAGGATCAGAAAATAGGTGCCTAATAACAAGATAAGGTTTGGCAGGCGAATGGAAATTATCAAAAGTAGAGGAAACAAAAGGATCAGCGTTCCAATCCATAGTGATAGCAGATTCTCCTTAACAATACTTGAGATTTTAATACCATTAGCAAGTTTCCATTCTATTCTCTTTGTGATTTTTTCTTGCTGCAACATATCCTTGCTTATTTCTCCGGCAAAAAAGATAAATAAGCACAGGTATCCATCAAGCATAAAATACTTTATATCAACGCCAAATACAATGTTTTCTGAAATATCCCCAAAGTTCATCAGAGAGATCATGCCGAAGATAGCTGCTACCGCACTCATAAATATAAAATTCCAGTTCAATACCCTTTTAAGGTTTAAGGTTATCAAACCCATTCGCCATCCCTCCTGATAACTGTTTCGTTGCTCATGTGCCGAGCCTTAAAGAAACTTAATAGTACAAACATCATGCAAAGTGCAACATCAACCACAATAATCAAATAGTCAATTCCTATATGATGTTGATTCACAAACTCTGTAATCTGTTCTGCCGACATCGCAATCAAATAAACCAGTGCAAAATTACCAAAGAACAGAACATTTTTGAACAGTTTTACTCGTTTTACATCCAGTACAATGATATTCAAAGCGACAATCTCACAAAAACTAAGTACAAGAATACTAAGATAAACGCATACGATCCGCCCAAAGCTCATTGTCCAGTCGGTAAAGTAATAGCAACTCATAAAAACAAAGAACGGGATAATACCAGAAAATCGGAAAATCTGTATCGAATACTGTTTTATAATCTCTTTTACCGCAATTCCAGAAGCTGCAAAAAATTCAACTCTCCGGCTTAACTTATCCTTTGCTGTCAAATCTACAATCATAGCACCGGATTGCAGGGAGGTAAGACCAAAAATAACCGCATAGAGCATTAGGACTAAATAATCTTCTCCCTTAGACTGCAAGGCGTCCATCTGCATTGCAAAGCTCATAAAAATCGCCAGAATGGCAACAATCGCAGTATCAATTAGGAGGCTTTTACTTCTGGTAAGATAGTAGCCTGCGCCTTTTCCCATGTTACTCATGCCGATTGCCCTCCTTAATAAAGATTTCTTCCAATGATTGTCCTTGCATTTCTTGAATACCCTTATCAAACAGCAATCTGCCATTTTTAATCATAGATACATCATCAGCGCACTTTTCAATCTCGCTAAGGTCATGTGAAGTGATAATAACCGTTTTTCCGTCAGCTTTTAGAGCCTCTATCAAACTACGGATTTCTACTCTGGATATGGGGTCTACACCCGATGTTGGTTCATCCATGAGCAGAATATCCCGTCCCATCATAATCACAATCAAAAGGGACAGTTTTCTTTTCATTCCTTTAGAATAAGTGCTAACACGCTTTCCTAAATGCTCGGTCAATCCTAATTGCGTACAATAACTGTCTGAACGATCATTTATTTCAAATCCAAAGTATTTCCCAAAAATTCTCAAATTTTCAAGACCAGTCTGTTCTTCATACAGATAGTCATTTTCAAGCTCCATTGCATATTTCCCTGCAATGTTGATTGTCCCTGCATTTGGCTGGTATACCCCTGTAATCAAGCGTAGCAGTGTTGTCTTTCCAGAACCGTTCGGGCCAATAATCGCATGGATTGTATTTGCTTTTACATTCAGGCTAAAATTCTCAAACAAAACTCTGCCACCAAAACCTTTTTTTAAGTTCTTTACTTCAATCGCATTTTGAATCTCAGACATATTTTTTGCTCCTTTCATTTGGTGCTCCACCATATAGGTATAGTGTATAAAACGAAGAAGCATTTTGCATGAGTAATTACTGCAATTTCGATACTGCCATCAGGCAAATGTCACAGAAACCTCACAACGAGAAAAAAATTTAGTATTCTGTCAGTTCCACAATTACATTACTTTGCAGATACAGCCAGTCCGTAAATTCTTTCGGGCTGGCTGTTCCTGTTTTTACAGCCTTTTTTCTCTGCAAGGCTTCTTTCTTAAAGTCGGAAAAGGCAGCCTGTATTTTTTCCAGACGGTCAGCCGGAAAGCCTGCGGTATTTTTTACCCGGTTTATTTTGTTGCGCCAGTTCTGGCATTCATTTTTATAAAGCATGTCATAGTTATTTTCTCTTGCCCTCTCGTCAAATTCCCGCTTGTTTTGGAGCGCCTGTGCTTTTCGGCATTTGTCACTGCACAGCTCATACCGCTGGCTCTTTGCCAGAAAATATTTCCCGCAGACCTTGCACTGCCGGAAGCAAAGCCCCCAGTCATTCAGCCTGTTCAGATAATAGGTAATCAACGGGTAGAGGGACGCATAGGCAGACACACATTCTTCTGTGCGCCGGTTGTCCGGTAACCAGAGGTCAAGCCGGGTATCTTCTGACGGTGCGCCTTTGAAATAAAGGCTGCCAGCTTGAAAATGTTTCGGTTTTCCTGTCTCCCTGTCAAAGCTCATGGCTTCGTTATGGAATACCCCGGTCAGGCTGCTCATTTTATCCATGAAGCGGTCACAGGCAGCGTTACGGTCACGGGGTTCTCTGGCAAGCAGATAGCTGTTCCAGATACGGAACGCCACATACATTTTCAGAGGGTCATTGCTAAGATATTTTCCCCAGAGAAATTCGCTTGCCGTCTGCTCCAGCTCCGGCTGTTTCCGTCGGTTGGAGTGGAGGGCTTGCCGCAGCGGAGAAAGCCCGTATAAGTTCCAATCTCTGTCCGTGTCACGCTCAAAGTTTATCAAAAAAGTTCCCAGCGGGCGTGTCATATCACAAAGCACCTCTGCGTTTTGGCTCCCGTTCAGCCGGAAGCGGATCTGCTGTTCTTCCCCAATCAAAATCCGCTCTTTCATTTTCTTCCTGTCCAGCGTCAGGACAAACAAAATCCTCTCAAAACATGGCTCATGCCGTATAAACTGATTCTCCATCCCTATCCCCTGCCTTTGTTTATGGTAATTATATAATTCAGTTATATCAGTTACACTCATGGTATCGCAGAATCATTGTTTTGTCAAGGATAGTACGCTATGATGATTGCGGTTGGTAATTTCGTACCGCACAGTACCTTGACAAGTGAATGACCGTCCAAAAAGGATATGACCGGCAGGAGAAGTGACGCATCCGGCGCACCAATGCAGGGAAACACCGCAGGAATGGGGCAGGAAAACGGCTTTTGGGGAGAGCGGCAGCAGGAAGCATTTTAACCTATTTGATTTATGGGAGGAACAGAATGAACGATAAAAAGAGATTGAACAGCTACGAGGATTTACCGCTGGTTCTGGATGTGGCGGACATTCAGCGGATTATGGGAATTTCAAGAGCGAGCGCCTATGAGCTGGTACACACCCCCGGCTTTCCGGCGTTCCGCAGGGGGAGGCTTATCAAGGTCAGCAAAATTGCTTTCTTTGAATGGATGGCAAAAGGCTCCGAAACCGTACCGGGAAGCGACAAATAAGCGTGAGGTATCATTCCCTGACTGCAATACTGCCGCACTTTCCAAAGGGGCATACAGAGAGAAAAAACCTTAAAAATGATACCGAGACGCTACACCAAAACAGCCTATCTGCGTACATCAGATAGAAACGGAGAAAGGAGCCGGTTATGGCAAGAATGAGCAACAAGCGGCGGCTGGAATGGTCTTTCTTCTTAAATGACCGCAGCCGTATCACTTACAACGAACTGTGCCGGAAATGCCAGCACGAATGTAAACAGAGCTTCCGGGCGGTTGTGGTTGACTGCCCGAAGTATCTTTCCAAGCGTTCCAAGAAAAAGGACAAGACTGCCGGAAACGGAAAAATCCCTTAGGAACTAAGGGCGCACTTCTATACATAGTCTAAAGACCATGTATCGTGCGTCCTGCGGAGCTTACCTCTGCCGCTGATAAAATCAGCAATCCGAGGTCTGCGTTCGCTTCGCTCCGACAAGGCGGCTGCACCCCCTTGCGCCGCTAAAGCGGCTATCCCCTGTGTACCCGCCGCAAAGAGAAATCCGCTCTGCGGTTTTCCCTTTTCATCGGGTTTTATAGAAGCACTGACACACGGACTGTCTGCGGATGGTCTTTCTTTATCTTATCAGCAAAGGATGTGAGAACATGGAAAAATCTTTGGAACAGTTGAAGCAGGAATATGAAAAAACCACTGTCCTGCTGGAACAGGAAAAACGGAAAATGCAGCGTTTGAAAAACCGGCAGGCGTATCTGGAAAGCGGTTCCCGGAAACAGAGGACGCACCGGCTGATTACCCGTGGGGCAGCTATTGAGAGCATTGCACCACAGACAAAGGAGCTATCCGAAGCGGAATTTTATTCCCTCATGGAAAGCATTTTGAATCTGCCGCAGGCGGAGCATTTCATCCGGTCTGCCACAGAGAACCACGCCCGTATTTCCGGGCAGGAGAAAGGCGGTGACTAAGGATAGCACTTTATCATTTTTCAATCGCACAGATCAAGCGCAGCGCCGGTCAGAGCGCCATTGCCAGCGCAGCCTATCGAGCCGGGGAGCGTCTTTACAGCAGCTACTATGGAGAAGTCAGCGACTACACCAAAAAGGGCGGCGTGATCGCTTCGGAAATCATGCTGCCGCCCCATGCGCCGGAAATATATCTTGACCGGGCGACCCTCTGGAATGCTGTGGAGAACTGCGAGAAACATCCAAAAGCACAGCTTGCCTATTCCTTTGATATTGCCATGCAGAATGAATTGACGCTGGAAGAAAACATGGAGCTGGCGAGGAAGTTCGTACAGGAGCAGTTTGTGACAAAAGGCATGATTGCCGACCTTGCTTTTCACAGCCCGGAGAAAGAGGACGGCGGCATCCCTAACCCGCATTTTCATGTGATGACAACCATGCGCCCTTTGAACCCGGATGGCACATGGGGACAAAAACAGCGTCGGGAATATCTTCTTGATGAAGATGGAAACCGAATCCGGGATAAAAACGGCGATTATATGTTTAACGCTGTCCATACAACAGACTGGCATGAGCCGGAAACGCTGGAACACTGGCGGGAGCAGTGGGCGGCTGCCGTTAATACAAAATTTGAGGAAAAAGGGCTGGATGTGCGTATCGACCACCGTTCCTATGTGCGGCAGGGGCTTGACCTGATACCTACTGTCCACGAGGGAGCTAATGTCCGGCAGATGGAAGCAAAGGGCATCCGCACCGAGAAAGGGGAACTGAACCGCTGGATTAAAGCCACCAACCGGCTCATGCAGGATGTGAGGAAGAAGATCAAAGCCCTGTTTGTCTGGATGGCAGAGGTAAAAGAAGAACTTTCCAAACCCCAGACACCGAGCCTTGCCGACCTGCTGATCGCTTATTACAACCAGCGCAACGCAGGGGCATGGAGCAATAAAGCCAGAACCGGAAACTTAAAGCAGTTTGCCGAAGCCGTCAATTATCTGACGGAAAACAAGCTGCTCACATTAGAGGATTTGCAGGAGCGTCTTTCCTCTGTCAGTGAAGAATTTGAAGCATTAAGCGGCTCCATGAAAAAGAAATCTGCCCGGATAAAGGAATTGCAGGAATTGATACGGGAGGGCGAGAATTACCAGCGGCTAAAACCTGTCCATACGGAATTGAACAATATCAAGTTTAAGAAACAGAGGGAGAAATTTGAAACATCCCACGATGCGGAGTTACGGCTGTTTTATGCCGCCCGCCGTATTCTGAAAGAAAAACTGGACGGAAAACCCATTGCCCTGAAAGCATGGAAACAGGAATATGCACAGTTAAAAACAGAGTATGCCGAACTGTCTCCGCAGCACAAGCCACTCCGGGAGGAAGTCATACGGCTGCGGCAGGTGCAGAACGCCGTAGATACCGCACTGCGCCGGAGGGAGCAGCCACAGGCAGTACAGAGAAAGAAACATGAGATGGAGCTATGATATAATCGGCAGCTTTACCGCTACCAGTATTTTTATGGAGGGAGCATTTGAATGTATTTGAAGCGGTGAAACAGTCTGTTACCACTCGGCAGGCTGCTTCATTCTATGGAATCCGGGTGGGGAGAAACGGCATGGTCTGCTGTCCATTCCACAATGACCGCACGCCCAGCATGAAAGTGGACAGCCGCTTTTACTGCTTCGGCTGCGGGGCTTCCGGGGATGTGATCGACTTTGCCGCTTTGCTGCATGGATTGGGGAAACGGGAAGCTGCGGTCAGGCTTGCGGAGGACTTCGGCGTTTCCTATGAGAAATCCGGCAATGCGCCGCCAGATAGGAAGCGTCACAACAGGTCACAGCCCCGACAAAAATCAGCGGAGCAGAGATTTCAGGAAACGGAACGGTATTGTTTCCGGGTGCTATGCGATTATCTGCGCCTGCTGGAGCATTGGAAAACAGCACACGCCCCACAGCCGCAGGATGCCATCTGGCATCCTCTTTTTGTGGAAGCGTTGCAGAGGATAAGCTACACAGAATACCTTTTGGATATTTTGTTATACGGAGAAATAGAAGAAAAAGCGGCATTGATCGCCGCACAGGGAAAGGAGGTGTTGCGGCTTGAACAGCGAATTTCAGAGCTTGCCGCCGGAAACGCAGGAAGCGGTCAAAAGGACGATGGACACAATGGAACCGGCGCAGACACCGGAAGAAATCCGGGAGACGTTAGAGGGGACGCAGAAAGGCGGCGTGAAGAACAGCATCCGAAACTGCCTGACGGTGTTCCAGCGTGACCCGCTGTTTCGTGGGGCACTGCGTCTGAACCTTTTGACGGAGCAGATTGACATTGTGAAGCCGCTGGGCTGGGAGCGCACCAGTACCACGCTGACCGACATGGACATGAACTACCTGCTTTTGTATCTGGAAGAAAATTACGGGCTTACCAGCGAGAAAAAGGTGCAGAGCGCCATCAAGATTGTTGCCAATGAAAACCGCTACCATCCGGTCAGGGATTACCTGAACAACCTGCAATGGGACGGCACAGAGCGCATCCGTTACGCCCTGCATCACTTTCTGGGAGCCGATACGGACGAATACACTTATGAAGCCTTGAAACTGTTCCTGATGGGAGCCATCCGGCGGGTATTCAGACCGGGGAGCAAGTTTGAGGTCATGCTCTGTCTGGTTGGTGGTCAGGGAGCCGGGAAATCTACCTTTTTCCGGCTGCTGGCAGGCAGGGACGAATGGTTTTCAGACGATTTGAAGAAGCTGGACGATGAAAATGTGTACCGCAAGCTGCAAGGGCATTGGATTATCGAGATGTCGGAGATGATCGCCACAGCCAACGCCAAGAGTATTGAGGAAATCAAGTCATTCTTAAGCCGCCAGAAAGAAACCTACAAAGTGCCGTATGAGACACATCCGGCAGACCGGCTGCGGCAATGTGTATTTGGAGGGACGACCAACCGGCAGGACTTTTTGCCCCGTGACCGCACCGGCAACCGGCGCTTTCTCCCCGTGACGGTGTACCCGGAACGGGCGGAGGTTCACATACTGGACGATGAAGCGGCGGCGAGGGCGTATATCGAACAGATGTGGGCGGAAGCCATGACGGTTTATCGCAGTGGGAAGTATAAGCTGTCATTCAGCATGGAAATGAACCGATACCTGAACGCCCACCAGCAGGACTTTATGCAGGAAGACACACAGGCCGGCATGATCTACGCCTATTTGGAGGACTACACCGGCGACAGGGTATGTTCCAAGCAGCTTTATGAGGAAGCGCTGGGGAACTTAAATTCCCCGGCAGACTGGGAGACACGGGCAATCTGCGAGATTATGAATACCGGCATTGCGGGCGGCATCATACAGGGCTGGGTAGCCTACAAAAGCCCGAAGCGGTATAAGAAATACGGTTCTCAAAAAGGCTGGGAGCGTGTCAACCAAGCTCCGCCGGAGGGGGACGGTTTTCAGGAAATCACGGAAGAAGAAGCCCGGCAAATGGAACTTCCATTCTGAAAAGCCACCGGTTGACAGTTTGGTTGACGCTTTGGTTGACAGCCGGTTGACGGGGAAAAGCCTGATATTTAGGGCATTTCTCTCCTTTGTCAACCATGTCAACCAAGAAATCAAAGAAAAAGTAAAAAGTAATAATAGAGCGCCTATGGATTGTTTTCAAAGTCTTTTCTGCCGGTTGACACGGTTTGGTTGACACGGAGACAGTCTGCGGCTGTACACCTGTCTGACATTCCCTTGTCGGGCATATTTCATTTATGGAGGTAACTGCCTATGGCAAAAAGCAAAAACGAGAGCAATAACAAAAACAGCGGCACCCTGCTTACCGAAAAAGACGGCACCCAGTATTTTGTCATGGGGAAAGTCCGTATCAAGGTATCGGAGCATTTCGCACAGGATGGGAAGCCGCTTGACAGCCTGCTGGAAGATGTGATCCAGCACGCTGCCGCCGCTTCCTGAAAAAATACGGAATAACGACTGTCAATCAGCCCACGCTTATGATATACTTGTACCAGCGAGTATTGTATAAGCGTGGGTTGTTTCTTTTAGAAGGAGGATTTTTAACCGTGAAACAACCATACAATACAACGATTTATAACACTGCACTATATTTGAGATTGAGCCGTGACGATGAATTACAGGGGGAAAGCGGCAGTATCCAGACCCAGCGCATGATGCTTAGACAGTATGCCGCAGAGCATGGGCTGACCGTTGTAGACGAGTACATTGACGACGGATGGAGTGGGACAAATTTCGAGCGTCCAAGTTTCCAAAGGATGATTGATGACATCGAAGACGGGAAAATCAACTGCGTTGTCACAAAGGACTTATCCCGTCTGGGAAGAAACTATATCCTGACCGGTCAGTACACGGAAATCTATTTCCCCAGCAAGGGAGTACGCTACATTGCCATCAATGACAATGTGGACACCATCAACGGAGAAAGCGAGCTTGCACCGTTCTTAAACATCCTGAATGAAATGCACGCCCGACAGACCAGCAAAAAGGTCAAGGCTGCCATGCACACAAGATTTGCCAATGGCGCACACTATGGAGCCTATGCACCGCTGGGCTATGTAAAAGACCCGGACAAAAAAGGTCATCTTCTGATCGACCCGGAAACACGCTGGATTGTAGAGAAGATTTTTGACCTTGCTGTACACGGGCGTGGAGCCGCCAGCATTACACGGATTCTGGTGGAGGAAAAAGTACCTACCCCCGGCTGGCTGAACTATGAAAGATACGGGACTTTCGCCAATATCTACGCCGGTGCGCCCGCAGAAAAAGCCTATGCGTGGACGATTGCACAGGTCAAGAGCATTTTGAAAGAGGAAACCTACATCGGTCACAGCGTTCACAACAAACAGAGCAACATTTCATTCAAGAACAAGAAAAAGGTGCGGAAGCCGCAGGAAGAATGGTATCGTGTGGAAAATACCCACGAAGCCATCATTTCCGAAGAAGTGTTCCAAAAAGTTCAAGAGCTGATTGCAAGCAGACGCAGGAAACGCAGAAACGGTACGACACAGATTTTCGCAGGATTGATAAAATGTGCAGACTGCGGATGGTCTTTAGCCTATGGGGAAAACAAGCAGAACAAAAACCCATACGGGTACTACCATTGCAGCAAGAACGGACAGGGATTACGCCAGTGTTCCATGCACTATATCCGCTATGATGTACTGTATGCCTATGTGCTTGCAAGACTGCAATACTGGTCTATGCTGGCACAGAAAGATGAGGACAAGCTGCTGAAACGGCTGCTCAATGTCAGCGACAGGGAAAGGAACTCTGCGAAGAAAAAGCAGGCTGCGGAGCTGAAAAAGGCAGAGAAGCGTAAAGCCGAGGTTGACGGGCTGTTTGCTAAAATGTATGAGGACTGGTCTGCCGGACGCATAACCGAGTATAACTTCAATATGCTGTCCGAGAAGTACCAGAACGAGCAAAAGGAGCTTGAAACAAAAATAAGACAGCTTCACGAAATGATGGAAGCCGCCGTACAGACCGCAGCGGATGCTGAAAAGTGGATTGCCCTAATGAAACAGTATGTCAACCCTGTGGAGCTGACCGCCGAACTTCTGAACACTCTAATTGAAAAAGTAACCGTCCACGAAGCTGTCAAGGGCGAGGACGGAAGTCGTGAGCAGGAAGTAGAAATCTACTACCGCTTCATCGGCAAAATCGACTGACCTTTCTTTTTTACCCAACAATATCTTTAATTAAGGGAAACGGGCGGCGGTGCTCCCGACATCTCGCTCCTCCCGTTGTTATCACAGGCTCTCGGCGTGGACACCGAAGCCCTGCTGAGAGGCGATCTGGAGGAAAACGATATGACTAACGGCAATATGAAGAAAATGCGGTTTTACCGCTGTCCGGCCTGCGGCAACCTGCTGTTCTCGACCGATGACGCAGATGTGACCTGCTGCGGTGCAAAATTGACCAACCTCGTTATGCACAAACCGGACGAGGAAAATGCACTGCAAATTGAGCACAGCGACGGCGAATGGTATATCACCGCACCGCATGAAATGCACCGCGAGCACTATATCTCGTTCGTTGCATTTCTCACCGGAGACACGATGATCGTCAAAAAACAGTACCCGGAATGGGGATTAGACGTGCGTCTGCCCTATATTCGGCACGGCATGCTGCTGTGGTACTGCACGAGGGACGGACTATTCTATCAGAACATCTGAGCAAAGGCAGGGTAACCTGCCTTTTTCTCATTTTGCAGGAGGCTTTTTACAATCCTTCATTTTTGGTTATATTTTTCGTAAAATCGACTTGCTTTTTTATGAGGGCAATGGTATAGTCAAAGAGAACTTTATACTACTAAAGCTTGGAGGTAGTTCAAATGTACAAAGAAATGATGGATTCCATCGGTATGATCCAGTCGATCGACCCCGAGCTGGGCAGTGCGATGAACGAGGAGCTGCACCGTCAGCGCCAGAATATCGAGCTGATCGCCAGCGAAAATATCGTTTCTCCCGGCGTTATGGCTGCTATGGGCAGCGTGCTGACCAACAAGTACGCAGAGGGTCTTCCCGGCAAGCGCTACTACGGCGGCTGTGAATTTGTTGACAAGGTAGAGCGTATCGCAATCGAGCGCGCATGTGAGCTGTTCGGTGCAAAATATGCGAATGTTCAGCCGCACTCCGGTGCACAGGCCAACCTTGCGGTTTACTTCGCTCTGCTCGATCTGGGCGACACCGTTATGGGCATGGATCTGTCTCAGGGCGGTCACCTGAGCCATGGCTCTCCGGTCAACCAGTCCGGCAAGAACTACCACTTTGTTTCCTACGGCGTAAACGAGGACGGCTTCATCGACTACGCTGAGCTTGAGAAGGCTGTCAAGAAGCACCGCCCGAAGCTGATCGTTGCAGGTGCATCCGCGTATCCGCGTGCCATCGACTTCGAGAAAATGGCCGAGATCGCACATGGCTACGGTGCTTACCTGATGGTTGATATGGCGCACATTGCCGGTCTGGTTGCCGGCGGCCAGCACCAGAACCCGATGCCGTATGCTGACGTTGTTACCACCACCACCCACAAGACGCTTCGCGGTCCGCGCGGCGGCCTGATCCTGACCAACAACGCGGTTCTGGCAAAGCGTATTAACTCCGCTGTATTCCCGGGCACCCAGGGCGGACCGCTCGAGCATGTTATCGCGTCCAAGGCGGTTTGCTTCGGCGAGGCACTGCAGCCGGAGTTCAAGGAGTACGCACGCAAGATCGTCGAAAATGCCAAGGCTATGGCTGCACAGCTGCAGGCACGCGGTGTCAAGCTGGTTTCCGACGGCACCGACAATCACCTGCTGCTCGTTGACCTGACCGACGAGGAGTGCACCGGCAAGGATCTGGAGGCGCGTCTGGATTCGGTTCACATCACCGCCAACAAGAACACCGTTCCGGGTGAGAAGCGCAGCCCGTTCATCACCTCCGGCGTTCGTTTGGGCACTCCGGCCGCTACGACCCGCGGCATGGGTGTAGAAGAGATGAAGGTCATCGCGGACTGCATCGCAGACTGCATCTACCACTACGATGAGAAGAAGGACGAGATTTCCGCGCGTGTTCTGGCACTCACCGAGAAGTTCCCGCTGTACGAATAATCTCCAGTTGCCGCGGAACTATTTCATCCGGATTTCCGAACAATGCCGCATGAAGCTCCGGAGCACGCAAGTCCGATGATACTCATACAAAGAAACAGAGCGTTTCACTGCTGTGAAGCGCTCTGTTTTCATTTTCAGGATAGTCCAAGCCTCTTGAAAAATCCATTAAGCACATTTGCATCTGTAATTTTTCGACAACATAAAAGGCCGATGCCTGCAAAATGCAGACATCGGTCTTTTACATATCTGATGCTTTTCCACTGACGATTATCACAAGTTTGCCTTTTAACCCTTAAAATCCCCAGTGTTTTCAGCGTTTTTCGGTACTGCTTAGTACATACCGCCCATATCCGGAGCAGCCGGAGCCGGAGCAACAGGCTCCTTCTTATCAGCAACCAGGCTCTCGGTGGTCAGGACCATCGAAGCAACGGATGCTGCATTCTGCAGTGCGGAACGGTTTACCTTGGTCGGGTCAACGATGCCGTTTGCAATCATGTCGCCGTAGGTCTCGGTTGCAGCGTCAAAGCCGTAGCCAACCTTGTCAGCGTGCTTTACCTTATCAACAACGATTGCGCCCTCGATGCCTGCGTTGGCAGCGATCTGCTTCATCGGTGCTTCCAGACCGCGTGCAACGATCTGCATACCGGTCTTCTCATCGCCGGTTGCCTCTGCTGCCAGAGCCTCAACCGCTGCGATAGCGTTTACATAAGCTACGCCGCCGCCTGCTACGATGCCTTCCTCAACAGCTGCGCGGGTTGCGTTCAGTGCATCCTCGATGCGGAGCTTCTGCTCCTTCATCTCGGTCTCGGTTGCAGCGCCAACCTTGATAACTGCTACGCCGCCGGCCAGCTTAGCCAGACGCTCCTGCAGCTTCTCACGGTCGAAGTCAGAGGTGGTGCGCTCGATTGCGCCGCGGATCTCAGCAACGCGGTTTGCGATAGCCTGCTTGTCGCCAGCACCGTCAACGATGGTGGTGTTCTCCTTGGTTACCTTAATCTGACGGGCAGAACCCAGCATATCCATGGTAGCGTCCTTCAGCTCGATACCAACCTCCTCGGAGATTACGGTACCGCCGGTCAGGATTGCGATGTCGCGGAGCATATCCTTGCGGCGATCACCAAAGCCCGGAGCCTTAACAGCTACGCAGGTGAAGGTGCCACGCAGACGGTTTACGATCAGGGTAGACAGAGCCTCGCCCTCAACGTCCTCAGCGATGAGCAGCAGCTTCTTGCCAGCCTTAACGACCTGCTCGAGGATCGGCAGCAGCTCCTGAATGTTGGACAGCTTCTTATCGGTGATCAGCACCAGAGCGTCGTCCAGGTTTGCTTCCATCTTCTCGGTGTCGGTGCACATATACGGGGTAATATAACCGCGGTCGAACTGCATGCCCTCAACAACCTCAGAGTAGGTCTCAGCGGTCTTGGACTCCTCAACGGTGATAACGCCGTCGGTGGAAACCTTCTCCATAGCCTCTGCGATCAGGGTGCCGATCTCGTCGGAGCTGGAGGAGATAGCGCCTACACGGGCGATGTCGTTCGTGCCGTCAACCTTCTTGGAGTTCTCAGCAATCGCTGCAACAGCAGCCTTGACTGCCTTGGCGATACCGCGGCGCATTACCATCGGGTTTGCACCTGCTGCTACGTTCTTCAGACCCTCACGAACGAAAGCCTGCGCCAGAACGGTAGCGGTGGTGGTGCCGTCGCCTGCGATGTCGTTGGTCTTGGTGGCAACTTCCTTAACAAGCTGTGCGCCCATGTTCTCGAAAGCGTCGTCCAGCTCAATCTCCTTAGCGATGGTAACACCGTCGTTGGTGATCAGCGGACCGCCGTACTTCTTATCCAGTACAACATTGCGGCCCTTCGGACCGATGGTTACCTTAACGGTATCAGCGAGCTGATCAATACCGCGCTGCAGAGCCTTGCGCGCGTCCTCGCCGTAAATAAGCTGCTTAGCCATGATGAATTACCTCCTGAAAATTACTCTACGATTGCCAGAATGTCGCTCTGACGAACGATGATATACTTCTCGCCGTCCAGCTTAACCTCGGTGCCGGTGTACTTGCCGGTGATGACCTTCTGGCCCTTCTGAACTTCCATCTTGATTTCCTTGCCGTCAACAACGCCGCCCGGGCCTACTTCGATGATTTCAGCAACCTGGGGCTTCTCCTGTGCGGATGCGGTAAGAATAATGCCGCTTGCGGTGGTCTCCTCCGCCTCGACCATCTTGATAACTACACGGTCGCAAAGGGGCTTGAGCTTCATAATGGATTCCTCCTATGAAAAATAAGATTTTACAATGTTGGGGGTTAGCACTCAAATTACCCGAGTGCTAACTTCGAGTATTATCTTACACCAAGGAGCCGCAATATGCAAGGGGGTAATCCGGAATTTTCACAAAAATTTTCTGAACAAATTATGAACAGTGCCCTATAGCGCTCAGCTTTTTGCCGGCCGTTTAGCAGACGGTCGGTCGGAGTGCTTATTCTCTCCCCTGTTCGATGCAGACGGGTCTTTAAAATACATATGCAGCTCGCACTTGATCATGCCGTTGTACAGCTTACGGCGCTTATCCGCCTTGCGGCCGTAGCAACGTTCGAACAGCGGGTCCGAACTGAGCAGATACTGCTTCATCGGGCTGTTTTTTGTCGCTCTGCCGAGGTCGGCGTACAGCTTTTCCGCCTGCTGCAAGTCCAGCAGACGCTCACCGTACGGCGGATTGGCAAACAGTACGCCTGCACCGCTGTAATCGCGCTTTACTGCGTCCGCGCGCTCGAAGAACACCGTGTTCGCCACACCGGCCTTGCGCGCGTTCTCGATGGACAGCTGCACGCAGTCCGGGTCAATGTCGCTGCCGACGATATCGAATTTTGCGTCCGGCTGGGCAAGGTCGAGCGCACTCTCGCGCGCCTGCTGCCAGACCGACCTGTCAAAGCAGCTCCACTTCTCCGCATCAAAGCGGCGCAGCAAACCGGGCGCACGGCGCTGCGCGATCATGGCCGCCTCAATCGCAATCGTGCCCGAGCCGCAGAACGGGTCGAGGAACGGATCGCGTCCGCGCCAGCGCGCCAGCTTGACCATAGCCGCCGCCAGCGTCTCACGGAGCGGCGCCGCGTTGCTGTTGGCGCGGTAGCCGCGCTTGTGCAGACCGGCGCCCGAGGTATCGAGGTACAGCTCGGCTACGTCGTGCATGATGGCGAACTGAATCTGATACTTTTCACCGATCTCGTCAAACCAGGTCTGACCGTACTTCGCGCCCAGGCGCGATACGACTGCCTTTTTGATGATCTTCTGGCAGTCCGGAATTGAGTGCAGAGCTGAGTCCAGACTGTGACCCTTGACCGGAAATGCGCCGTCCGCCGGAATGAACTGCTCCCACGGGAGTGCTTTTACGCCCTCGAACAGCTGATCGAACGTTTTGGCTTTGAATGTGCCGATGCGGATGAGCACACGCTCGGCGCACCGCAGGTTCAGGTTCGCCCATGCGAGCGTGTTCTCGTCACCGGTGAACAGCACGCGGCCGTTTTCCGCGTGTACGTCGGTCAGCCTGCCGCCGAAGCGCAGCTCGTCCGCGACGATGCCCTCCAGCCCGAATAAAGTCGGGCAGCATAATGTAAGTTCCATCGTGTTTCCTCCAAAAAGGCTCCCGCCGTCATAGCAGGAGCCGAAAGTCCTTTTTAACCTTTATATTGTATCGGTTTTTAAGGATTTTGTCAAGATTTGCGACGAGATAACGCGGTTTGCTGAATGCCGCTATCCGAAGCGTTATCGCTTGAGAAGCGAACAGGCTCTTGCCTGCTCTGCACGGGCACAAGAGGGAGACACCAAGGTTTGCCCGTAGGCCACTAAACCTTTTTCCCGCGCCGTGTGCGGATTAAAGCAGTGTTCGATTTGTGCAGGTAGAGCCAGCGCATTCATGTAAGCAAACAGATAGAATCGGCAATGGGTAAATATGAACACAGTGGGTATTGATGTTCCAAGCGGAAAGAGCACGGCTGCAGCGCTTCGCTCTTTGGGCGAGGTTGTTCAGCTGCCGTTGGATATTGTCCGCAACGCGGGAGGATTGGCTTCTCTCACCGAGCACTTGAAGGCACTTGACAGCGAAACCCGCGTTGTGTTGGAACACGCATCGTAGTTCGTGAACGCATCGTCATCCGGCGGTTCCGGCCAACTCCACTGCTCGATCGGCTCATTGATATGCACGTCAAAGAACTTTGTTTCCGGTTCGCCGCACTCGCAGTTCGTTTCAAAGAAGCAATTTGGCATGAACTCTGTTCCGTGCCAGCCTTTACCTTCTCCAGTCTCGGCATTATACTGCGTAAAGTACCAGCCGCTGCCCTCTGCTTCTCCTTCTTCCTGCTCAAAACGAACATATGGGAGATAGATCATTTTTTCATTTTTCACACCTTTTTTCCTCCTTATTTGAGGACTATTTTTACTGCGGACAAATAAAAAAGTGCCGGTAATGAGGATTTCATTACCGACACTTTCGATAAGGAAGGCTCTTTAGGGTCTTCCTTTTCTTTTTATCAAGAACTACCCCGATTTACAGGAGTTATCGCCTATGTCCAGCAATATACCATCAAAGTCCGATGAAAACGGCGCAGCCGAATTCATCAAGTACCAGAAACTATGTGACTTGGATTACTATTCCCGCTTTTCGCGCGAGGAACTGGAAACCAAGCACGCCGACATTCTGCATTTATACGAGGTCCTTAAGAAAGACACCCGCTTTGGGATTGTCTTATCGTTCGCTCTGATTCCGGTTAGTGCGCTTATCTTATGGGACTTTTATCTGCTTCTCACCAATCCCGCCTATGCCTTTTACACATCAAAAAATATGAACATCGCAGAGATTATAGCTCTTCTCATACATATCGGAGTCCTTCTGCTGCACGCAGCATTCATTGCATTTTCCGTTTCTGACGGTTTCTATCTCGGCTTTCTTCGCCGGCAGAAAGAGACGGTCGAAGAGCTGCTTACCATCAACGAAGCCAAGTAAAGGATCTTCTCTATGCATTTCTACATTTTCAAGCGCAACGAAACGCTGGACGTACTTCTGCTCCCCCACAAGGGAACAAACATGTACAGCTTCGTGAATCTTAGCAAAGGTCATATCTGCCCTTGCTTGTTTCCCAGCATTGATGCCGCTATTGCTGACCTTGACGACCGGCAGAAACGTGGCTTAATCCTGAAATACGATGTTATTGCTTAAAATCAAAAGATTCCCTCTGCTCATTTTGAGCAGAGGTTTTCTTTTGCCGCAAGCCGCCCATCGCTTGCGGATTCGATTCTTCATTTCTTTATCATTTTTTCGGGACACATACATTCCCTTGCCGATTCCTTTCCTTTGGGCAAAGAAAAAAGCACCAGCAATGAGAAAGTCATTACTGGCACTTTTAACGTGTCATTTATTGATTTTTTATCGTTACGGTATCACTGCTCACGCATCTTTGCGAAGCACTCGCTGCAATATACCGGGCGGTCAGATTTCGGCTCGAACGGAACGCGAGCCTCGCCGCCACAAGCAGCACAGGTAGCGGTGAAGAACTCACGCGGACCGCGTGCAGCGTTCTTTCGCGCGTCACGGCAGCTCTTGCAGCGCTGCGGCTCATTCTGGAAACCGCGCTCTGCGTAAAACTCCTGCTCGCCGGCGGTGAACACGAACTCCTTACCGCATTCCTTGCATACTAAAGTCTTGTCTTCGTACATGGTTTTTACCTCTCTTTGATACTGTTCCCTCGGGAAACTTGAAATATATGCGTACAGACACTGCGCCTGCTATCGCCTAAATAGGTTTAATGGCTGCCGATTTTCGCTTGATGCGCTGGACGGCATTATCCACAGATTTGATTGGTTTGTGCAGCGCTTCGGACATCTCTTCATACGATAAGCCGTCCAAAAACAACGTCAAAACCTGTGCCTCAAATTCAGACAAAAGCGAGTAGAGCTTCTTTTTCCGCTCTTCCCTCTCCTCATTGCCGATAACAAGCGATTCAGGATCACCATTCGGTGCAGTTACCCGGGTACGCGATTCCGCAAGGTCTTCAAACAGAGGTCGATCGATTGACATGGACTGATTGAGCGGGTCGTGCTTGAGCGACGCTGCCGCCTTCACTGCGGAGTAAATCTTCCGCGTGATGCACAACCGTGCAAACGCTCCAAAGGGTGTGCCCTTGCTCTCGTCGTACTCCCGGACGGCATTCAGCAGCCCGAGCATACCCTCCTGCATCAGATCCTCTGCATCGGCGCCTGCCAGAAAGTAGGGCCGCGCACAGGTCTTGACCAGACGGGTATAACGACGGATCAGATTCTCCATCGCGGGTCCGTCTCCCTGCCGTGCCAGACGGCACAGCTTTTCATCCGGAATCCCGTTCGATGGCTGTATTTGATAATCATTTCTCATGTCAATAGCTATTATACGCGGTAGAATTGGAAATGTCAAGAAACGATTGTCATCTTTACCGATATCACACAAAAACGCGCTTTTATTTTTGTGTAATTATGACAATATTGTTGACGTTTTACTCTACAGTTACCGACTTTGCCAGGTTGCGCGGCTTATCGACATCACAGTTGCGCTCCACTGCGATATAGTATGCCAAAAGCTGCATCGGAATAATCGAGAGCGAAGCGGAAAATTCATACAGGCACTTCGGCAGGCGCACGATGTGCTGGCAGACCGACTCATCGCCGGTGAAATCGTCCGTGGTGACGAGCACGACGCTTGCGCCGCGCGCTACAACCTCGCGGATATTGGAGACCGTCTTCTCAAACAGTGCCGGCTGCGTTGCCAGAGCAACAACCAGAGTACCCTCCTCGATCAGAGAAATGGTGCCGTGCTTCAGCTCACCGGCAGCGTACGCCTCCGAATGAATATAGGAAATTTCCTTCAGCTTGAGCGAAGCCTCGAGCGCGGCGGCATAGTCCAGTCCGCGTCCAAGGAAGAACACGCTCGAGCGGTTTGCATACAGCGTAGCGATACGCTGCATATCCGACTGGCACCCCAGTGTCTGCTCAATGCATTCCGGCAGACGCTGCAGCTCAGCGCACAGCGCACGCTCGTCACCGATGGAAATCAGACCGCGCACACGCGCGATCTTAACCGAGATGAGGTACAGTGCGGACAGCTGTGCGGAATATGCCTTGGTTGTCGCAACCGAAATCTCCGGGCCGGCCCAGGTATACAGCACACCGTCTGCTTCGCGCGCAATCGTCGAGGAAACGACGTTTACAATTGCAATCGTGAACGCGCCTGCCTGCTTGGCCAGACGCATGGCAGCCAGCGTGTCCGCCGTCTCGCCGGACTGGCTGATAACGATGCACATATCCTTTTTGCCGATGATCGGGTTCTCATAACGGAACTCGCTGGCAACCTCTGCCGTGCAGCGAATGCGGCACATCGCCTCAATCACGCGCTTGCCGACCATGCCTGCGTGCAGTGCAGAGCCGCAGCCGATGATATGAATATGCTCGATTTCACGCAGACGCTCATCGGTCAGACCGTTGTCCTCGAATACAACCGCATCATTTTTGATACGCGGCTTAACCGTATCGGCAACTGCCTTGGGCTGCTCCATGATCTCCTTGAGCATAAAGTGCTGGTAGCCGCCCTTTTCCGCTGCGGACATATCCCACGTTACGGTCATGATTTCCTTCTCTACCGTATCGCCGAACTCGTTCATGACAACTACGCTGTCCGGGCGAACGATTGCAACCTCGTTATCATCCAGAATAATGTAACGCTTGGTGCGATTGATAATAGCGGTAATATCGGATGCGATCATGTTCTCGCCCTCACCGATACCGATAACCAGCGGGTTGCCGCGGCGTGCAGCAACAATCTCCTGCGTGTTATCCATCGAGACTACGCCCAGTGCGTAAGAGCCGCGCAGACGCTGTACGGCCTGCAGAACGGTCTTTGCCAGATCCTCCTGCTTGCCGGTGTGCAGATAGTCCACGAGGTGCGCGACAGTCTCCGTATCGGTCTCGGACTTAAACTCGTAACCGTGTGCCTCCAGACGCTCACGCAGCTCCTTGTAGTTCTCGATAATGCCGTTGTGTACAACTGCTACCTTGCCCTTGCCGCCCAGATGCGGATGCGAGTTGCGGTCGGACGGCTCGCCGTGCGTTGCCCAGCGGGTGTGGCCGATACCGCAGGTGCAGTACATGTCGCCGCCTTCCTCCTTGATCTTCTCCTCAAGGTTTGCAATGCGGCCGCGCGCCTTAACAACACGCAGACCGTCCTTCGTGAAGGCAGCCACACCGGCAGAGTCATAGCCACGGTATTCCAGGCTGTACAGACCCTTGATGAGAATCGGAAGCGCGTTCTCGCGTCCGGTGAATCCAACGATTCCACACATAAAAATAATACTCCTTTGCAACGGTAAATATAACATATCTTCCGCAACATTTCAGTATGAGCCTTAGGCAGCACGGAACAATGAAAGCTGCGGCTTCTTGCACGAACTCCGGTCGCGCCTTGTCGGTCCGCAGAACTCTCTCACAAATCGCTCTTGTTTAATTATTCCGTATTGCCTTACCTCAATATATGCGGTGGTACTTGTGTAATAAGAAATTGGTGCTACCGGGCAATTTGGCAGGAGCAGTTTGCGAAAGATTTTGCGTTCTGAAGAGCGTAAACGATTCGCAAAGTGCCGCAGACAAATTGTGCGGTAGTGCCCTAAAAAAGGGTATAAAAATAGTGCGTTACGCATAACTGCTCTGTCGATACGGTCGCCCGTATGTTTTAACAGCCTGCTGACGATCAACCCACTTGTGACCGAAGGGCACCCGCCGAATACTTTCGATTAACCCTTTCCTCGTCAACTGCGATACCGGCTGCACCGCAGTTCTGGCGCTTAGCATGTTATGGAATTGTGCGCAAATGCTCCCACCTCCCTGTTCAGAATGCAGAAAGTGGGTGTGCAAACCACACCCACTCCTGTTGGCTCTTTTACATTATACAACAGACTCGATGACTTTGGCAACCTTTTTTGCCAAAGTATCTACCTGCTCACTGTTCGTGCCCTCTACCATGACGCGCACAAGCGCCTCCGTGCCGGACGGACGAACCAGGATTCGGCCGTTATTGCCCAGCTCCGCAGAAGCCGCATCGATAGCCGTCTTGACCTCGGGCAGCTGCTGCAGGGTAGCCTTTTTATCGTTCGGCACCTTGACGTTGATCATCAGCTGCGGCCACGGCTCAACCTCAGCTGCGATCTCCGAGCACTTCTTGCCGCTCGCCTTGAGGATAGACATAAACTGCAGTGCAGTCAGCTCACCGTCACCGGTGGACGCATACTCAAGAAAAATAACGTGTCCGGACTGCTCGCCGCCCAGAATATAGCCCTTCTTGAGCATCATTTCGAGCACATAGCGGTCGCCGACGTTGGAGCACTCAATCTTCATGCCATTCTTTTCGGCGTAGGCGTGCAGTCCCATGTTGGACAGAATGGTGGCAACAAATGCACCGCCGCGCAGCTTGCCTTCCTTCTTCATGTGTGCCGCGCAGACTGCCATAATGCGGTCGCCGTCCAGCTCCTCGCCAGTCTCGTCTACGATCAGGCAGCGATCCGCATCACCGTCAAAGGCAACGCCAAGATCAAAATTGCCCGAGCGGACGCGCTCCTTCAGTTGACCGAGATGGGTGGAGCCGCAGTTATCGTTGATGTTGATGCCGTCCGGCTCATAGAAACGGATTTCCGCCTTGCACTCGACCAGACGCATGAGGCGCTCCACCGTCGTGGAGGAGGAGCCGTTTGCACAGTCCACCGCCACGCGCAGACCGGACAGGTCGCCCTTGATGGTATCTGCAAGGTGGTCGGTGTACTCGACTACCGGGTCGATCTCGCTTTTGAGTACACGGCCGATCTTCTCGTGGGTCATCTTCGGGATAGACTCGAAATCGTCGATGAGATCCTCAATCCTTGCCTCGGTTTCGTCCGGCAGCTTGTAGCCGTTGCCTGCAAAAATCTTGATGCCGTTGTACTCAAAGGAGTTGTGGCTTGCGGAAATGACAATACCCGCATCTGCCTTGTGCTTGATGGTGAGGAAAGCGACCGCCGGCGTCGGGATAACGCCGAGCAGCTCTACATCCGCGCCAACCGAGCAGATGCCCGCGACGAGCGCGTTCTCCAGCATATCCGAGGATACGCGGGTGTCCTTGCCGATCAGCAGCTTCGCCTTGCGGCCGTGTGCGGACTCCTGCGTAAGTGCGTATGCCGCTGCCGCGCCGATCTTGAACGCCAGCAGTGCATCAAGTTCCGAGTTCGCTACACCGCGAACGCCGTCTGTTCCAAAATATCTACCCAAATGAAACACCTAACTTTCTTGTATGATAAAGGCGGGGAAATGATTGAATTACAGCATTTGCTGTCCGTCCGCCGGTTCCAGATTCAAATGACGGTAAGCCTGCAGCGTCACGCAGCGTCCGCGCGGCGTGCGGCTGAGAAAGCCGATCTGCATGAGATACGGCTCATAAACATCTTCCAAGGTGATCGCTTCTTCGCCGATGGTCGCGGCCAGCGTGTCCAGCCCGACTGGACCGCCGCCGTAGTTCTGGATGATGCTTTTGAGCATCCTGCGGTCTACGTTATCCAGACCTAACTCATCAATCTCGAGTGCACGAAGCGCAATGTCGGCACTTTTTCTGTCAATCGTACCGGTGCCGATTACCTGCGCGAAGTCTCGCACACGGCGCAGAAGCCGATTGGCGATTCGCGGCGTACCACGGCTGCGGCGCGCAATCTCGAATGCGCCCTCGTGCTCGCACGGTACATTAAGAATGCCTGCCGAGCGTTCAACAATACCGCACAGCTCCTCCGGCGAATACAGCTCCAGGCGGAGCATGACGCCGAAGCGGTCACGCAGCGGACTGGTCATCTGACCGGCACGCGTAGTCGCGCCGATGAGCGTAAATTTCGGCAGGTCGATACGGATCGAGCGCGCCGAAGGCCCCTTGCCGATGATGATATCGAGTGCATAGTCCTCCATCGCAGGATAGAGAATCTCCTCTACCGCACGGTCGAGACGATGAATCTCGTCAATAAACAAAATATCATTCTCTGAGAGATTTGTCAATAAAGCCGCCAAATCTCCCGCTTTTTCGATTGCCGGACCGCTCGTAACACGAATATTCACGCCCATTTCTGCGGCAATGATGCCCGCGAGTGTGGTCTTGCCCAGACCCGGCGGGCCGTACAGCAGCGTATGGTCGAGCGATTCACCGCGCATTTTCGCGGCCTGTATGTAAATACTCAGGTTTTCCTTGGCTTTTTTCTGACCGATATAGTCCGCCATGGATTTCGGACGGAGCGAATTCTCGGTCTCGTCCTCGCTGAGCTGGCGGGTGGAGATGATGCGCTCATCATCCGTCATGCCGCCGGAAAATTCAATACTCAAAGGTACACTCCCCTACTTGATCAGGCTTTTATCGTCCAGAATCAGGACTTGACCAGCTTTTTCAAGCACTGGCGGATGATCTCGTCCGCCTCCATGCTGGCAGCATCCAGACCCTCCATCGCGTGCAGCGCCTCTGCCTGCGTATAGCCGAGCACCATAAGCGCCGCGACTGCCTCCTGCGTGTGGTTGACACCGCCGGAAACGGCGGCTGCCGCCACCGGAGACGCTGCAGATGCGGTCTCGAGCTGCTCCTTGCTCATCTTGTCGCGCAGCTCGAGTACAATGCGCTGTGCGATCTTCTTGCCGATGCCCGGCGCCTGCATGAGCATTTTTTCATCGCCGGTAATAATGCTGAGCGCCAGTCTGTCCGGCGGTGCGACCGACAGGATGGACAGCGCCGCCTTCGGGCCAACACCGTTAACGCTGGTCAGCATCAGGAAGCAGGACTTCTCCTCCTCGTCGATAAAGCCATACAGCTCAAACACGCCCTCACGGACATTGAGCCAGGTCAGCAGACGCGCTTTTTCGCCGGTTTTCAGCTTGCCGATGGTGTTCTGCGAAGCGTGACAGGCATAGCCTACACCGCTGCAGTCGATCACTGCAAGACCCTGCTGGAGCACGGAAACCGTGCCGTCTACATAATAAAACATCTATTTCAACCTCATAATAAGCCTTCATAGCGCATGGCCTGCCGGGAATGCCCGTGGCAGATGGCAAGCGCGAGCGCATCCGCGGCGTCATCCGGACGCGGCAGCTTGGTGAGATGGAGAATGCTTTTCGTCATTTCCATCACCTGTTTTTTCTCCGCGCCGCCATAGCCGACAACGGACAGCTTCACCTGATTTGGTGTATAGGATACCGGATGCAGTCCCTTCTGTGCCAGCGCCAGCAGAATTACACCGCGCGCCTGCGCCACCTGAATGCCGGTTGTGACGTTTTTCGAGAAGAAAAGCTCCTCGATTGCCACCTCGTCCGGGTGAAATGTGTCCACCAGCGTACAGATATCATCGTAAATCTCACATAAGCGCAGGTGCATCGGTGTTCCGGGAGCGGTTTTTGCCGCACCGTACTGCACCGGCGTAAATTTCATATTATCGAACCGCACCACGCCATAGCCAATCGTGCCGTAGCCCGGGTCGATGCCAAGAATCGTTATCATTTCTTTATAACCTCAAAATTATACCACGTTCGCACACATTGTGCAATAAATTTTAGTGGCAGGTTAATGGAAAATTGAGAATAGCGAATTGAGAACCGCGGTTACGCGCAAAGCGCATTATTGAATTGCCGCCCTGTGGGCGGACACATTCATTCTCCATTTTCCATTCTCAAGTCTTCTTCCGTTGGCATAACCGCGCCCTTATGCTGCACGGTATACGCCGAACATTCAGACGAAAATGCCAGATAATCCGCAAGTTTCTCCTGCGGGATGTCTGCGAGCGTTTCCGCTGTCACGCCGTCGCGGGTAAGCTGATACAGGAACGACCCGATGAACGAATCGCCCGCTCCGGTGGTATCCGCGACCGTCACCGGCAGCGCTTTGGTCTCGGCGCTCGCGTTCGGCGTGTAGACTGCCGCGCCGCCCGCGCCGCGTGTCACAAGCAGCAGCCTGCAGCCCCACGAAAACAGAAGCTCTGCCGCTTCCCTCTCGGTTTTGCAGCCGGTGCAGAATTCAACTTCATCATCCGACAGCTTCACGAGGTCTGCATACGGCAGAAACTCACGAATCGCTGCCTGGCAGCTTTCCGGGCTGTCCCACAGCGGCAGACGCACGTTAGGGTCGAACGAGAGGAACGCGCCTGCGTCCTTTGCCAGCCGGATGGCCTTGCGATGTGCCTGCTTGACAGGTGCATCCACCAGATCGACCGAGCAGAAGTGCAGCACGGCACAGTCCGCGAAAATATCCGGCGTAATCTGTGCTTCATCGAGAAACAGGTCTGCCGAGGGATTGCGGTAGAAGGAAAACTCGCGGTTGCCGTTCTTATCAAGCGAAACAAACGCCAGCGCGGTATTCGCCCGTCCGGTGCGGAACACACTCGAGATATCCACGCCGTTTGCGCGCAGCGTTTTGAGAATGTGCGTACCGAATGCGTCCTCTCCCACCTGCGAAATCATCTGCGCTCTGCCGCCGAGACGCGCCACTGCAGTTGCAACATTAGCCGGCGCACCGCCCGCGACACGCTCAAACTGCACGACCTCATCAAGCGCACAGCCGCGCTGCTGCGGCACGAAATCAATGAGCAGTTCGCCGATTGCCACTACTTTTTTCATCGTTTATTCCCCCAGAATATGTCGGTAAATCGCCTGTGCGACACCGTTTTCCGCATTACTTCCGGTGATTACGTCCGCCGCTTCGCGGATGCACGGCTCGCTGTTTGCCATGGCAACCCCCAGCCCTGCCATCTGCAGCATGGTCAGATCGTTTTCGCTGTCACCGATGGCGATGACGTTGGCCAGTGTACAGCCAAGGTGATGTGCCAGCCATTCCAGTCCGCGTCCCTTGTACACACCCATGCGGTTGACCTCGACGTTACGCAGTTCTCCGCCGTACATGACGGACGGTGCCAGCTCGAAAATGCCGTATTTATCGAGTGCCGCTGTCAACGGCGCAATCGCATTCGGGTCATCGTGATAAAGAATCGCCTTGGTGAACGGGCGCGGCTCGCGCGCGAGCACCTCGCGCCACGCATTCCCGTTCTCGACAAAGTGATAACCCTCGTCGGCTTCGTCCATCACGACCCGTCCGCGCCGCTGCAGGTTTTCAAGGAAATGCCGAAAGGCATGTCCATAGTACAAATCCTGCGTGGTATACAGGCATGGGTCGGTGTCAATGGCAGTGCACTCGTTCAGGATGATGTCCACCATTTCTGTGCTCAGACCGTCGAAGAACGCCGGTTCCCTGTCGTCCGGATGCTGCACCGCCGCGCCGTTTGCGGTGACAAGCCAGTCCGGTGCGGCTTCCAGCTGTTCGCTGAAGCGGCGTACCTCGCGCACGTTACGTCCGGTGCACAGCACGATCTGCACGCCCGCCTGCTGCGCCATGCGTACCGCGCGGGCGTTCTCCGGCGTGATGCGGCTCTGCGCATCCAGCAGCGTTCCGTCTAAATCCAATGCCAGAATTTTGTATTGATTAGTCATATTCATACTCATTTCCTGCTCTCATTCGCGCAGCATGGCACGCCGCGCACGATAATCGGGTAAATAGCGCTCCACCAGCGCCCAGAACTGCGGTCCATGGTTTTTATGTGCAATGTGCGCCAGTTCATGCACCACCACATAGTCAATAGCAGGTTCGGGATAGTCCATCAGCCGCCATGAGAAGCAAATGCTGTTTTTGCCGCTGCACGAGCCGAACCGTGTTCTCGCTGAGGTGATCTTCAGCCCGGTCGGGTACAGATTCATCAGCTTCGCGTAATACTGTACCTTGGGCGGCAGCTCTATTTTCGCTCGGCGGATAAGCTCAACCTGCCTGGTCGCATCCGGCTCCGGATGTGCCGCACGGCGGGACTGCTGATCGGCAAGTGCGCGGGCTATCCAGTCCGCATGCTCCGCGACAAACCGTTCAATACGGTATTTTGCCAGCCGCAGCGGCGCACGAACGATTACACGGCCTTCGCGTGTCACCTGCACAGCAAGCGTCTTTCGTTTGGAGCGAACCAGTTCGTACTCGATCATATCACTGTCCCTTGCGCTCCAGATTGCGGTTGTAGAAGAACACCGCGACCGAAATGCCGCAGATCAGCAGATAGCCGAGGACGCTCCAACCGTCCGGCAGTTGGCCGAACAGGAAAAAGCCGAGGACAGCCGAGAAGATGACCTGCGTATAGTCGAACACCGAAATCTCCTTGGCCGGTGCGTTGGCATACGCGAGCGTTACGCCGAACTGTCCCAAAGCGGCTGACGCACCTGCACCGATCAGGCAGAAGAACTGTCCCCATGTCATTGGGTGGTAGTCCGTGATCATAAACGGCACGCATACCAGCGTGGAGAACATCGAGAAGAAGAACACGATGCGGGCGCTCTTTTCGCCTTTCCGGCTGAGTGCGCGTACACAGGTGTAGGCCGCGCCTGCACCCATGCCGCCCAGCAGTCCGATAATTGCCGGGAAGGTTGCCGAGGAAAAACCCGGCTTGATAATCAGCATGCTGCTGCCGAATGCCGCAAGCACCGCCGCGTACTGGAATACGCTGGCCCGCTCCTTCAGCAGAATGAGCGAAAAGATAATAGCGAAAAACGGCGACATTTTATTAAGAATGTTTGCATCTGCCAGTACAAGATGGTCAATAGCGTAGTAATTGCAGAAAATGCCGAGTGTGCCGCAGGTTGCGCGTATGATGAGCAGCGGCAGGTTGCCCTTTTCCCACTTAAAACCAACCTTTTCGCGGCACAGCACCACGGCGGCCACTGCCACCGCGACCAAGTTGCGGAAAAAGGTTTTCTGCGTGAACGGCAGATCCCCCGCCAGACGTATGAATGCCGCCATCATCGCAAAACCGAACGCGGACATAATGATAAAACCGATTGCCTTACTTTTTTTAGAAAGCACTGAAGTCTTCCTCCTTTTTGTTGTGAATTTTCTAACTGCTTCTATTGTAACACACAAACTGTTCCGCGTGGCAGAGAAATCGTCTGTTTTTCGCGTTTTGAAATTTTTCAAAAAAATTTGAAAAAAGGTGTTGACATTTAGCGTCCACATGGATATAATAATTCTTGTCGCTGACAGTGAGGCGACTCGATGAGAACAGAATGCGAGTGTGCTGGAACTGGTAGACAGGCACGTTTGAGGGGCGTGTGTCGATCGACGTACGGGTTCAAGTCCCGTCACTCGCACCACCTTCTTTCAACAACAGAATATGCGGATGTGGCGGAATGGCAGACGCGCTAGCTTCAGGTGCTAGTGTTCGCAAGGACGTGGGGGTTCAAGTCCCCCCATCCGCACCAAGAATTGTGCTGAAATCGTTGAATTTCAGCACTTTTTCTTTACTTTGCAAATGCCAGTTTTTAACTGACGACACTTTGACGACAAAAGGAATTTTTACGACCACGTTCTCTGCTATCAAAACCGTTTAGAGCAACTGCCTCTCCATTGGAAAATTTTCTGCCGATATGCTATAATAATTGCAAAAGATTGGAGAAGATATTGATGGATTCAAGAAAAATTCTTGTCGGAGAAAAATACCTGCATTTCAAAAATAAGCTTTATCAGGTGCTTGCCATCGCCACGCACACGGAAACCAGCGAACCGCTGGTAATCTACCAGGCACTCTACGGCGACTTCAAAATTTATGCGCGGCCATATGATATGTTCGCCTCCGAAGTGGATCACGAGAAGTATCCAGATGTTGCGCAGCGTTTCCGCTTTGCTCATGTAGTCTTTGACGGCGATACGCCGCAGCCAACTGAATAAAAGCAGCCCATAGGTAGCTGAATTAAGCATCTATGGGCTGCTTTTGATCTTTGCATAGTTATAGTCTGCAAAATACTTAACATTTAGGCGGATGGTTTTCTATTTTTATGCTTCTAAATGCGGAAAAGCCCCTTTCAATTGACGCTGATGCCAATTTGAAATGGAGCCATAAAATTGATTTTATTCTGGTTTCTGTGTCTAGTGAGGTGTCGATCGACGGTATCCGCGAACTTTAGCCCCATCTTTTTACATAAGATTTCATAGGAGCAATCTTCTATTTTGCTTTCCTCGAACGCTCGAAATTGTTTTCGCCATATTGATTAGCATTATGCATTAAGGGGTAACAGGAGAGGTAATCCTCTCCTGTTATTCCGAAGCAGTCAGTCATCGACCGGAATGCGAAAAGCTTTTAATCCATAATTTTTCGCCCAATAAGTAACCCCATTGCGCGTAATATACGGACGAAAAATGTACTTTTCGTTACCGTTGCCTCGACCTTTTGTCGTATGCATACTGCAATTCCTTCCTTTCCGGTTCAGAATTGCCTCTTGCAATTTATCAGAATATGTGATATTATCACTTTGTGTTATGGTTGCAAGAGTCGGGTATAACCGAACCTGTGATCCCTAAGAAGTAACGTTTGCCGACGTTACTTCTTTTTTTGTGTATATGCAATACTTGCTGCACTTAATGATGTACCGCAAGCCTTTGCAATCTCTTCTGGGCGCATATCACAAATGATATGCATGGGCATAAGTAATGCAGCCGCAAAAGTGTTTGCCTGCCATTCTGATTTGCGATATGCCGGAACATTATACGTTGAGTCAATTCGGCTCATTGCAAGATCAACATTCCTGTGCATGAAATAATGCCCTAATTCATGTGCAAGGGTAAAACGATCTCTCCCATTTCCATTACACGCGCCGTCATAAACACTCTGACGAATTCGCATCAAATTTAGCTGCGGATTATAATTTGCAGCATCTTGACCGAATTCCGAGTCTTCAATGATTTCAAAATTGAATTCGGAATCAAATGCAGGAAGTGCTACTTCGATCATTTCAACAACCGGAAAAAACGCTATATTTTCCAAACCAAATCTTTGCCGAACCATCAATGCCAGTTTTTGAATATCTCGTTTGCTTGCCGGTGGTACTAGAAACTCACTCAAGCGCAACCCTCCTAGTTCTTTTTATGCAGGATTTTTAGGATTTCATCCATCTGCTCAGAAGATAGCTCGTTGAATTGTCGTGCAAAAGCAAGTCCTACATCCCGTCGTCTATCCGATGCATACTCTAAAGAGAAACTCACTTCTTCACGAGTAGTTGCAAATGCATCCCACAATTCATTCTGCTCTTCATCATTTAGATGATACTTACTGATGATGTCCTCCATCATTTTATACTGCGGCTTCCGTTTTCCATTCTCAACTGCCGACAGATTTGCAGAAGAGATGTCCAAAATGTCCGCCATGTCTTTCAACCGCTGTCCTTTGTCAATCCGCAACTTGCGGAGATACTTAGCCAACTCCGTTAACATAGCCCATGCCACCTCCTCGTTTGGTATGTTTCTACTATACCTCGTACGATTCAATTTGTCAATACACTTTTGTGAAGAAATTTTACAATTTTGTAAATTGTAAAAAATCCCCCTCCGAGAGCCGGTATAACACCAGTTCCCAGAGGGGTTTCTCTTTACTTCGCCATCGCCTCGGCCAGCTTGCGGATCAGTTGCTCACCGTACTGGTACCGGAGCAGATACTCGATGGTCTGCTCCTCCAGGCCGGCGGCTTCCTGCACTGTGTCAATAGCGGCCTGCACCTTGGCGGTACCGTCGGGAACGAACGTGCGGCACTGCGGTGCGGTGATGCTCGGGACCTTGCGAACAGCGTCATACCCGATCATAAAGCCTGCCTGCTGGAGCGATCTCATCTTGATATAGTTGGTTTCATCCTTGCAGATGCACTCACACTCGTAGGTCTTGCCGTTGAGCAGGACCTTTTTCTTTTGTACCACTTCGTCGTCCTCCTTCTTCGGCTCGGGTTCAACCGGCGCGGTCAGCCGTGCCTTGAACTTACGCCACAGACTTTCGTCGCGTACCCACGGCTCGTTGAGCAGTCAATTACGCGCAAATTGTGTAGATATTACGTCATATTTACATGGTCAACTGCTTTACTCCCACAGTTAGTGCCACATTCCCTGTTCTCAAACATATTCATATTTTAACGATTCTTTTTCTTCTGTTTATCAGCCATAGCAGTCACAAAATCTTGTATCGCCGGAAATGTATTTGCTCCGCCCGCTACTCTTCGAAATGTTTCTAATGTTGCTGCCCCATCTTTGATCAAATACCCGAATTCTTGCTCAATAATTTTCCGATCTACAATATCTGATTTCCATGCAACCAATACACTTTCCAAAGAATTCAAATAATCTATGATAATCCAGCGCAATTTCGATACTGCTACATCATCCACATCAAAAGAATCATTTCCGAATGCTTTCTCAATATTCGCACATATTTGTTGATCATCTGCAAATATTGTTCGAAATCGTCTGAGTTGTGTTGTATACTCCTCATCGTTTTCGTAATGACATTTTATCTGAAACGGTTCTTCATTCCATATCCTCTTACAGCTGGTCTCACTAAGACTATCAACCAATTTACGAGCAGCCGATCCCACTTCATTTAGTCGTATATTCCACTCACGAGTGGCCTCAATCGCCTTTTCTTTTCTGTTTCTCTGATCACTCCAATGATATTGGAAAACTGCAAAAACAATAGATACCGATCCCAAAAATGTATAATATGTACTTAATGTATCAGAATTAATGTCAAAACCTATGCCCACATTGTTAATTCTCATAATTAATGGTGCTGACCACATTGCTATACAAATCACCGAGATAATCTTAAAAAGCAATGGCTTTACCTTTTTTATTAACCACACACATATCCCTCCATTTACAGGATAGCACATGGAGTTTATATTTACAAGTAAGCCCCCCTCCGAAAGCCAATACTTTCAGAGGGGGATGTTATTTACTCTAACGCTTTCGCCAGCTTATGGACCAGCTCCACGCCATACTCATAATCGAGCAGGTACTGCATGGTCTTGTCGCTGAGGCCGGACGCCTGCTGCACCTTAGTGATTGCCGCCTGCGTCTCGGCATCGATTTCCGGTTCTGCCGGCTTGGCGGTCGAAGTGTCATACTTAATGCCGAGCGTATCGAGGATACCCTTGGCGTATGCGATGCCGAACGTCTGCTGCTTTGCCTTGGTGCCCGCCTGAGCAGCGTCCGCCTTCGTGTCCACGAACACACCCTCGCAGATTACTGCCGGACACTTGGTATCGCGCACAAACGCATAATAATCGCCGCGCTGGCCCTGTCGGGTCTTGCAGCCGCGGCTGTTCTGTCCGATTTTGATAACCTGCTTCTCAATGTTCTGCGCGAGCACCTTGCCGGTGCCGCCGTGGATGGTATGGAATACCTCAAAGCCATCACCGCCGCCGCTGTTGTTGTGCACGTCGATAGCCAGATCAGGATTGTACGCATTGCATTCGCGCACTTCCTCATTGATGGGATCCTCCTCATCATTGGTGCGGCTCATGCGCACCTCAACGCCGTGCGCGGTCAGATAATCACGGCACGCCAGCGCCATCACGAGGTTTGCTTCCTTTTCGACGATATAGCCGACCGCACCGCTGTCGCTGCCGCCGTGGCCGACGCCGATAAATACCTTCTTGCTCATAGTTTTCTCCTCCTTTGGAATGTTTGCTTTGTGTTTAATGCAGACTACGCTGCACACCGGCCTGCCGTTCGTACCCTCTTTTTCCGGCGCGAACAGGTAGCCGTCCGACACGCGATACATGCCGGTGCTGCCGCCTGCGTCCTGTACGAGCAGCAGCTTGACGTCGTAGTGATCGCGGACGTACTGCGCAACTTCCAACTCGGTGTGACTGGCCGAAGTCTGCACATGGATATACCGGCCGTCCGTCAGCAGACCGCACATATTACGGCTGCGCCGGTCGGACTTGCCGAGAGATCCGTTCACCTTGCCGTCCTTGATTGCCAGCTTCCAGCCAGAAACAACATTCTCTGAGCCGAGGCTCAACCGTTCGGCCGTACCGCCATAGCCGCAGACCTTGCCCTTGGCCTTGAGGTACTGCAAGGTTCGGCCCTTGATAACGCCGTACTTGTCGCTCCCCTGCCCTGTCATATTGAACAGTGCGAGGTTATACACCACGTCTGCTTTTTCTTCAGTCGCCCACTGCTTCAGGCTCTTCGCAGGTTTGGACGCAGCAGCGTAGGGTGCTGCTGCGAACCAGATGTCATACAGCTTGCGGTCGTAAATATCGCAGCGAATGCTCATGCTGAATTCTCCTTTCATCTACTTGAAAGAAACTTTCAAGTCCATTTTACTCCGCTGAGGGCGCAGTGTAGCCCTTTGCCCGTGCGCTATCAGAAATGCCGGAAGTAGTCGGGTCATTCAGAGCACTCCAGATATTGCTTGCCACCAGGAACAGGCAGTACGGATTGCTGAACGCGCCGGTAATAACGCTCCACAGTCCCGCCCATGTGGTCATGCTCTCGGCCGTCAGCCCGCTGTACGCCAGAACGGTCGCCAGCGCGCCGGTAAGTACCTGCACCCAGAATACCGGGTTCTTCAGTCGAATTTTCCAGTTCATATAAGTACCTCTCTTTCTCAGTTCAGGCCAAGCTGCTGCGCGATATAGCCGATGAAAATACCGACGAGCGCCGTCGCGCCGTAGGCCACGATCTTGCGCCACATCGCGCCGTCGCGGTCCTCGAGCGTTTCCAGCCGCTTGCCCTGCTTTTCCTGCTCCTTGACCATGCTCTCAATGCTGGTGGCCAGCTTGCCGACCGAGGCGGTCAGCTGATTAAGCTCCCGAATATTATCCTCCAGCAGTTCGATGCGCTTGTCCTGCCGACGATTTTCTTCTTCGAGCCGTCGGCGAAACTCTTCGTGCTCTGCGCGGGAAATGGAACCGTCCATTTACATTCCTCCTTTTTTAAGGCGGAGGGACGGCTCCCCGTCCCCCACTATCATTACAGTTACAGCAGACCCAGCAGCTCATTGTACTCTGCCTCGGTCAACTTGCCCGCCGCGAAAAAGATGTCCAGCTTGTCCTCCAAGCCGTCCGTCTGGCCGCGCTCGATCATGCGCTTCAAGGTGCGATACAGCATAATTTTTCACCTCCTCTCATTCGTTCAGACCCAGTTCAAGCAGGGTCAATCTATATTCGTGATCTACGATCATAGCATTTGTGTCGTCCTCTGCGGTTGGCTCAGGCTTAGGCAGCGCCGCCTTATCCGCCTCGATTTCCTCAGGGGTTCGCGCTACAACCTTTTCGGCTACGAGTTTGTAGCGCGGAACCGCGCCGTCATAGAGCGGCTTATCGAGATAATGGCTCTGCGCGAGCGAAAATTTATCTCCAAAGCCTTCATCAATTTTTACCCAACCGGCGAGGTCTGCCGGAAGGGAATATTCTCCCTCTAACCGCAGCACACGACCGGTCTCGTCCGTCTGGACGTAAACACGGGATTTTGGGGTTTGCATAGTGTCACCTCCTTACAGATCAGCGGAGAATAGTAGATTGTTGTTTATATCTATCCACATAAAGCATGGAGATTTAGGCGTCGCGCTTCCTGTAATTTTCATGCGGATACCCACAGACCCGTTGCCAACGTTCAAGAGGGAAACATTATTGACAGTTACGCCTTCGCCGTAACTCGTGTCAACGTGTAGTATTCCGTTTACCATGCAGACGGGAGTAGCTCTCAGCGAAACTGGAGTGGGAACAACGATTATTGCTTCGGTTCCATCTACGGAGATGTATCCTGACCCAGCACAGACATAGTTAGTTGTACCTCGCGTAGAAAATAAGTACCTCTGACACCTCCTCAACTGCTCCCCGAAATCAGGGATTTCGTTAAGAACCCAAACGCCGTTTTCCTTGTGCGCAAGGGTCTGCGTGGAGCCGAGTTCGAGTTTGGCGGCGATAATGGTAGCGGAGTTATCTACTGAACCAGCAAAACCGAAATAGACTTTATTTGATGTGGCGGTCGAAAACGTAACGCTGAGAATACCGCTTGCATCTTTGCTTTCTGTTTGGGCAATGTCGCCATCCGTTCGATTTCCGGCAATCAAGCGTAGCGGATCAGAACCCGTTCTATCTTTGTAAAGTAGAGACAGCGTATATGTCGCATTCGGTAAAGTGTTTTCGAAGTATTGCTGCACATCCCATTTGCCGCCAATTTTTATACCACCATCAACAACGCTAAGCGTCGTGTCGTATTGCAACCACCATCGGTCAATCGTGTATGTAGTGTCCTCCGTATACTCCGTCTGCCCCCTCTGGTTCACCGGGTTGCCGAAGTACCAGTTATCGAGCAGGTTCGGGTTTGTACGGTATTTTACCGCGCCAGAAATCGGAGTAGAGTCGGCGATCGAGACCGCAATGTCATCGCCCGTCAGCGTCACATCTTCCGCCAGCGTCTTCCCGTTCACCGTCCGCGTCAGCGGTACGAACAGCTTGCCGAGCGCCGTCTTAACGCTCGACCACAGCAGCCGCTTTGCCTTGCCGCCGTCCGCGCTGTCCGCGATCATCACGCCGTCTGCGTCGGCCGGTTCGGCCTTGGTGGTGACCTTGGTCGGGTCGGTTGCGGCAAGGACTTTGTCGATCTTCTCAAAGTTTTCGTTCAGCGTGTCAACGTCGCCGAAATCCTCGTAGCCAGGCTTGTTCAGATTATAGTTAGGTGTTTTCTGCGCCATCTGGCAAAACCTCCTCCTTAATTTCTCGCCAGGTGAGCTTTTTCAGCTCACCCCACGTCAGTCGCTTGATCTGCTCCCATGTGTTGTAGAGCAACGATGTTGTGCAGACCATATTCGCAGGCACAATGTCCGCGAGCAGTTCTTCAACCGCCTGCTGATTGCGTTTCGCGGTCAACGCAACTTTGACGGTCAGAGTGTAGACCGCGCCGTTCACCTCGAGCTTATAGCCGTCCGCGCCGCAGAGTGTCGCGAGCTGCTGTCTGAGCCGCCGCACGGAAAACGGCAGCTGTGTGTTGATTCTGGTCAGCACCTTAAACCGGCGCTCGTCGAGCGTGTCGGTGTCCTGCGGCACAACGCCGAAGATCTTCTCGTAGCGCGAAATTGCGTACTCCCCTGCCGTGCTTAGAAACTGCGCGTCAAGTACCGCATCAGCGGCATCACGCAGGCGGTCAATCTCCGGCTGCTCAGTGTCGCACAAAAGCGGAAACTCGTAGGTTTTCAGCAGGATCGGCGGCAGGTAGTCTTGCAGCTTCTTTCTCACGGTGCACCGCCAATCGTTTTCAGCCGCGGAATCTCGTCCGCAGCCAGTTCAATGTTCTTGGTATCGCCATTGACGGTCGTGCCGTCCACGTCGACCACACAATCCGCGGTCAGCAGGTGTGTTTCGATCTGTGAGATACGAACCACCGTTGTTTCGCTGTCTGCCCAGGCTTTGCACAGCTCATCGAGATACGCATTGGCGGCGCTGACAAGCTGCGACTTGCCGTTCTCCCAGTTCCAGCCTGCGGCAAAGGTGATGTTCGCCGCAACGGTGAGGTCGGCGTACTTCGCGCCGGTGACGGTCACGGTATGCCCGATCGGCGCGAGCCCCAGACCCTCGCCGTGATTCTGCTCGGGGTCGATGGCGGTCTGCACCTTAGAAATCAGTTCGCTGCTCGGCGCGGTGAAGTCGGACGCGATAATAGTCAGCTTTACCGTACCGCCGCCGTTCCATACCGGATAGACCTTGACACCGCCCACGCCGGTAATCGCGTTGACCTTCTCGCGGTAGTCGGCCACGTTGCCGCCGAACGCTTCACCGTCAATGCTGGCGTAATACTTCTCACGCAGGGTGTCGGTCGTGTCGCCGTCCTCGGCCGGAATGAGCACCGCCGCAATCTGGGCGGTTTCCAATCCGTTGACCGTCTGGATCGGTAACAGCAGACCGGTGTACTTGTTGCCGACCGTGCCGAGCGTTTCGGCCTCGAGCTTGTAGTGACCCGCCGATATCTTTTCTGTGATGGTGTAGTTCACCTCGTCGCAGTTGAACCGCAAGCCCGCGGTCAGCTCCACACTGGACGGCGTGAACACGCCCTCGATAACAGCAGCCGTTTCGCCCTGAATGGCTACGCCGCGCTCTTTGCAGCGCAGCATAAGGTACTGGAGCGACGCTGTATCAACAAAGGTTTCGTCCATCACGACGTCCAGTTCCATGTAGCATTTGACCAGTTCTGCGGCCGCCGGCGCAAGCGCATCGTAGATAATGCTGCCCTCGCGCTTGTCCACGGTGTCCGGCACGGATTCCAGCATACGGTTCATAATGTAGTCAAACGTCATTTCGTCCGAGTATCGTCCGATCATGCCGCTTCACCTCCAAACTCAAATTCGCTTTCGACGTCGCCCTCGGTCGTGGTTACGATAAACTTTACAAGCAGATTGCGCTTGCCCTTGGTAAACGAGAACTGTTCAACCGAGAGCACACGATCGTCTGCCATGAGCGCATCTTCAATCGCCTTGGCGACCTTGGCCTGCAGATACGGCGTCATGGTCTGACCGAGCAGGGCGTTCAGCTCGATACCGTAATTCCAGCTGTAAATCGCGTACTGAAACCGTTCGGTCTGGAGAATCAGGAAGATCGCCTGCTTCATGGCTTCCAGTCCGTCCAGTTTGCCGCCGGAACACGGGTAGCCGTCAAACCGCAGCGCATAGGTGCGCGTAGGCTGTGTTTCAATCTCGAAATCCTGCACGAGATCGTCATTATACTCTGTCGGCAGCATTACAGCGCCCCTTTCTTGTCTAAAATGAGATATTCCTGACCGCCCTGTTTCCTTAGCAGAATGAGCTTGTCCCCTACCTTAAACGAGGACGCGCTCATGCCAGTACGGACGGCCAGAAACTCTTTTTTGAGCGGCAGTTTCTGGTCAATCTGCACCTGAAACGGGTCAAGCGAGATGACCTTTCCGTAACACCAGTCAGCAGGCCGCCTTGCTTCAAAGACGTTTTCTGCGATCTGTTTCATAGCGTTAAACATATTAGGCACTAAACTCACCTCGGATTCCGCTCAAATACAGGTCCATCGTGTAAAGACCGTTGCTGAACGTGTGCTTTGCTTTCTCAATACACATATAGTTCTTGATATTGATATCACCAAGGCCCATGCCGACGCAGACCGAAGTACCGGCACGCGCCCGAACATCACCGAAAACCTTCTGCATGGTCAACTCGCGGTGAATAACGTTGTAGTATTTCATCAGCGCCTTTGCCTTGGTCTGCAAATCGGCGGTGTTAAGGGCGTTATCCAGCTTTTCGTAATACTGGAGCGTGCCCCATTTGCTCTGGCTTGCCGTGTTGTTCATCACATGAACCTCTCTGACGCCGGTTTCATCATTGTCCCACGCCAGCTTGATGCGGTTGTACACGTCGCTGTCGATGGACGAGGTGTAGCTGTAACCCTGGGCCGTGTCCTCGTCGATGTAGAGCGGCAGGAGCAGGCTCTCGTAGGGTTTGAGGCACAACTTGCCGAAATCGTCGTAGAGCACATACACCTTGCCGGTATTGATGATTGTGAGGTCGGACGCATTGCCGAGCATATCGAAAAGCGTTCCTTCCTCAATCCTCTGCGGAATCTTGTACTTGGTGTCGGTCACGGTACCGACCTTGAGGCCGTAGTCCGCAGCCAGCATTTTCAGCACATCGGCATAGGTCTTGTTCGTATAGCTGATGGTGTCCTTGTTTTTGAAGTAGCGCAGCTGGTCATAGGCCGTAACCTTAATCAGCCGATTGTCTGAGCGCGACTTCTTGAACACATACCCATAGAACACGTTCGCACCATTGAATCGGAACGACACCGGATTGCCCTCGTGAAAATTGAGGGTATCATCCTTGACCACCGTAAACGTCAGCGAGGATGCCGCGCCGCTGCGGGTGGTTTCCCACACGATGTCGCCCTCGATCATCGGCTGCTGAAGCTGACCGTTCCTGTTCTGGATGATCAGCTCGGCGCCCGGCATCTGGCAGGACGGCACATCCCGCAGGATCTCCTTGCGCGTGCCCGCCGCGCCGGTGACAGACTTAACAACAACGGTCGTGATGTCCTTCTTCTTCTCTTTCTCGGTGCTCGTGCCCGAAGAGGTCGAGCCGGACGAGCCGCCGATGATGGCTTTGCCGTACTTCTTGCCCCAGCGGTTGCACTCAGCGTTCGAGGACATCAAGAGGTCGAAGTGGTACACGCCGTTTTCGATTTGAATCATGCCGCCGCGGTCATTGACGGTGTAGGTCACGCCGTCAAGCGCTGTACCTGTACCCTGCACGGTGATTTTCGTCCCAAAAGGTACGCTTGGCGGTGCAGCACAGGTGTGCTTGCTCGGGTCAAGTTTGTTTCCCAGTGCGTCAAGAAACCCGCCCTCCATGGCATTATTCGCAGGATAATAGGCGGTAAAGAGCGCCTTAACCGTATTTGTTGCCGTACCACCCGACTTCGCGCCGGAATACTTGGCGAGCGTATCGCCGGAAGAAACGTAGTTCAGCGGATTGACGGACGAGCCGTTCTTGTGCATACCGAAATGCAGGTGACAGCCAGTCGAGCTGCCAGTTGTACCAACGGCCGCGATTTTCTGACCGGCGGTGACTTTTGCGCCCTGCCTGACGTAGAGCGCCGAAGCGTGCCCGTAAAAGCTCATCAGACCGCCGCCGTGGTCGATGCTGATGTAGTTGCCGTAACCGCCGTACCAGCCGGACTTCGTGACCGTACCGGGACCAAATGCAAGGATTGGTACGCCGCTTGCCGCAGCGAGGTCTACACCGTCGTGGAACTCCTTGCCGTGGAACGGGCAGGTGCGGTTGCCGTAGCCGCTCGAAATGCGCGAGTAGGATGGACACGGCCAAACATATTTACCCATGCTATCCCCTCCTTAACCCGGCAGCTTGAGCACGGTTCCGGGATAAATCCACCAACCGTTACTGCTGCTCGACCTACCGTATTTCTTCGCTGCGGCTTCGATGACCGTCTTGTTCAGGCTGTAAATGCTCGTCCACTTAGTCCCGTTTCCCAACTGTACACGGGCAATATCCCACAGGGTATCACCCTGCTTGACGGTGTACGTCTTGTTCTTAGGTGCAGTCGTGGTGTCGCGCTTTTGTGTGACGGTCGCTTTTTTCGTGCCGGAACTGCTGCTCTCGCTCTTCTTGAACTCGATAGACTTGGTATGGTACGGCGCGTATTGCAGCAATTCAATCTTTGCCATCACGTCAACGCCGTAGCTTCCGGCATCCTCAGCAAGCTCATAGCTTTCGAGCGAAACCGTCATTGGCTGTGCGCTCATCAGCTGTTCGCCGCTGTCGTCTATGCGGATAACCGAGAACTCAAACGGCTTGCGGGCGGTCTTGAGCGATTCCAACTTGCTCATGTAATACTGCGCCGGCTGATACCCGTTCGGATACCAGGCAAACGGGTATTCCCTGTTCGGCAGCAGCGCCGAAAAGCTGATTTTCGACAGCCCCGGCGCTTTCAGGACGTTCACCTGACCCTCGTTGATGAGGTTGATGGTCTTGTTCTGATTGCTGATCTTGATGGTCAGCGCACTCGGCGTGACCGGAAGGCGCACACCAGCCATATAAAATTCATACATCAGATGTGCACTCCTTCCGCACTGGTGACAAGCGCCTCGGTGACCTTGGCTTCCAGCAGATTGACTACGCCGTCCAGATCCATCTCGTTCGAGATGTTGTTGTGGTTGACCATTTCCACCTTGATCTCGGCGGTGGTGTACTTGTTGATGACCTGCCGCTCCGCAATATCGCGCAGCAGCTTGATGTCGTCCGAGGATACGCTCACATCGTCCGCAATCTGGGCGGTGTTGTCCGCGATGTTGGACAGCAAACCCGTTGCCGGATCGTCCGGCAGGTCAAGACCCAGCTTTTCAGAGATGCTGTTCTGGAGGTTTGCGCCCCAGTTGTAACCGTTGGCGTAAGCCGTCGAATACTCGATCTTCTCCTTGTGCTTAACGTACTCCGTCCACCCGGACTGATCCTTGATCTTCTGGATTCTGTCGGTGTAGCTGTCGTAGAACGCGTCCAGGCCGCTGGTGATGTTGATCTTCACACCCGGAATAAGGTTGATGAGCTTCTCAATCGTCCTCACCATACCGCGGATGACGCCGACAACATACTGGCTGAGCTGCAAAAACAAAATCTCGATCGATGCAATCGGGTGCTGGAACACGTTGCCGAGGAAGTTGATAAGGTCGGCAATGACGTTGTAGACCGGCAGATAGAACATATTGTAGACGAACGCACCTGCCATCGCGAACAGGCCGCAGATCACGCCGACGGCGCTCGTCGTTTCGTTCTTTGCCCGGTTCGTGTAGTTGATGTACGCGGCGATCACGCCGATCAGAATGATGATCGAGCCGATAATCAGCACGATCGGGTTGAGCGACATCACCGCATTGAGCATCTTCTGCGCGGCGGTCAGCGCCTTCGTAGCCGCAGCACAGATCTTCGTCCAGTTGGCGGCCACCGCAAACAGCGCAAAGGCTGCCGCAGCCGCAAGCACCAGCGGGCCGATGACCTCAATATTGTTCGCCACCCAGTTGATGGCTTCGAGCAGCGGCTGCAAGGCCATGATCGCCATGTTGCTGGCTTGCGTCCAGACGTCCGACCAGGTGAGCGGAATCTCGCTGAACTTCCGGTTGGTTTCCTCCGCCGAGGACAGCAGCGCGGACTTGACAACGCTTGCTGTCAGCTCGCCCTCCTGCGCCATGCTGCGGATCTCACCGACCGACACGCCGAGGTAATCCGCAATCGACTGAATGATGGTCGGTGCCTGCTCGAATACCGAGTTCAGCTCCTCACCGCGCAGCACGCCGGAGCCCATGGCCTGCGTGATCTGGAGCATGGCGGCGGCCTGTCCCTCTGCCGAGGTGCCGGCGATCTTGAACTGCTTGTTCAGCTGCTCGACAAATGCGATCGTTTCCTGATTGCTGCTGAATGCGTCACCGGCAAGCAGACCCATCTTCGCGACCGCATCCGCCGTAGCGTTGTACGCGCCGCGCGAACGCATAGCCGACTGATAGATCAGCTCCTGCAGGTCGGCGGTGCTTTGCAGACCGTCGTTCATCAGGTTCAGACGCGCCGTAGTCTGCGTCATTTCGTCCGACATACGCACGATACCGCTCACCAGCTTGGAGCCGAGGAACGCGGTGCCCAGCTTTTTAAGTGAGGCCGTCAGGTTTTCTGCCGGCGGCTGTGCCGAGGTCATGCTGCTCCGCAGCTCCTCGACTTCGCTCACGGTTCGGGTGAGTTCTTCGCGCACACCCACCAATTCGCTGTTAAATTGTGCGTACAGACCGGTCGGCGCCGCCTGTTCGGTCAGGCTCTGCATCCGCTCAAACCGGTCGTTGACCGTACTCAGACTGGACGAAATACGGCTGAGCACATTACTCATGCCGTCGCGCAGCTGGACGGTATTTGACAGTGCCATAGAACTCACCTCCCTCGTTTTGCTTTATCCAGAGCCGCCTTTTCGTCCTCGTTGTGCACGACACAAGACGCCCAGATAAATGCCCGTTCTTCCTTTGGCAGACTTAAATATTCGGACGGTAGGATATGGAGCTTTTGCAGGCAATAATGCGCTGCATACGCTTCATAATCATCAGAACCCTCACCGCCCCGAATCAGTTTTTTGCCTGTTCCACCAGATCGAGCTTGTCACCGAAGCCGCAGATATCGAACAGCTTTTCCGTATAGTTCGTATACTCACCCGGCGTCAGCATGGCCGAGATCAGCTCCTCGGCGCACTTTACGCCGTAGCTGTCCTGCAATTCTGCATCGTTGAGGTTCGGATAAACCGTGCAGGCGGCTGCCAGCTTGGCAAGGTACAGCACGTTGTCGAATTCCTGACGGAAGCTGCCGCGCTTGCCCGGCACCTGTACGCGGTACTGGCAGTCGCGGCGCAGTGTTTCGTCCTCGCGCGAGGAAATGCAGCGCACCTCCCACTCGAGCGGCTTGCCGTCCTCATCGGTGAAGCGGTCGGACACGACCAGCCTTACGTTTTCAACCTGTTTGGCGTTCTGCGCCAGAAATGCGGTAAGATTACCCATTGTGCAAATTCCTCCTTATTCCATACCGGACAGCGTGTTAAATTCCTCCGGCATATCCCAGTTATCAAACGTGCCGGAAAGCTCCTCATCGAGCAGGGTATCGCCCGCGTCGAACTTCGCCAGAATCGAGCTGTCGATCAGGCAGCCGGTGTGCGTGATGGTCTGACGGCCGGCAGACGAGGACGGGTCCTCGTTGGACACCTGAATCTCAAACGGCGTCATCCTGCCGGTCTTGCAGTAGGTCAGGAACCAGCGGCGGAACACGCTCTGGTTGAAGTGCGCCGTGCCCTTCCACGAACCGGACCAGCCGGTTGGCTTCTTACCGATGCCGGTACGGCCGAGGATTTTCACGTCCTGCGAATTGACCTTCGCGGACGACTCAAAGCTGTACAGCTGCATCATATTGTAGCGGTTGCCGTCAATGGTGACGTAGCACTCGGCCATCGAACCGGATACCGCATCATTTGCTTCCATAACAGGAGCGTTCAGCATGACTTTTCCCTCCTTTATTCAACGATTACTTTCATGTAAAGCTGTTCCATCGCGGAAACCGGCTGTACATGGTCCTCGACCGCAACGGACTTCTTCATGTCGCCCTGCGACACGGTGACGCTGCTGCTGTCAAAGTTCTCAATGGCGCGGATGGTCTGGAGCTGGGTGTGGTGCGCTACAATGTCGCTCCACAGGCTCACGCGGCCGCTTGCGTCGTTCTGCACCTTGCCGAGGTACTTCGAGTTGAACAGGCTTGCAATGTCATTCGCAATCTGGTCGAGCACGCGCATGACCTGATTGGACGAGAAATCCGCGCTCTTTTCGTCCGTGACGGACACAAAGGTGTTGATGTCGGTCAGCACGCGCGTCTGGTCACCGACACGGTGGAATGTGAACTCACCCGCCTTGATCGCCTTTTCAAGCTGGGTCTGCGTGTAGTTCGTGTCGATGTCGTACTCGCCGGTGTAGGTCGAGTTGGTCAGCGAACGGTTGACCGCGCACGCGGATTCCGCGCCGGTCGTCCAGTAGACAGCCGAGGTATCATCAGATGCACCGACCAGACCGTTCTTGACGGAAATCACGCCCTCATAGTCCGCCGCCGGGTAGCCATGCAGCACGCACTGGAACTTCACGCCCTGCTCATCACGCAGGCGGCGCGTCCAGTTGGCGAACAGACCCTTGACCGTGCTGTTCTTCGTGTCGCAGCCGACCGCGTTGAAGCTGTACGGCTCGATCTTGTCGAGGAACGTCTGGTAAGCTGCATCCTGCACCGCGCCGGTCGTGCCGCCGGTGAGTAGCAGGCCTGCGTTCTCGGTCAGCGCCTCGCTGCCCTTCCAGTGCAGATAGTCGTTGTCGGAAAGGTCGGAAACCGCCTTAACTGCCTTCTGCGTGTCCACAAGGGTCGTGCCGATATAGGTCGAAACGTCGTAGACCTCGTTCGTCGATACCGTGAAGCCCTCGTTCTGCTGAATCACGATCTTCAGTTCGTTGCCGATCTTGCCCGGATACTTCGCCTCTGCGTACTTGCAAGCTGCCTTTGCACCGCCGCTGTTCAGACGGAACAAGTGCAGCGTCTTGGCATTTGCGAAGATCTCGCGCAGCGGACGCAGCTCGTCCGCCGTGTAGGCGTAGCCGGTCAGCGCAAGTGAGCCCTTCTGGAACTCGCTGTTCTCGATGGTCACGACCTCGTTCTCCGGTCCCCAGTCGAGGGACAGCGGGAAAGCCGCCGTGCCGCGGTCGCCCAGGGTCGCAGACGCGCGAGCCGCCGACACAAAGTTGATGTACGCACCGGGCAGAACCTTGTTCTGTACGGTATACATACCGCCGCCTAAAGCCATTTAATTCACCTTGCCTTTCATAAAGTTATCAATGAGCGCGTCCACCTCGGAAAAGGTGTAGCGCTGATCCTTGTCGAGCAGCACACCCAGCAGGTCGCGCCGCTCGCGGTATCTGTCGAAGGTCAGGAGCTGTGCGCCGGTAAACGCCGGTGCTCCTGCCTCGTTTTTGCGTTTAACTGCCATTTTCGTTCTCCGTTCCTACGGTGGTCTGCAAATTCTCCATCGGAATATCTTCTGGGATTTCCCGGACAAACTGCCGGTAGTCCGCGAAGAAGTGCAGCACCTCGTCTGTAATTTCCCACGAGAGATTCGAGCCGCGCAGGCTCTCCGTGCGCCGCAGCAGCAGCGTGAGTGTCTGTGCAATCTCCCGGCACTGCTCCTGCGGACGGCCGTCCGACGGGAAGAACCGCACGTCCATGTGCTGCACGATCTCATGCAGACCGGACGGGTACGGCGTGACGTCCGCACGAAGCTGCCGAATGGAGAAGCACGGCGCAGAGAAGCCCTGCTCGATACACTCGGTATAGATGTCGTACTGCTCCGATGGATAGACCGTGCGCAGCTTATCGACGATTTCCTGTGTGGTGTTTATCATTTGCCCTCCATCATGCGGCTGAGAAATTCCTCGCTTTTGGTCTTGATAAAGTCCGGCGCGGCTTTCTGAAGGTCGAACAGGCTGTCACGCAGCATATGCTTGCCCTCGACAAAGCCGTTCACAAGGCGCTTGCCGATGGCCGGAACGTACCGTCCGACCTCCTGCCGGTGGCCGTTCTCGACGTATGGTGCATACTCGATATTGTTATAAATATCCGCGTGGTACACCTTGCCGCTGCGCTTCGCCTTGGTGATGAACCAGTTGCGCCGCAGATGACCGCGGTCAACTGGTGTCAGCTCCTTGACGTCGGTCAGCAGTCCGTTCATCATCTCATCGAGCAGGCCGGTGTAGAAAGCGTCCATCTCCGGTTCACTGGCGGCGGCCTTAATGCGTTCGTTTAAGTCGCGCAGCTCGTGAAAATCACAGCTTCCCCAGCTTGCCATTATGCTCGCTCCTCTCGGACGGCAGAAAGCTGCTGATGGGTCGGATAGACCGCGCTTTCGCCGCTGTATTTCAGCCGATAGGTCGCGCCGTACTGCTGAACCGCAATGCGGCAGCCTGCCGGAATCGTCAGCTCCGGCGCACAGTAAATCGTCGCCTGATAGCTGATCTGACCGCTGTTCGCGTCCGTTTTGCTGTCCGGTGTGCCCGAAAACGACAGCGCACACGGAATATTCTCGTGCAGCACCGCATCCGGTGTAACAACGGTTTCGCCATTCACGGTTTGCTTGCTTGTGCCGGTGACGGTCATCACGCCGTCATAGGTCTGCTCCAGCAGCGCCCGTTCCAGCTCCGGATTGCCGAGCATGCTACCACCTCATCTTTCGATAGGCGTTCAGCTGCGCCTTGTAGTCGGTGAGGAAGTCACCCGAGCTTGCCAGCGCCGCCAGCTGTTCCGCTGCGGTTGCAAAGGAAAAGGACGTATCCCCTCTGGACACGCCCTTTGCGGCAGGCTGCATATTCTCGTTCTGGAGCTGAACGCTGTTTACCAGGCCGCGCACCATAAGCGCTGCGGTGTTCGTCAGGCCGTCCGGCGCCTCGGTCAGATTGCAGTAGTTACAGATCTGCTCGAGCACCAGATCGCAGGCGAACTCAAGCGTTTCCTGCGGCAGGTTCGGCAGCAGACTTTGCGCCCGCAGCATCAGCGTTTCCCTTGTCATTTCTGCGCTTCCCCCTCGGTTTGTCCTCGGTCGGCTCGATTTCCTCCTCGGCGGTCACGGTTTCCACGGTAAAGCCCGCACGGCCAGAGAACCAGCTTGCAAGCCACTCGTTATCCGTCTGCGCCTCACCACTGACGAACTGCACGCCGCCGATCTTGCGGTCATACTCCTCGTTCGGTGCCTTAATCTTGTACATGGCAATTCCCTCACTTTACCTTGAAGTTACGCAGCACGCCGGCAGCGCGAGACTTCTTGAGCACGGTAGCGGCTACCATTTCCACGTCACCGGCCTTGACTGCACCTGCGGTGGAGAAATCAGGCAGCGTGGTCGAAATCACCTTGCCGCCCATCGGAGAGACCGCGTGGAAGCCGTCCAGACCCAGACGGACTGCGTACAGGTCGGTAAGACCGGTAACCGTGGTCTTGGACGAGGACGCGCCGTATTCACGCGACGTAATCGGCACGACCGGCTTTTCCTTCTTCTCGGCGGTGTCGTAGTAATACTGCATATCCATGAACGGAATGCCGTTGTAGCCTGCAATCTGGCGGCCGAAAGCGTCCTCGGCGTGGGTCAGATAACCGGCACGGCGGGCGCAGGAACGGATCTTGGTCAGCAGCGCCGCGTTGCCGATGAGCATAGTCGGCACGCCGTCCAGCTCGGAGAGGAACTCGTCAAGCATATCGAGCACGGTCTTGTAGTTGGTGTCGATCGCCGCCGAGGTGGACAGGTCGATAGCCTTGGATGCGTCGGCGTTGAGCTCGGTGGAAGTGCCGACAAGCAGCGTGTCCAGACCGTCAAAGCCCTTGGTGCCCTTGTCGCCGTTGATGGCGGTGTAGTGGAACAGGTTGGTGGTCGCCTTGATGTGCTCCTCCAGCTGGAACTGCACCTCGTTGATCTGACCGTTCGCGGTGTTAGCGAGAACACGGTCGATCTTGAACGTACCGCCGAAAATCTTGAGGTCAACCGACTTGGTTTCGCGGTCGGCAACGGTCTCGGTGTAGTCGGCGTTGATGTCGCGGAAGTCCGCGCCTGCCGGGGTCTTGAGCTGGGTGTAGCCATAGGTCAGGGTCGAGCCGCCCGTGCCGGGGGAAACCGAGTTGTCAAACGTCAGTGCGTTCAGCAGCATGGAGCCGCGGCGGAACTGGTCGATAACCTGCTGGTCCACATGGTTTGCCATGCCGACCTTTGCCTGTGCGAGAGTGATAGGCATTTTTCATTCCTTCTTTCTGTTAGCCGTTGGTGTTGTATACTTCTGCGAGAGCGGAACCGAGGTCGTTTACCGTGTTCGGCTTGCCGCCGGACTGCGGGTCATAGCCGCCGCCCTGACCGCCGTTCGGGTTTCCGCCCTTGTCGCCCTGCTTGCCGGACTGACCTGCGCCGTCCTCCTCGAACAGCCATGCCTTGTCCTTTTTCAGACTTTCGACCTGCGCGTCAAGGCCGGTGATCTTGCCGTCTGCGCCGATCTTGATGTCATCCATCGAGAGCGCCGCGCGGGTCAGCTGCGGATCGCGTGCGTGGGCACGGGTCAGCGCCAGGTCAATGGCAGCGTCGCGACGAATATTCGCGGTATCGGTGTCGTACTTGGTCTGGAGGGTCTTGAGGTCGTCCTCCAGCTTCTTCGGGTCCTTGCCGTCCCACGCCTTGGCAGCCGCACGCAGGTCCTTGATGGTGTTGTTCGCCGTGGTCAGCTCCTGCGCCTTGGTGTCCAGGTCGGCCTTGGGCACGTAAGCGCCGCCGGCGGCGTTGACGACCTCAAACTTTGCGTCCTTCGCCGCCTGCTGAAACTGCTCCCACGTCAGTGCGCCCTTTTCAAAAAGGTTTTTGAGAAATTCCATTGTTTTTTGCTCCTTTCATCGAAAAATGGGTATGAAAAAACCACCTTGGATTGAATCCTTGGTGGTTTAGTCCATCAGTTCTACTGTTTTGATTTCGGTTTCCAGCATTCCGGTCAGAACGCCGTTGTCGTCGCGCCGGATAATCAGCTCTGCAATCTCCGGTTCATTGTCCAGTGCGCCTACGACGGTGACGAATTTGCCGGTCAGCGTAATACCGTCCGTGCATTCCACCTTGAGGCGATGCGCTTTGTCATATGGGTGCTCGGTGCCGAGCAGCTTTTTCATGTGCTGAATGAGATCCATTGTTATCTCTCCAATGTACGGTCTTGATGACTAAGTCTTTGGTTGATAGTGAACGCCCGGTGCACATTCGATTGCCGGTTTTTTCTCCAGCTTATTCATATGCTCGCCCGGGATACCATCCGGAAACGCCTTGCAGCATACCCGCTTTCGGTGGATACAGGTATTGCACAGCACACCATGAACGCCAGACGGCTGCGAACAGCGTGCCAGAAACTTGTCATGATCGGACAGTTCTTCATATCGCCTGTTGCGTTCCTCGGGTGACAGCCTTTTGAAGTCCTCAAAGGTTAAATTTCTGTCAGCCATATGGTGTTGCCCTCCTTTCTGTCAACAATGAAACGCGATTCTCTCTTGAAAAGGATTTCCTTTTCGATTGTGTTGATACCACGCATATCTCTGCCGGTCTTACTCTGAATAACCAGCTGAATATCCATATCCGAGTCATATACCTCCGTAGAAGTAGACGTGTATGCGTCGTATGTAACGATCGCGTCAACCTCATGCGCTGCCAGAAAAGCAGCTTTATCCGGTATCATGTCACTGGACAGAGAACGATATACCGTTCCCTCGTACACTGGAAGTTTATCCAGCGCCTTGTCAAGCCGTTTCGTCCAGCGCTGTTCCGCTTCGCTGAGCGATTCACCTCGGCGCAGCTTATCGTTTAGCGAATAGCTGGCCGCACTGACATACTTCTGCAGTGCGCTTGTTTCGCGCTTGTTCAATTCCAGTATAGCACTTTCCGGGTCGTTTTCAACATATTTCTTATGCCATTCCTCATATGTCATACCTTTCTCGACATACTCGGTCTTACCGGTCGCGGGATTTCTGGCGGCACGCTTACTGCCAATTCGGAACTCCGTTACCGGAACAGTGGTACACCGGCAGCGCGGATGCAGCGGCGGATAATTGATGCCGGTTTCGTGCTCCGCAAGCGAAAACTCGCGCTGATCCAGAGCACCGCACACTGCGCAGGTCTTGAGATCGAGCGCTGCCTCGAACCGATAGGACTGGACACCGGTTTCCCGGTATCCCCGTTCGGCAGCCTCAGCCGCCATGTGGGCGCTCTCGGTGTGGATGAGCGTTGCCGCCCTGCTCTCGGACACGCCCATGCGCTGGGCGAACTCTTTCGTCATGCGGTCGAGCGAGTCGCCGCGGACAAAGCCGCGCGAGAGCGTCTGCATCAGCTCACGGGTCAGCTTGTCCTTGTCCGCCCAGATGCGTGAGGAAAACTCACTGCCGACCCATGGCGTAGCGAGTATCTTCTCGACCGTCTGCGGGTCAATTCTTGCGAACGTGCTTGCCACATCGACCTGCTGGCTGACAGCGTACACCGTGCGGTAGTAGGTGTCGGTGTAACGCTCCTGCAAATGGTCGCGCAGCACATCGCGCTGAGAGCCGAACAGCTCCATCATACGCAGCTCAACCTGCGTCTGCAACGCCTGCAAGCGCGAGATACGCGACCGGAGATAAACCTCCTCCAATTCCTTGTCAAAGCCGCCGGCAAGCGCCTTGTCGCGGAACTCGTCCAGCGACATCCGGAAGTCCTCCAGCTCTGCATCCCGCAGTAGCCTGCGTGCGTCTGCCATGCTGACGCTCTCGTTTGCGGCATAGCGGGCATAGAAGATAGAAATTTCCTTGTCCAGTTCGTGCAGAATGCGCTCGTATTCCCGGTGGAACCGCAGACACAGGTCGTCATCTTCCTGCTTCTGCTTCTCGGCCAGCTCGATGGCACGTTTGCGCCAGTAGGCGCCGTTCAGCTTATCCGCTGCTGCCATCGCCTACACCGTCCTTTGGCGGAAACTGAAACTGCGGCTGCTTCTCTGCTGCTGCCTGCTGTTCCTTTTCCAGCTGCTTTTGCTCGTTCTCGGCATCGTCTACCCACGGATGGTTTGCGAGGATGGTTCTGTCCGAGATAATGCCGACCGACTGCTGCGCGATCTGCGCGGTTTCGAGATCGTTCTGCACCATGTTGCGTGTCCAGGTCTGGAGAATGCGTTTCGGCTGTGCGATACCCTCCAAGCGGCAGATAGCACGGACCAGCTCAGCAAAGCCGGAGCGGAACTGCGTTTCCAACATCACGGCTTTCAGCTCCAGCAGACTGTACAGGTACTTGAGCGCCACACCGGACGAGTTGCCGAAATTCTCAGGGTTCGGGTCAACGCCCATGCCGGAAACGAAGATCTGACGGCGGGTTCTTTCGAGGAAGGCGTTACGTGCCTCAAACGGGATTTCCGCTCGGATGGTATCCACACCGCCGTCTCCCTCGACCTTGATGAGCTTGCTCTTTTTGAGGTCACTCATGAACTCGGTCTTGTCCGTGCCGCCGTAGTTCTTGATGACGAAGATGACCTCCTGCACGTCCTCCATGTCGTTGGCGAAGCCGGAAACCACCTTGTCGTAGGCGTCGATCAGGTCGCGGTACAGCGGCAGATCGCCCCGCCGGTCGGCGTTGTTGTAGAACGGGATGAACGGCACCGCGCCGAGGCCGTGCCGCAGCTCCTGCCCGACTTCCGGATACTCGAAGTAGGTGTAGTTGCCGGACACGCCGTTCTGCTTGTAGAACCGGCAGGTCGTGTCATCCCAGTATTCGCACACCTGCACGGTCTGTCCACTCTGCGGGTCGAGCATGGTGTAGCAGCGCAGCACACCGACTAAATCGCTCTCCAGCGTACCAGAGAACACCGGCACGATCTGCTCCGGGTCTACGGTGTGGTAGCGGAACCTGCCGTCTGTGCCGCGCCAGTAATGCAGCCAGCCGACCGAGGTGTTGCTCGCGTCAATGCCGAGCTGCATGGCCGTTGCGGTATACTGATCTCCGAGAATCTCTGCAATCCGCTCGTTGGCGGTCTTGTTCCCCACATCGAACACCGGCGGGTAGCTCAGCGCGTAGGAAACCTTCTGCGTCACGAGCAGATTATGCCACGAGTGCGAAATGCGGTTGTCCGCGAGGTGCAGCGGATTGCCGAGCGCCTGCTCGGTCTCTGCCTGCCGCTGCAAAACGCTGTTGTCCTGCTTGATGCGGTTGACGTTGCTGTAATAGCGTCGCGCCTCGTCCGCCTCGCGGATGAACTGCCCGTGTCCCTGCAAAAGCCGCTGAATCGTGCGGCTGTTTACTTTCACCATACGCTGACACCTCCTTTCCTGTTGAACTGCTCCGCAACGCCGGTTGTCGCGTCGGGAGCGTCATCGTGGGCGTTTTTGCCCTCTTTCTGATAATGCTGCATGGCCTTTGCGTACTCCGGCCAGCGGTCACGCCAGTTGACCGGATAATAAATATGGTTCTGTACCCATGTTGCGTTTGTGAGAATTCTTGCGACCTTGTTTTCGCTCTGATGGAACCACTCCACACGGCAGCGGTTGGAGCCGAGGCGCCGAAGCTGCTCCTGCACGTTGCGGGCAAAGCCGCGGCCACCGTTGTTGCTCTCGATTTTCGCGAGGTTTACGCCGTGCGCCAGCAGCCGCCGTGCGGTTTCCGGCTCGGTCACTTCCATCGGGGCTTTGGTGTAGTAAATATCGAGCACATACGCCTCGTGCGCGTACTCGCCGTAAATGATGCTGCAAAGATAGTCCGCGCCGGTGTCCGCCGTGTCCGTGTAGCTGCGGATATGCGTGAACAGCGGACTGCCGTTTGCATCGCGCGGAATGTCTGTGTATGTCTTGAAGCTGCTGTACAGACGGCCTTTCAGGTCGATCGGCTGCTGCTGGTAGTTCGCTGACGCGATCTCCTCGCTCATCGTGCGAACCTTGTCCTCGTAGTCCTCACGGGTGAGAACCGCATCGCACAGCATCGTGCCGTCGTCCTGCAAGGCTTTCATCGTGATGAGTTCCGCATCCGGCCAGTGCTCCAGCGCACGGCCTGCGAGGTCGCCGGTCGCCCAGCGCGTCATGATGATAACGATCTTGTAGCCGGTTTCGGTTCGGGACAGCATCGTGTCCGTGAACCACTGCCACTGCTTGTCGAGTGCGCCCTCGTTGAACGCCTCCTCGGCTTTCTTGATGAGGTCGTCGAGAATCAGCTTGCGCGCGCCGAAGCCGGTCGCCGTGCCGCCCGGAGAGGTTGCGAGGTAGCTTGCGTACTGCCCCTCGAGCGCCCACTTGCCCGCAGCGGCCTCGCCGTACTTGATGCGTGTCGCCGGAAAAATGTCCGAGAACACAATGCGGTTCGGGTCAAACCGTTCCTCCGCAATGCCGTCGCGGACTGCCCGTGCGAACGTCGTGGACAGCGTTTCGTTGTAGCTGCCGGTCATGATCTGCTCGGACGGATCGCGCCCGAACAGCCACTGGCTTAGCAGCACCGCCGTGCGGCTCTTGCCGTGGCGCGGCGGCATATTGACCACCAGCACCTTGCGGTCGCTCTCGCAGAACGCCTGTAAGCGCCTGCACAGCGTTTTGAGGTACGGCCGGTCCTCGCGGTAGAAGTCCGGCGCCATCAGCTTGCAGAACGCCCAGAAGTCGCGCCGCGCAAGCTCAAGGCGAGCCGCCCTGCGAATGCGAGGGTCAACCATCGTCCGCCAGCTTCCGCAGCTCCTCGGTGGTCAGACCGGCGAGCGGGTTCTCCACCTCAAGGGTGCCGGAGTGCTCGATTTTCTGCACAAACGCGCCTGCCGCTTTCGCTCTCAGCTCTGAGGCCTTGAGCCGGTCCTTGGTTTCCTCGTCCTTGTCACGCATGACGTTCGTCCAGAAGGCGTTTATCTCCTCCATGTTGGCAATGCGCGGCGTTTCAAGGATTTTATCCCGCTCCGCGATGTAAACAGCAAGTTTCCGCAGGTTTTCGCTGCCGATGGACTGAAATCCGTTGTCATCCCTCGCCTTGTATCCGGCAAGCCGCGCCGCCTCCGCCGCCGTCTTGCCCTGCTTGTAATAATCTACCCAAGCCTGCTGCTTGGCTGTCAGTTTGCTCACGCGCTCACCGTCCTTTCTGAAAATGGGTAAAAGAAAACCGCCTACACAGTAGGTGGCCAAACTATTTTTCTACCAGAATTTTCTCTTTTTAGTTCTTCCGCATTTGCTACAAGAAAAGTAAATTACAATCACCTTATATCCCCAATAATCGAAATAATGTGTTCGATTTATTTCTTCCCAAATATGACCACACATACGCTTCTCCTTGCCTTTGCCCTAATGTAATGTTATAATATTGTTTAATCATCATAGAAAGAGGTGTATTTATGGCAAAGAAACATGTGTTTGTGTCTTTCGACTACACTAATGACAAGTTGTACAAATTCCTCTTGAACGCTTGGGATGCAAACAAAAATATGGATTTTGTGTTTAACGATTTTTCATCTGACGAAATCCAGACAAATTCTGTATCGGTTGTAAAGACAAATCTTACAAAAAAGATTAACGCAGCCACTTATACCTTAGTTATTGTGGGAGCGGAATCTACTAAACAGCATCCTGATCACGAACTTATTGGTTTTAATAATTGGCAAAGTTTCGAAGTTCAACGAAGTGTCGACGCAGGAAACAAAATTGTTGTGGTAAAGATAGATTCGTCGTACGATGCTCCTATTGAATGCTATGACATTGGAGCACAATGGGTTAACGGTTTTACTCAGGACGGCATCATTAATGCTCTAAACAACGCTTAATGGAACACCTTGATATTCTTTACGATCATTACAAAGACACCGTTGTACTTATGAAGGACGCTCAGCGCGACCGAGATCGTTTTTTTGTGATAATGTGTATTTTGCTAGCTCTTTTGTTCGTGTTCAACCTTGATCCATTGAGCACATTATCAACCATCCAGCAGATTGCAAAGAACCAATGGGGCGTTGTATCAATTCCGGAAACAAATGTAATACGTTCTTTACTATGGGGATTACTTTTGTACTACACAATCCGGTATATTCAGCGCAATATTTATTCTGAACGATTAACCAACTATATCCATACCATAGAAGAAAACTTTCAGCTAAACGGTGACTTGCCAATTTGCAGAGAAGGTGGAAATTATCTGCAAGAATATCCACAAGTTCTTGATTTAATTCATTATATTTACACAATCATATTTCCAGTTTTATATTTATGCTTAATTATAATTGTGTTTATTAACGAATTTCAAAATGGTAATCCCCCTATCAATGGGATTATTGCGGCATTAGACTTTATCCTTGTTGTTTTTTACATGGTCTTTTTATATCGCCAAAAACTTTCTGCAATCCTTCAGCGTATAAAATCCGTCTTCCATAGAAGAGCCGAGTAATATCGGCTCTTTTTATTTGCCATGAAAAAGCACCCTCGAATGAGAGTGCCTTTCCACGGAGGTCAATGCCGTAACATGAAGCAAGAGGAGCAGGGTCTGGGTTTCACCCCTGTCAACTTCACGATATAAGAATATCACGGCTTCTATGTCACGAAGTGCAAATTTCCAAAAAAATTTACGGTAGATCCAGATATTTCTCAACCGTGCGCACAAACTCCGCATTCCACATCTTGGCCGTCCTCTCGCTCACCGGCACGCACATCGCCGCGCCGTACAATGTGTGGCTTCGCTTCCAGTACACACGGTCAATCAGCTCCATACGCTGGCGGCCGTGCTTCATGCACTCGGTTTCGCCGATGGCCTGCCGTACCGCATCATACCGCCGCTGCTCCTTGTCTGTCAGGCGGTCAACGACCGCACGCTCAACCGGACTGCCGCCGCCGCTATGACCGCCGGATGCGCCGTAGGCCGGTGTGCAAGGCGTGTCGCCCACGCTTTCCGCCTTGCGGCACAGTGCCGGGTATGACCGGATGATGCGCTTTGTGTACTCCCACCAGTCCTCACGCTTGTTCAATGTCTTCCCTCCCTGTCCGTAATACCGTAGCGCCACACGAGGTAGCGCCGAACTTTATCGCTGTATTTAGTCATGCGACGTCACCGTAACCGGAATGATCATCTCCGGCAGGAAATTCACCTCGTAGTGGAACTTGTCCACGTAAGCGCCGCTGACGTCCTCCACAACGTAGATCGTCCAGTCGTTGAGGTACACAAGGTGTTTCTTGTAAACGCCCTGCCCGGTCTCGACAGTCACCTCCAGCTCGTTCTCGCTGTTGTTCGAGATGGCGAAGTTGCCGATCAGCTCAAACACCGGCTTGTCCGTACGCGCGTTGATGACTTCCAGACGGCGCGTGACGTTGAAATTGTCCGCCTTCTTCGAGATGTTGTACGCAACGCGCTCGCTCTCCCTGCAGGCCGACAGACTACACATCATAGCACCGCAGAGCAGTGCCGCCATGATTTTCTTTTTCATTTTTGTTCCTCCATGTATTTTCTCATAATTTGAACCGCCACGCGGCACGCCTCGTCACACGCAGCCATCATCTTCTCGTGGCCGTGCAGACCGCCATAGTATTCGATCGTTGCCAGCTCCTCGGCTGTCGTTGCCGGGTCGAGGATGCGGATTGCCTGGTTAATCGTCATGGGTGTTGTCCTCATCCCGCAGATGATGCATCAGGAAGTCGGCCTCCGGCACGTCACAGAACTCGTCCTTGTTACGGCCGACCACGAGAATCGGACCGACGAAATCCACGTCGACGAACCGGCAGTTGTACGGCATTCCGAGCCGCACTCCTTCCTCGTTGCAGATAACGACGACATCCGATGCAATCGTTACGGTTTCGATATAGCCGCCGACTTCCTGCTGCAAGGCTTTCAGCGTATTCTCCACTTCGATGATCTCCGGCTCGCAGCCGGGCTTTTTACGGATTGCTTTCATGGTTGTTCTCTCCCTTCGTTGTCGGCAGCGCCTTTCCGAACGTCAGCCGCTTGACGCGCCGTGCAAGAATGCTTGGCAGGCAGATATTGCCGTCGAACTCTCCTGCCATCCAGGGCGGACAAGCGGGCGTGCAGTGCGAGCGGTCTTTGTAGCACGCGCCCTCGTCCCGTTCGAGCGTTTCGAGCAGCTCGCGCAGAAGATTCAGCTCACGGTCGGTCATGTGATGCGCCTCCGTTCCATTGCCACGCGCAGAACGTCTCGTCGCAGTCGGTGCAGAGCCGCGCCTCCGGGTTCATATGCCCGGTGCAGTCCATGCAGCCGCCGAGCCGCTTGAGCTGCGCAAGCAGCGTGTCGCGTTCCTTTGCGACCTGCTCCAGCGCGTGTTCGTACAGGCTCAGCCGCACCGCGGCCTCTCGCGCGATCGCGCAGCCATGCACACCGCAGTTGTGCTCATGCCCGCAGCCGAGGCAGACCAGAGAGCCGGTCTGCACTTTCAGCCGTCTGAGGGCTTCGATAAGTTCATCGGTTTTCATTGCGGCAGGTCCTCCTTTTCTTCCGGTCGGCGCGGAATATCGTGCCAGTGCCGCTTCCAGAGCTCCCGCTGGGCGGCGTTCGCCGCGCCGGTGTGACACTTTCCGCGCCGCTTTTTCATCAGCTCGCGCAGTTCCTCGTCCGTCATTTCCGAGATTTTGCGGTCACGCATCGCGCAGCAGCTCCTTCCGCAGCTCCTTGAGCTTGTCCGTCAGCAGGCTCTCGGCCTTGCTCCCGGCTTTCAACTTGCCGCCCTTGTCGCAGAGATTGAAACGCGGACGGTTGACGTTATGCGTACCGCCGCCCGGAAAGAAGTCGTCGCCCTCGTACCAGCTGGCGGTGAAAAAGCTGCCGTCCGGCAGATCGAGCCGGTACACGCTAAGCCCGATCTCGGGCGCCCTGTGCCAGATGCCCCAGTTCTGCCAATCAGCCAAGACGGCCTTGCGCTTGCTCTCGTTGGTCAGGGCGAGAATGTCCTTACCTGTCAGTTCCAGCATCATACCTCGTTCCCTCCCAGCCGCAGCAGCTCCGCGACCACGCACTCCGAGCAGTGCAGCTCGATGAGGTCGCGCTGATCCTTGACTTCGTTCGGCCAGCGGCAGTATTCGTCGCAGAACGCCTCCGCGACCTTATGCGCCCGCTGCTCCCAGCAGCCGGTATGGAACACGGGTGCAGTCCGCACGCCCTGTCCGCAGAATTTACATTTTGCCATGGTTCTCCTCCTCGATTACAAACAAATCGCCAATCGTGCAATTCAGATACCTGCACAGCAGCTCAACCACCCGAAACGACACCGCCTTGCTGCGGTCATAATACAATCCAATCAACGTTGTACGAGAAATACCAGTCGCACGAGATACTTCGCTGATTTTCTTGCGTTGAGCACCCATCAGCGTAGACAGTCTGCACTCAATCATTGGTGTTCTCCTTACTGCGATTCATAACTCGATCTCTCCACGCTCGCTCCCAGTCGGAGAGCTGCGAATCGTCCTGCTGCTCCTCAACCTGCCGCCGCTGCTCACGGATGGCGTCCTTCTGGGCTTTCCAGTCCTGCTCCCAATCCGAACCGCTAATATTCGTCGGGCTGAGATAGCCGCTCGAGTCCTCCTGCTTTGGTCTGCTCTGCTCTTTCGGCCTGGACAGGTTCGCTGCCGTCAGCACGCCGTTTTTCAGCCGCTCACGCAGTACGGTCATAAAGTACGGCACATAACCGCGGCTGTCGCTCTTGGCGTGGCCGACTGCATAATGCGCAGTGGCGGTTATCACCTCATCGGTCATTCCTAATGACCTCATCTTGGCGATAGCAGAGCGGTTGGCCTTGTTCAGCCGTTCACCTAAAATTCCCTCCACGTCACTGTGTAGTAGAGTAGAATTACTATCTATATTCCTATCTTTTTCTTTTACTTTACTATGTGTACTTTCGTCAGAGGGAAACTGGGGTTTCTCACTTGTGAAACCGGGGTTTTCCTCGCGGGAAACGAATTTTTGCAGCAAAACACTGCGAGAGCTGATCTCCCGCATTTCCTGCTCGGTCAGAAGCCACAGTTCCCACTTCACCTCCGGATTGGTTCGTCCGGCAGTCGCAAAGTAGTAGTGCTCCTGGATTCTGTGCGAGGTGATAATGCCCTGTTGGAACAGGTCGCCGTCGAAAAGCCCGTGCGCCGCCAGACAGTCTATCATCTCTGCAATTTTTTCTGCGTCCGGCTCATAGCGTCCGGACAATACTTCGCTTTTAATGGACCAGATCACGCCGTCACGGTCACTATCGCCGTAGGCTAAATAATAGCCTTTGTCACGGTACGCCATCACCAGCAGTTGTAAGTACACCACGATCGCCGCTGCGCCGTACTTGCGCCGTGCGGTAATCAGCTTCGGGTCGCTCATCAGTCCAATGTCGTGACGGAAATAATCCAGTCCGTCCTTGGTCGGTCTGCCCGTAGTATCACCTCCGGTTTTCAGGGCAGGAAGGGCGGAGTTACCGCCCTGTGCCTTGCCTGCTTACGCCAGAATGATAACGTCTTCGCGGAGCTCCTGCGGAATGTGCTGCTCGAACCAGTCGCGGATATTTGCGATAGCCTCACGCTTCCATGCATCCGCGTCAGCCGCAAAGAGCGCCGCCTGCACCTCATCGCCGGTCTGGCGAATACGGAACACGAACGGACTTTTCGGCTGCTCAACCTCGGTAAAGGTGCGGTACGGCGCCAGTACAACCGGGTTCGGCACGCTCACCTGCTTCACAAGAGAAATACCGCTACGGGCCGTCACGCGCTGCGTCATGCCGTCATCCGCCAGCGATACGCCGTTCTCGGTCGTTACCGTGCTAATGAGCTGCACCAACGTGTCGCGGACTTCGGTCGGCACGAAATGCGTCTGCATATTGATGATGAACTCCTCCACGCCCAGCCAGCGGCCAAACGGGAACGTTGGTGCGGACAGCTCGGCTTCCAGCAAGCACTCACGCGCCTTGTCGCTGTTCAGCTCGCGGTACAGGTACACGCTGTCGTAATCCGCAACGTGGATAACAAAGCGGCGGCTGAGGCTGTCCTCGTCCTCAGCGCACTCATCCGTGCCGCTCTCGATGTAGTCGCGCACCGCCGACAGCGTATGTACCGCCAGCGGCGATGCCGTCAGCTCGTTCGGAATGCGGTGCAGCACGCGGTCTGCATAGTGGCTGCCATTGCGGAACTCCAGATGCGGAGCCGAAAGGTTTACGATATATTCCAGTGCTTCCTTGATCATTTTGAATATCCTCCTATTGATTTACGCCAGCTTGACGACCTTGGGTTCGGTGTCAACGGACGGGTCGAACGACTGCTGACCGGGCACCTGCGGCGTGTACTCCATAACGATGGGTTCTGCGTCCGTGCCGCCGAGCAGCAGTGCGCCGTCGATCGGCTTGACCGGAACCAGCTTGCTGCTCACCTCTGCGCGAACCGCCACGCTGTCGCGGTTCTCGGTCGGCACGATGGACAGCTTGATGGTCAGCGTGCGTGCCTTCTTTGCCTCGGTATTCAGGTCGCGGCAGTTCTTCATAATGCGCGACAGCTCATACGCCGCGCGTTCGCCAATCGCACCGTTCATCATGTCCAGAATACCGATTTCCTTGATTTCTCCGGTGGCGTTGTAATTCTCACTCATGGTTATACCTCTTTCTCATTTCGCGCTTGTAGAAGCACATCAGGCTGTCCACGACCTCGCCGTTTGTCAGCTGCCAGCGTTCGGCGTAACGCGCGATCGCGGCAGCGGTACGGCTGTCAACCGTCAGGCTGATCGTCCACTTTTCGCCCGAACCGCCGGACGCTTTGGGCTGCTCCGGCTCGGTTTCCGGCAACGTTTTGGGCTCAGGCTGCGGCACGCTGTCCGGTACGATGTACTCCGTCACCAGCATTTTGCTGTGGCAGCCGCCGCAGATACCGACCTGTGTGCGCTTGCCGGTGTAGCGAATGTCTGCGCGTTTCTGTATTGCCTGTGCGCAACCCAGGCATAATTTCTTTCGCATGGTTTTGCTCCTCATCTATCATGTGAATCGCCCGAAAAAATTGACCTCAAACGGTCAACTCCGGGAAAAAATTTTTTCATTCCGGGCAAATCCGAATGGTGATACCCGGAAACTCCCTTTCAAACCGCCGCTGCCATGCCTCTGCCCTGCTGTTGCCGGCGGACAGGTGCAGTAGCCAGATGGTGAGTACACCACTGAGATCCTGCTTGTGCAGCCATTTGATAACGTCATTCACCTCGAAATGACTGTGCCGAATGCGCTCCTTGAGCAACGAGGGAATGCGGTCGCTGCGGTCCAGCAGGCTTTCCTCGTAGTTGCACTCTACGGCGATATAAGTCAGCCGGTCAGCGGTGACACCCAGATTGGCGGTATCGACCGCCCAGAGCAGCCGCTCCTTCGTGCGGCCGTCCTCAATGAGAAAGCCGAGTGGCTCCTCTACATTGTGATAGGTGCGGAACGGAACGACGGTCAGGTGTCCGAACCGCAGCACCTCTCCTGCCCGGATGAGGTGCGCCGCATCCATTGCATCCTTGTGGGCGGCGGCTGTGCCCTCGCTCATGTATACCGGCACGCCAGCTTTCAGCATTTGTGCTGCCGCCTTGGCGTGATCCTGATGCTCATGGCTGACAAGGCAGGCGGTAATGTCCGCCACGCCATAGCCGAGCCGCTTTTGCAGCTCCCTGAACGACAGGCCGCACTCCAGCAGCAGAGTCGTTTCACCGTCCGACACAACGTAGGCGTTGCCGCGAGAGCTGCTCGCCAGTGATGTAAACGTCAAATCGGGCACGCTCCTTTGCTGTCAGGCGGCGTTTCCGGTTCTTCGGGCGGAATATCGACCTTTTCCTCGGGTGCGTTGTCCGCGAACTGTGTGGACTTGCGGATGATGTCCTGCACCCACTCGGGCAGTTTGCCGAACACTTCCATGTCCGGCTCATCCGCATCAAATACAAGGATTTCACTCTCCGGCTGCGGTGCCGGAAGGCCTTTAGGGAAACCAGTGACCGCCTCGATGCGGTTGTACTTGCTGCCGTCATCCTTTTCAACGACCGTGACACTGAGCATGGCCGGTACACCTGCCATCTGCATCAGGTCAAAACCGTCACCGGACGGATCCAGTTCTGCATCAGTCAGCGCCTTGCCGCGCCATGCGGTCAGCATCTGGAACAGCGCCGCACGCTCATGCAGCGACACCGTAAACCGGCGGGACGACAGCCAGCGCGGCTTGTCCTCGCCGTCCACCTCGACACGCTCATCCGGTATCTCGAAGATGAACATACATTCCTCGGCGTACTTGCCCTGCTTCTGCTTCTCGAACTGCTTGTACTGCCGACCGAGGTCAACCACAGCAACGCAAACACCCATATAAGTGCCGCCGTCCATCGGCGGAATGCTGCTCACGACCTTGCGTTTTGCTTTCAGGCTCATTCGATTCTCAACTCCTTATCCTGCTCCGAAACCACCAGCCGCACGACCTGCGAGCCGATAGGCTGCAAATGTGTAACACTCTCGGCGTTGTCCACGAAAAGCGGTACACGGCGGCCGAAATGTGCGGAAAGCGTGTCAATAATGTCCATGCCGATGTTGATTTGCATGGCGTTGTTCGTGCCCTCGAACGTCGAGCCGTTCCTGTCCATCGGCTCACAGCAGTCTGCCAGACCGCCGTTGACCTGCTCAGTGAACAGCCGCCAGCGTGTCAGACGGAACTTGCTGTTGACGCTCTCGGTGATAGCCTGCACGCGGTAGCGCGTGAACTCCTCACACATGGCGATGAGCCTGTCCATCTGCTCGACCTCGGCGGCGACTTTGCGCTGCTCGGCCTGCAACTCGGCAATGCGCTTTTTCGTGTCCGCGAGTGTCTGCTCCTTGGCAAGAACGGCATCGCTTTCCAGCTTGCGGCGCGTCAGCTCGGCGTGCTCGGCTTCCAGGCGGCTCTTTTCCGCCGCGGTGTCGCCGGACAAGCGGTAGAGCCGCTTGTCTACATCCGCGATAAGCGTCCGAATGGCATTCCCACGGCGATTATAGTCCGGCAGGTTCTCCGCTTCTGTGATGACCGGCGGCGTATAGCTGTCAAAGGCAATCTGCGCTTTCTGCATCTCGTCCTGTGCGGATTTCAGTGCCGTTTCTGCGCTCGCAAGACGTTCCTGCGCGGCGGCAATGCCCTGCTTGACCAGCTTGCTGTCCTCAAGGAGTGTGTCCTTGCGCTGCTGCTGATAGGCGGCAAAGGCTTCGCGCGCCTCTGCAACTTGCTCTGCCGGCAGCGGCTGATGGCAGGTCGGGCAGACGGTTTCCGTGAACTCTTCCGTGTCAATCGCACGCCAGCGGGCACGGTAATCGTTTAGGCGGGTTTCGCCGTCCGCGATGTACCGCTTTTCATGGTCAATGGTTCTCTGCAAGCGATCAACGTCCTGCTTGCGTTCGGAAAGCGCACGGCGCAGCTCGTCGGTCTTGTCCTCGACCGGCACGCGCTGACTGGCAAGATGGGCGTTGTTTTCGGTTTCCAGCTCACGGAGCTGATTTTGCAGTGCGCCCAGCTCGTTGCGTGCCTGTGCGGCAAGGGTGTTGTTCGTGAGCTTCACCAGCTCACCCTGCACCCGTTCGCGCTCGGCCTGCAAACGGTCGCTTTCGCTGTGCGCCGCCGCGAAGTCAAGGCTTTCCAGCTCCGTCACCATGCGGCTGCACTCGTCCACGCGAACCGGCAAGGTGTTGAGGTTTGCGTTCATGTCCTTGCGCTGCTTCATCAACACGGACTTGTATTCATCCACTGTCCGGCGGCCGACTTTCTCGGTCAGCTCGGCAAACTGCGGTGCAGTCGCAAGCAGCTGCTTGTCCTCCGGCAGACCGCAGATCTCAGCGAGCAGCGTGCGGCGGTCTTTCCAGTGCATTCCTTTCGTTACCGCCCAGACATCGGTGAGCAACTTAAACTGTCTCTCGTCGATCAGCTCTGCAATGCGGCGCTTGTATGCGTTTTCGGCAAGCGGCACATCGTCGATGTAATAGTCACGGGTGTCACCGGCGTAGCGCTCGATGGACGAACCGCGCGGCTTCTCCCACTTCTCGCGGAGCACCTTGCGCAGCTTGATTGGTTCGCCGTCCACCTCCAGAATGGCGGTGACCTCGGGCATCGTGCCTGCCGGTGCACCGTTCGGCTTGATGTTCGGCCGCGCGTTTCCGGCGCTGTCCTTGTTGAACAGCAGCCAAGTCAAGCTGTCATAAACACTGGTCTTGCCTGCGGCGTTCTCGCCGTAGATGTTGTTCACGCCCTCGTGAAAGTCGAGGTGCAACTTTGGAAAGCACTTAAAGTGCACTAAGTCCAAAGATTTCAGTTCAATTTTCATTGACTTCCCGCCTCCTTGCGGGTATTATGTAAGTGTAATGTTTTACTTTGCCGCTGTTGGAATTGCCGTTCCTCAGCGGCGTTTTTCTGTTTTCACACCGATTTTTCTCGCTTGCGGCTGTAAAACCGGCTTGATTTCGCATTTTGCTGCATCTGACACGCGAGCATCCGATGCCATCTGCGACAGAATATCGGATTCTTTCTTCTTCGTCCACATTCAGTTTCCCTCGTAGTAATGCTTAACGAGACTGCGCACGCTGATAAGCATAACGCCCAACAACAGTGCTGCCAGAACTGTATAACCGCCCATCGGCAGCTTGTCCATTTCAGCGTAGCCGCTGGCAGACAGCAGACCGAGGAATGACAGGCCGGCAATGATTCCGTTGATGTGATTCATGGTGTCACCTCCTCTCGAAACCCTGCCGCCTGCGTTACCCACAGGTAAAACGTCAGCGTAGGGATAAAGAACGCACGGTTATGTGCGTTTTTCTTGAGCCAGCCCAGTCCGAACGGACAGGAACCGTGCTCCAGACACGCACGCAGGCTTTCGCCCGCCATGCCGAGGAACGCGGCGCACTCCTCAATCGGAATTTTGCTGGGGTACCTCTCGCAAAGCTGTTCCAGCTCGTCCAGCTTTGTGATGATGGTGGTGGGTACTGCCATAGATGTTCACCTCCATTTTGTTATCGTATACGCAACATTCAGGGCAAAAAAATTTTGATGTCCGCATGGTATTCCCGCATAATCAACTCTGCCTCACTGACAGTGAAATCCGACTGACCGTTTACCTTCTGTGAAACAGTCGTCGGTGTGACACCGAGTAGTTCGGCAATATGCGAATAAATGATACCGTTTTCCCGCATAAATCCCTTGAATTTGTTATACGGTTCGTGAATGAGTTTCTTCTTCTCGACCATCGGCTTCTCCTCCCTTCGTTGCGTTTTCGATAACAAGACTATAACACCCTGCCGTTGCGTTGTCAATAACTATTTTTAATTTTGTTATCGAAAACGCAAATTTCCATATTGATTTTCTTAATTGTATGTGATACGATAAATTCAAAAGGAGGAAGCTATTATGGCTGACTTTGGTAAAATATTAAAAGATTTGCGCACCGAAAGCGGATATTCTCTCGAAAGCCTTGCTAAAACCTACAATGATCGTTTTGGCGGCCGCCTGAACAAGAGCACGATCAGCAGATATGAAAACGGTCTGCAGGAGCCGATCATCACCGTGGTTTCTAATTTCGCAAGACTGTTTGATGTCAGCAGTGACTATCTGCTCGGCAATGTATCGGAACCGTTTTTTCATCTGGATAATGCCCGCACACTTCGTGAGGTCAATGCACGTGAACCTGAGGACAATCCGCTTGTTACAGTTCACTACGCAGGCCCGGTGGCCGCACACTTCGATGCGACACCCGATGATGCCTATGAACTGCGAACCATTCCTGCTGAATGGATAGGCCGCCGACGACCGGAAGACTTTTTCCTGGCGACCATCAGCGGCGACAGTATGTACCCGCAGTTTCAGGACGGCGACGACATTCTCTGTTTGAGATGCAGCGACATGGAGGTTCCCGGCCGGATCGGCATTATGCTGCTGGGCGGCGATGAGGCCACTGTCAAGCGTATCGAATATAAGCCTGGTGAGGATTGGATTGATCTCATTCCCATCAACCCAGAGTTCAAGCCGAGGCGTATCGAAGGTGTAGACCTGGAACAGTGCCGTGTTGTTGGCCGTGTCATCAAAGTCATTCGTACAGTCGATCAGATTTGATACGCAGATGCAGGAGTTACAACGATGCAAAAACTAAAAACGCCTCGCGCAGCTGAACCAAACAAGTCCGGCTGCTTGAAATATGGTGCAACGGTATTCTGTGCCTTAGGTGCTTCTATCTATCTCATCATTGCTTTGACGGGGTATGGTTTGACCAATACAAGCGTCCGCCCTCTTCTTTTTGTCCTGTCCGGAATTATGATAGCCGTTATCATAATCATATGGCGTCCATGGTCAAAGAAAGCAGCCGAACATCAGATTTCGAGCGAAATATCGCCATCTGATAAAATGTCCGAAGATCTGATCCCAATCCAAGTACCTGAGGATGACCGTGACGAATCACCCGTCTCATACATTTCCAACGGCCGAACGACTTGGCGTGCAGACGGAAAAGAGCTTACCGATGATGATGTTGCGTATCTGCGCCAAGCCAGTTACGAAAAAGCACACCAATACTACGAAAACAGTCCTAATCCGAAATTCCATCGCAGTTTTGAGGAAAATATGGCTATGGGACGATTTTACGCAGCCAACGAAGAATATATTCGCAAATTAGAGAACGACATATGGCTACCGCATTTATATGACTTCAACAGTCTTGATGAGGCAATTCTCCACGCTCAAAAAGCCTTGATTTCTGCACAGCAGCTTGCAGAGTATTGCTCAAAAACCTCTATCGGGCAACAATACTTTGAAGATATGTGGCTGCATGCACACAATAGTCGATACCCTGATTTCAGCATCATAGATAAAATCAAGGAGCGCTATAAAGATCTAACTCTGAACTACGAGGAACGCAAACATGACTTCACTGTTCATCAAAAGCGACAGGCATTCTTGCAGATCGCTGACGACGAGGTGCTGAAGGTTATTCAGGACAATCCTGCTATCCTGCAGAAGGATCTGCACAAGCAGTTCGATCCCAACCTAAAGCCGACGATCGGTACTGCTGTCAGTCATTTAGTCAAGGCAGATAAGATCACTCGCATAAAGCACGGCAGCACATACGAGCTATATCCCAAGTAAAAAGCTTATTACATCATCTATTGTTAAACTGGTCGATTTCGACCATGTTAAATGCCTCGATTCCGAGGTAATTAAACGCATAAAAAATCCCGCCCCGGTGCTACCAACACCAGAGCGGGACGGGGTACTGACAAATTACCACATCCATCAGTACCTCTATTTTACCATACTTTTTTACGGTAAGAAAGGGGTTTTATTGTTATGCCAAGAAAAAAGCCAACACGCAAGGACAAACGGTTCGAGTACAAGATCACCGTCGGCCGAAATATCCACGGAAAGCCGCTGCGCAAGTCCTTTTACAGCACGGTGAGTTTGTCCGATGCGAAGAAGAAAGCCGAGGAGTACCGCGTAGCCTCCGAGGTGTCGGCGCGTACCGGAGAGGCCTTTGTGCCCTCCACCGGCCGCTTTGCTCCCTGGGCGCGGAAGTGGCTGCTGTCCTATAAGCAACCATTCGTCGAGGAAGATACATACAAGCTGACCTACGTCAGCCTTGTCGAAGGGCACCTGATCCCCTACTTCGGCAATGCCCTCCTCTCTGATATTCGTCCGGTAGACATACAGGCGTATTTCGCAACCAAGACGGCTTGCTCGGAGAGCCGATTGAAGAAAATGCGGTCGATTCTCAATGCAATCTTTGAATGTGCGATAGAGAACGACCTCTGCTATAAGAACCCTGCCAAGCACTGCACCTACCGCAGCACCGCTCAGAAGCATATCAAGCACGTTCTCAGCGATGAGCAGATGGATACGGTCAAAGCCTATACCGCAGATCGTATGCCCGAGGTCGTGCTCCTGCTGGAAACCGGCCTGCGCCGTGGTGAACTGGTTGGCCTTATGTGGTCGGATATTGATTTGAACGAAAAGACACTCCGCGTGCAGCGCTCTATGATCGTGCGGAACGGAACGGTCGTTGCCAATCCGCCAAAGTGGAAAAGCTACCGTACCCTGCCGTTGAGCGAGGAGGCTGTCCAGCTGATTCGCTCGCTGCCGAAGGAATCTCTGTATCTGTTTCCGAACGAGGACGGCAAGCCCTATTGCCCGAACACATGGTCGCAGAAGCTCAAACGCCTTATGCGCAAGCTGCACAGCGAGCATAATGAAGTGCCTGTCGTGACCGCACACGAGCTGCGGCACACCTATGGTACATACCTTCGTCGGCATGGCGCAGACATCTACACCATCCAAAAATTACTTGGTCATAAGGACATCAACGTCACCGCTGAAATCTACGTTCACAACGAAATCGACACGCTACGCAACGTGCTGACTTCGATCAATCCGACAGGCGAAAATCAAGCCAAAACCGCCGAATCTTCCTGACGACAAATTGACGACACCAAGGTGTAACGGATTGAAAGAAATCGCAGATTTCCCGCCCTCAACACTCCGAACTATTTTCTGCATTTCATCTCAAATATTACGAAAAGCACAGATAAATCATCACTTTTGCATATCCGAACTACGCACTACGGTTGACAGATTTGAAAACAAATATATAAGCTTCAGGTGCTAGTGTTCGCAAGGACATGGGGGTTCAAGTCCCCCCATCCGCACCAAGTGAAAGAGCTGAAATCTTTTGATTTCAGCTCTTTTTCTATACTTTTTATGGTGTTCAGTTTTGCGATGTGATTTGTGAAAAACTGCTGTCTACCACAAGTGTCTACCAAAATCGCGGCGCTTCATTTAAGTGCAGGTTCAGCACCTTTTTAACGAGTTTTAGGATGACAGTATATCGTTTCAGGACATATGCTACCGATCAGCAGCAAAAGCACAATTTCCGCATCACCAAAAGAGCTGAAACCCAAAAGTTTCGGCTCTTTCTCACATTTTCAATTACACCCTGCCTCCTCTACCTTCATGCGCGAATACCCAATCGGCATATTCAACGGTACGCTTGCACGAATCGAGTAATATACACCATTTGCGGTCTGCAGCAGCACGCGATCGCCCTTAGAGAGATTCGGCAGCCAGCCAGCGTCCTGCTGCGCTGTCTCGTTATAAATGCCCAGATTATATTTGCTGCCGGGTATCGTCACCGCAAACGCGCTGACCGTCTCACTGTTTCCCAGAAAACTATAAAACGGCTTATACTTCACATCTTGCGTCAAATACACATTCCGATAATAGCCGCTGATCGAATGCGAACCGACATTAGCCACCTCATCCAGTGCCGTACTCGATACCGAAGCCGCTTGCTTCGGCACTGTCCACCCGGGATACAGCGTCGAGAACTCCATTACCGGCTCTACTGTGCCGTCGCTGTGCTGAATGGCTGCCGCACCATTCACCGTCCACGCCTGACTGCCGTAAATGACCTTCTCGCATGCGGCTGCCGTGCCGGTATTCGCCGCACCGGCGCTCATCATCAGCGCAGAGACCGTCATGCAGCCTGCCAGCGCGGTGCTCAGTATTTTCCGAAATCTGTTCATCATTCAACCCTCCCTGTTTGTTCTCTAACCACTATCCATACCTTACCGATTCTACAATTTCAATGAATCGTCTAAATCACCTCCAAAAGCAGTTATCTCAGCAGATAACCCATGCACATTGCATCTGTCATGGTCTATCTGTAAGATAACTGCTTTTCATCGAAATTGCAACCGGCTGTTCCTGCTTAGTCGTTATTCGTTCCTGCTTTGCACGTTAAGGAGCAAAACATCGCAGATGAACCGGTCGTTCTGCTCGTAAAACCGAATCAGTCCCTGATTGCGTTCCACCGCCTGCCGCATATTCTGAATGCCGAAGCCGTGGCGATACCGGATATTTTTCGTGGTACGCAGTGCCGGATTATCCGACAGCACCGGATGTGCGATATCATTGGCAATCACAATCGAGCTGTATGCTCCCTGCGGCTGAATATGAATATCCACCACCTTGCGCTCACTGCCTTTCGCAGCACGAATCGCATTGTCCAGCGCATTACCGAGGATGATGGTAATATCCTCCGGCGAAATACCCGACAGCGGTGTCGTGATAATGGCGCTCAGCCGAACACCTGCCCGTTCCGCGGCTGCGCTTTTGCTGTTGATGATCGCGTCAAGCACCTTGTTGCCCGAAAACATGATCAGCTTGTTGACGGTATTCTGCTGCTGCAGAAGCTGCCCTGTGTACTGCTCGATGCCCGTAAGATCCCGTTCTTCCGCCATGGATAAAATGCAGAGCAGGTGATTTTTGAGGTCATGCCGCAGCGCACGAACCGTGTCATACATATTCTCAATGTCCTTGGCGTTTTCCTGCAGACATTCGTTCTGCAGCGCGAGCAGCGCCATTTCGGTTTGGATTTTGCTGACCTGCCCCAATCGAACAAACAGGAAATAAATCAGGATATTCAACGACAACACGATACACACCGCATAAAATACGATATTTTGAATATGCGGTTCCTGTATCGCCGCGTACATCATCAGCGTAATCGTGATAATGGATAACGTTGGAATCGCTGCCAACGGGATAAAATCCAGCCATTTGATTCGACCGTTTTCCTTCACCCGCAGGATAATCCGCGTGATTACAAAAAACAGCAGTTTGGTTATCAAAATCGAAATAATGCGAACCGAATTAAACCGACTGAGCAGCAAGGCAACATTATTTCCGGACAATTTTGCGACAAGCAGTGCCGTAAAAGTTGCAATAATAGCCACAAGGCCCATCGTAAATGCAGAAACAAATATCTTCTGCAGGATTGGTCCGCGCAGCAAAATACAGCAAAACGCAATGTTGATCAGTATCTGTATCGAGCTTGCATAGCCTTCATACAGCTGCCCCCAGGAGAAAAAGGCTACACTGCCGAAGGACAGCACACCGAAGAGTGCTGTCCATATATATTTCGCCGGGCAGGCCATGCGGTATCCGAAATACTGCACTAAGAAGCTCAAAATAAGGGTTACCTCTACGGCGTTAATTGCCATTTCAAACCAGAAATTCATGGGCGCAGACTCCTCATATACGCCATGAAGGCGGTCTGTGTTTCCTCAGTTTTGGCGCGGCTGACCGGCAGGACCGTTCCGTCCGTCAAGGTGACGCTTGTCCGGCTGCAGATTTGAACAAACCGGCAGTTCAGCAGATAGCCAACGTGGCAGCGCACGAAAAAGTATTTGCTAAGTGCCGTTTCGATATCGCTCATACGTGCCTTGAACCGCAGGGATTTCTCATTGTAATGTACAACGATATAATGTCCCTGGCTCTCAAAATACGCAATCTCCGTGATTGGAATGCGGGTGCTGCTGCCGTTCATCGTAACCGTGTAGTGAATCTGACGGCTGTTGAGAATCTGCAGCATTTTCTCGATTACCTGCGGCAGCTCCTCCAAATGCGTTTTGCGGAGAAACCAGAACGGCTGAAACGCAAACGACTGATACACCAGATCTTCCATGCCGGACAGGAAAATGATAAGAGGCTTCGACGGCATGGCTGACAGCTCTTCCGCGACCGAAAAGCCGTCTTTTTCAGGCATATCAATGTCTAAAAACAGCACATCCGTCGGCCTGCGTGTAATCTCGCGCAAGGCTTCCACGCCCGTGTGCGCGGACACGATCTCCGGTGTGATTCCGTATTTTTTGAAAACGGTCAGCAGGCGTTTTTCAAAGACCTGCGTGAATGCGGTATCGTCATCGCACAGTATAATGCGCATGAGTGCTCCTCCCTGTTGTGTTCTGAACTAACTATACCATAAAGCAGCACGGCATACAATATTTCACAAAGCGGTCTGTCTCCTGCTGCCCCGCTTCTATTATACCGCAGATTGATGGACATTCGGCTGCAGAGCAGGAACGCAAAGTGTCCAATCAGGAACGCGCTATTGATTTTGCTCTCGAAAACGGGTATCGTGCGTAACATAACCCGATAGAAATCAGGTGAACGATCTATGACGGCACAGGACAAGGAGCTGTTTTCCCAATTATACGACCGGAATTACAAGCGGCTGCTGTATGCGGCCATCCGCATTGCACACAACCCGTTTACAGCAGAGGAGCTGACGAACGAGGCGTTTACCATCCTGCTGACGCATTTTGACCAGGTGCGCCAGCACCCGAATCTGCCCGGTTGGCTGCACACCGTGCTGACCAATCTCGCGCTTGATGAGTACAAACGGCGGAGCCGGTATGTGCAGGTGCCGCTGGACAGCGTTCAGGATCTTGGCTGTGAACCGATTTTCCTTTCCATGCTCGACCTGCTGCCGAACGAATTATCCCGCACGGATAAGGAGATTCTGTATCTGCGGTATCAGCTGAATCTGAACTGTGTGGACATTGCCGAATATCTGCATATCAGTCACGAGGCCAGCCGTGCGCGCTTAAGCCGCGCCAGACAGCATTACGCTCACCTGCTTGCGAAGGAAAGGCTGATGTGAACTTCCCATCCTGCCGAATAGTTCCGCTGTGTGTATGCTGCGGGCAGCAGGACTGCACTATACAGGAAAAGTCAGCCGTTTTTGGCTGACTTTCCTTTATATAGTATCCTTTCTGCGCTTCTGCTCCTATTTTCGCGAGGATTTGACAAACCGCTCCAGCGTTTCCACCATCTCCGAGCCTTCCAGCGGCTTTGCAATATGCATATCCATGCCCGCAGCAAAGGCAAGCTGACGGTCCTCTGCGAAAGCGTTTGCTGTCATGGCGATGATCGGAATGGTTCTCGCATCCGGACGCTTCATCGCGCGAATACGCCGCGTCGCTTCCAGACCGTCCATCACCGGCATCATCACATCCATTAAAATCGCATCAATTTCTCCGGGCCTGGAATCGGCAAAAATGCGTACCGCCTCCTCGCCATTCACTGCCTTGATGATGGAGGCTTCTTCCACATTGAGTACAAACTCAGCAATCTCCATATTCATCCTGTTATCTTCCGCAACCAGCACATGCAGTCCGGCAATAGAACTGGTCTGCAGCAGACGTTTCGGCTTGTTTCGCTTCTCCGGTGCATGGCAGATGCGGAATGACAGCGACAGCGTAAACGTCGTGCCTACGCCCTGCCTGCTGACAAAGGACAGCGTGCCGCCCATTTTCTCCGCCAGACTTTTCGCAATCGGCATACCCAGACCGGTACCGCCATATTCCGATCGAGCGAAATTCCGTTCCTGTGCAAATGGCTCAAATACGTGCTTCTGAAACTCCTCGCTCATGCCGATACCGGTATCCGCACAGGTGAATTCAATCTGTGCAGTCTCCGGATCCGCACTCGGCTTTTCGCGGCATCCCAGCCTGACTTCGCCCCCCGCGTGGTTGTACTTGACCGCATTGCTGATGATATTCATCAGCAGCCGACGCAGGTGCAGCGGACTGCCGAGCAGGCAGCGGTGCTCAACCGGATAGCCATCCGTTATTATCGTAATGCCCCGCTCCCGCGCCTGCTTATCCACCACCACGCCAACACTGTCCAGCAGTTCCTTGAGGTCAAACTCGCGTTCCTCCAGCATGATCTCGCCGGATTCCAGCTTGCCCATGTCCAGCACCTCGTTTACCAACTCAAGCAGCAGACCGGAGGCATCCCATATTTTCTTCCGGCACTCGGTCTGCTTGTCCGGATCGTCCTTGTAGTAATTCGCAATCTCGATCATACCGCGAATGCCGTTAATCGGCGTGCGGATATCATGGCTCATGCGCTGCAGGAACTCAGTCTTAGCGCGGTTGGCCTGCTCGGCCTTTTTAGCGGATTCCATCAGCTGCCCGCGGAATTCCCGCTCGCGCCGATCCTGCTCGGCCAGATATTCCCGCGCGGAACGCCTGCGGAACATTTGAATCACGGTCAGCATGACCAGATAGATGATCAGCGCCGCCATCATATTTTTGACCATATCAGTCGCTACCATACGGTCGGATACATAGGCGTAGATATAGTAGTCGCGGCTGCGGTCCAGACCACCGAAATAGGCATTGCCATCGCACTTGAAATGTCCGACCGCGGCGGACGACAGTTTTGACTTGATCTGCTGCAGAATCCGGCTGTCCTCCACCTTGGTATCAGCCAGTTCTTCGTCGTTGGACGCGATAATGCGGTCGCCGTTTGTCACCACAATCACACCGTCGTCCCTGGTATTATAGCCCGCAAGCAAGCCCTGTATGGTCAGCGTATAATTGCGTGCATACTCCGCAGTGGTGTGATAGTATACAACGATCACACCGGGCACATCTGTACGGCCATATGCCGAAATATCCACATAGGAGCCGTCCGGCAGGTCAATACGCGAAGCATAGGTCTTCTGCGGATACCTGACCACATCGAGCACTGTATTCCGCTCTATATACTCCTGCAGTGTTAGAAAATTCAGCAGATCACCGTTATACTCGCACTGCACTCTTCCATCTGTGTCCAGCAGAATAATGCCGGTCAGCCGCTGTTTCTGCGCATAGAACCGAAGCCGGTCTTCATCTACAGCCGAGCCCTCATAGCCGATATTGCGGTTTACCTGCTGTGCGTTGTCCATGATACGCATCAGACTTTTGGTAACAGCCGCAGCATTGTAGCGTGTATAGGTCGTGCACTGCTCCTTCACATAGTCTATCGTATTGCCGAGCTGTTCCCGTGTCTGCGCGCTCTCCGCACGCACCGTGCGAAAGCCGACCAATATGACCAGCACGGCGCCGATTGCAGCCGCAATCCGTTCGTACCGGCGCGTGGCTTTGCCCTTTTTAACCTGCAGCACAGTCCACCTCCAAATATTTGTCCGGATCGGACAGATACCTGCCTATGATCGTTCGAGTCGTACCGTCTGCACGCATTTCCTCGAAAACCCGGGAAAGCTGTTCGTTCAGTCCACGCGCATCGTTTTTTGCAAACGCCACACCAATTCCTGTCGTGAGAATACTTTCGTCCAGAATACGGTAATCCACATCATAATCCTTCATATACTGCCGAATAGCGGTTTCGTGCGCCGCGATCGCATCCACATAGCCCTTGCCGAGAGAGGTGTAGAGCAGTTCGCGATCCTCCAGACTGTATACTTCACGCACAAGCGGAATGCGGCTGTCCGTTCGCTCGAGGAAAATACTTTCCGGCTTGGTGGTGGACTGCACGGCAATGGTCCTGCCCTCCAGATCGCTCAGCCGGTAAATATCGCTGCTGCGGTTGACCGCAACCACCTGGCGGCTGATCATATATGGTTCGGTCCAGTTGTATTCATCCTCGCGTCCATCAACGGAAAAGCATCCCCAGATACAGTCAATATCACCATGTTCAACCAGTTTCTTCTTTTCTTCCCAGTCAATACCGACGAAGGATACCGCATACCCCAGCCGTCCGAAGGATTCCTTAGCCAGATCCACATCTATGCCCGCCGGATTGCCGTTTTCATCGGTATAATTAAACGGCGGATAGTTGTCGCTGCCCACCTTGATCGTTATCGGTGTTTCCGTCCGGTGCTCCTGCATACCCTCGGCAGCCGTACATCCGCACAGCAGCACACCCGCCAGTGCTGCTGCAAATACACCAAAAATCCGTCTTTTGAGTCTCATGGCTTCCCCTGCTTTACTTTTTATCCTTATTATACCATTTTAAATCTATGAATGCCAGAGAGAATATGACATTTTATCCCAGTATTTTTCGACAACTTTTTTCACTTCATGTCGATTTTTTCGTACCCAAATCCGCCAGCAGTACCTTCATCTGCCCGCCGCAAACCATACCTTCCTGGGCAGCAATGTCGTTGCTCATGTCGATGGTGACGCACTTGTGCTCGCCGGTCCCAATCAAGTAGTACGCCTGCCGCATAACGGCGCTCTCACTGCAGCCGCCGCCGATGGTGCCTGCGGTAGCCGTATTGGCATCGACCACCATGTACGAGCCGGATTTTACCGGCGTGGAACCGCTGGTCTCGTACACGAGCATGAGCGTTTTGGGAATATCACCGCGTGCAGCGGTTTCCAGCAGCGGCAGGTCGATGTCCTCTGCGGTGAGAATGCTGCTCTTGGAACGGCGATCGGTCGTGCGGCGGCGTTCCGCGATCAGCTCTGCCACGATAGAAATCGCAATTTCCTTGACGGTCAGCGCACCAATGTCCAGACCGATGGGCGTATGAATACGGTTGAGGTCTGCCCGAGAGAAGCCTTCTTCCTCAAGCATGTTCAGCAGACCGACCGTGCGCCGCTTCGACCCGATCATACCGAGATAGCGCGGCATGGTGCCGCGCAGAAGCTCCCGCAGGCAGTCCGCGTCATAACGATGCCCGCGCGTGATAACGGCAACGTAATCGCTCTCTCGAATGCCGATTTTCTCAATTGCTGCCGGAAACAGATCACATACGATCTGCTTTGCTTCCGGAAAGCGCGGATGATTGGCAAAAGACGGCCGGTCGTCCGCCACGACAAGCTCAAAACCGAGATCGGCCGCATAGCGGCAAAGCGGCTGCGCGATCGTGCCGCCGCCGAGCAGAATCAGGCGTTCCTGCGGCATGAAATTGCGCGTATACTGTACGCCGTCCGCGTCGATGGTCAGCGCCGCCGGAAGTCCCTTGCGAGCATTTTCCGCGGCAGCCTGCAGCTGTTCCAGCAAAGTCATCGTGCCATCGCTCCTTCCGCGTGATAATCGCCGCTTTTGCCGCCGGTCTTGTGCAGCAGCAGCGTCTCATCAATACGCATCCCGCGGTCCACCGCCTTGCACATGTCGTAGATGGTCAGCGCGGCAACAGTGGCCGCCGTAAGTGCTTCCATCTCAATACCGGTCTTTTGCGAGCAGCGCAGCGTGCTGACAACGCGCACCTGCGTCTCCGAGACAGCCTCAATGGCAATGTCCACGCTCTCGATCGGGATCGGATGACACATCGGGATCAGCTCTGCCGTCCGCTTGGCCGCCATAATGCCCGCGATACGCGCGCACGCGAACACATCGCCCTTAGGCACTGTTCCGTCAAGGATCATGCGCAGCGTCTCCGGCTGCATGGTCAGCACGGACTGCGCCACCGCTTCGCGCTGCGTGACCGGCTTCGCGCCGATGTTGACCATGTGCGCTGCACCGTTTTCATCCAAATGGGTCAGTTTCATGTTGTTCCTCCCGAAAATTTATTTTGTTCCGCAAACACAAAAAACACCGCTCAAAACGACGTTTAAGCGGTGTTTCATCTGGTCCGAGTGACAGGATTCGAACCTGCGGCATCCTGCTCCCAAAGCAGGCGCGCTACCAACTGCGCTACACCCGGATAGTATTGTGAGCGCCCCGTATTCCGAGGAACCGAGGCGCTTGATGGTGCCGGTGACCGGACTCGAACCGGTACGCTGTCGCCAGCGGTGGATTTTGAGTCCACTACGTCTACCAATTCCATCACACCGGCATAACATAGTTATTATATCGTAAATCGCACCGGTTGGCAAGAGGAATTTTTTGAAAATGGTATTTTTCTTTCACTGCCGCAAATGATAAAAGCCATTCCCGTAGGAATGGCTTTCCAACTTGTCGAAAAAGTCAGATTTCTATTTTGCGCTTCGTGCGGCAGCACGCATAAAATTGAATTTGCGGAGCAAATTCATAAATTCCGAGAGCATGTATCTCGGAATTTATACAAGGGAAGAAAAAATGTGCCTGCAAGGCGCGTTTTTTCTTCGGAATTCGATTGAAAGCGTGGTTTCGATCGAGAGGCTGCTCGGAAAACGTTAGTTTTTCGACAGCCTCAAAAGCCATTCCCGCAGGAATGGCTTTCGTCTGTTAAAACAAATGTGCAACGCCAATTACGCCCTGAGAACCGAGCAGCATAATGAAACCTGCAACAATTACGCCGCACAGAATCGAAGTCAGCGCCTTGGTTTTCGGCATTTTGAGCAGCGTTGCGATCAATGCACCCGACCATGCTCCGGTGCCCGGCAGCGGGATCGCCACAAAAAGGAACAGACCCAGCCGTTCATACCGGGTGACCTGACCGGTCTTTCCGAGCAGCTTTTCGCGGTACTTGGTGGCAAAGCCGGAAAGCGGGCCGAGCGAGCACACCCAGTCCAGCAGCTTTTCGCCGAAGAACAGCAAAAACGGGATCGGGATCATATTGCCGATCACAGCCAGCGGGATCAGCTCGATCGCCGGCACGCCTGCGACTGCGCCCAGCGGGACCGCACCGCGCAATTCCACCAGCGGAACCATGGAGATGAGCACAACCGCCAGTTCACGGCCTGCGCCCATCAGCCAGTTGAATAACGATGAAAACACGATTTTTTCCTCCTGACAAGTGTTCTATGGTAAACAGCGAATATTCACACAGATATACTTGTTAATGATACCCTATTCCGCATACAAACGCAAGCGCTGCAACCGTAAAATCTGTGTAAAATAATTTGACGCACCCCTCGCGAGCGGTTATACTGAATATATAAAGGAGGGGATCTCCATGCCGCGAGGACAAAAAGACGCTGCCTTTTATGACAGCGCGGCTCTGCTTGTGCTTTCTCTGCTTGAGGAGGCGGACAAGACCGGTTTCCAGCTGCTGCATGAGGTGGAATGTCGCTCAGACTGCGCGTTTGCCATCCGCGAAAGCCGCCTGTATCCCCTGCTGCACGGACTTGAGGCACGCGGCGATGTCCGCTCCTGTGAACGGCAGACCGAGGACGGCACGCACCGGTTTTACCGGCTGACCCGTCAAGGCGTGAAAACGCTCACCTGCTGCCGGGAACAGTGGAAAACCTGCCGCAAGCCAATCGGAGGTGGCGCCTGTGTCACCAAATAAGCTGATTGCGCCGTACCTGCACCGCGTGTGCCGGCATCTCCTGTGGCCGCCTTACCGTGCCCGCGTTCGGCGGGAACTGACCGACCATATTCTCAGCCGCGCGGAGGAGCTGCGCTGCCGCGGCAGTCTCACGCAGGAGCAGGCTGTGCGTCAGGTGCTGCGCGCACTCGGTGACCCGGATGTACTGGGAAAGGCTCTGCGGCAGGCACGTCTGCCGCTTGCGCGGGTAGTGTACAATGTGATTTTCGCCACTGTGTGGATCGCGATTCTGCTCTGTGCGTTATATCTGACAATTCACCTGCTGTAAGCAGCACAAAAGCGTTCTGTATGAGATCTACAGAACGCTTTCTTTAGGCAATACCGCATAGCGGTGTTGCCTGAGGCTGTCGAAAAACTAACGTTTTCCGAGCATCCTCTCGCTCGAAACCACGCTTTCGAGCGAATACCGAAGAAAAACCGCGCCCTGCGGGCACATTTTTTCTTCCCTTGTATAAATTCCGAGATACATGCTCCCGGAATTTATGAATTTGCTCCGCAAATTCTATTTTATGCGTGCTGCCGCACGAAGCGTAAAAATTAAAATAATATTTTTTGACAGACTGAGGCAATACCGCATAGCGGTGTTGCCTTTATTTTCTTGCGCGGTACAGCAGCCACAGCTTGCCGAGAGTCTGCACCAAGCACGCCACAAGGATGACGCCAAACGCCATCGCGCCCGCCTCCTCGATGAACAGCGTACCGTATCGAGCAAAGCCTGCCGTGTCGCCCTGCACGAGCGCAAGCGTCGTGTAATACAGGTCGCCGCCCGGAATCAGCGGCACCAGCATAGGCACGAGCAGCGTGATGACAGGCGCTTTGAGCAACCGTGCGAGCACCTCGGCCAGTGCGGCCGTTGCCAGCGTAGAGACAAAAAACGCGGTCACGCGGTTATCATACCACTGCATCGCCAACAGATACACACCCCAGTTTACCGCAGCACCAAGCATGATCGTGATCAGGCGGCTGCCGGAAATATGAAACAGCAGTCCGAAGCCGAGCGCACCGATCATCGCCATGACAATCTGCAGGAGGATTTCACCTGTCATACGGCACCGCCCCCAGTCTGCATAAGCACGAGCGCGCAGCCTGCCGCGATAGCAAGCGCTCTCAAAACCGCTTCAAACGCGCTGAGCAGTCCGGTGATGGTGTCACCCACGAAAATATCGCGCATGGAGTTAACGAACGGAATGCCCGGAATCAGCAGCATAATGTTGCCGATAATGATATAGTCCAGATTCTGTCCCATGCCGGTTTTTACCGTGAGAGTCGCTGCCGCGCACATCGCCGCCGAGCTGACCATGGTCAGCACGAGCGGCTGCAGCGAAATCCGATCGCCGAGCACGCCGATGACATACAACAGCACGCTGCATAGCATGGCGGCAGCGCCGTCTCTCCAGGTGCCGCCGAAGAACACAGCGAACGAGCCTGACGTGATCAGATACGCCAGCGGCAGCCGGCAGCGCAGCTTATCCGGTGCGGTGCGTATCGCCTCCAGACGTGCGTGCAATTCCTCCGGCGGAACAGGATTCACACATACCTCGCGCGACAGCTCGTTGACCGCCTCAATGCAGCGCATATCGGTTCCGCGCCGCAGAATGCGGCGCGTCTGCGTGATTACCTGATCGTCCGCCGTTCGTACCGTTACTGCCATGCTGGCCGTGATGGTCAGCACATCCGCTCGTACAAAACCGTAGGCGCGTGCCAGACGGCGCATGGTGTCCTCTACGCGGGCTGCCTCAGCACCCGAGGTCAGCAGCAGCTCTCCCGCATCCAGCACAGCGGAAAGTGTCTGCTCCGGTCGGTCCATTCAACCACGCTCCTCTCATTATAGCAGCGGCGCGAACAGACGCAGCACGCTTGCCGTGATCGACCGAATCCACGGCACACGGCGCAGCCATTCGTCATCAATCCGGCGGCTGACATTGATGGTCTCCATAATGTCCTGCTTAACGGCAGCAACGACCGAGCTGTTGTAGAAGCAGGTCGCACACTCAAAGTGCAGGAAGAACGAGCGGAAATCCATGTTGATCGTACCGACCACCGCCGTATCATCGTCGGACACGATGGTTTTCGCGTGCAGAAAGCCCGGTCGGTACTCATAAATCTTCACACCCGCTCGGTGCAGCTGCTGATAGTACGAACGTGTGATCATGTACACCAGCTTTTTATCCGGGATGCCCGGCGTCAGGATACGCACGTCCACGCCGGACTGCGCCGCAATGGTCAGCGCCGTAATCATCTCGTTGTCCAGTACAAGATACGGCGTGGTGATATAGACGTACTTTCGCGCGTTATGGATGATCTGCAGGTAGGTGGATTCACCGATATTGATGTCGTCGAGCGGTGAATCCGCAAACGGCTGCACATAGCCGTCTGCCGGCAGCTTGGCGGTCGGCAGATAGTTTTCGAGCGGCGGCATGTCCTCGCCGGTGACATACTCCCACATCTGCAGGAACAGGGCGGTCATATTGGCTGTTCCCTCACCTCGCAGCATGATACCGGTGTCCTTCCAGTAGCCGAAGCGTACCTTTTTGTTGATATACTCATCCGCCAGATTGATACCGCCCATATAACCAACATTGCCGTCAATAATCGTCATCTTGCGATGGTTGCGGTAGTTGAGATAGGTGTTCAGCGTCGGGATAAAGCGGTTAAAGCGCACCGCATGAATGCCGAGGCTCATCAGATAGCGGTCGTAGTCTTTCGGCAGCGTGCAGATCGAACCAACGTCGTCGTACAGCACGCGCACATCCAGTCCGGCGGCCGCCTTCTCCCGCAGGATATCAAGGATAGTATCCCACATGATGCCTTCTTCGATGATGAAATACTCCAGAAAGATGAACTTTTGTGCGCGGCGCAGCTCCTTGCACATGGAGTCGAACATTTCCTCACCGATACGAAAATATTTCGTCTCCGTGTTGGTCCACACCGGCATACCGTCCAGCGTCTCGATATAGCGGGCGCGTGCTGCATGACGCGGATGCTGCTCGATCAGCTCCTTTGTAGCAGGCGTGCGCATATAATCAGTGAAATCCGGCGGTTTCGGCTCGTACTGATGTTGGGTACGCGCCCGATTGAGCGGCGTATTGCCCCAGAACAGATAAAACAAGCCGCCGAACAGCGGCAGCAGCACAATAACCAGTATCCATGTGATCTTGTACATCGGGTTGTCGTACTTACGCACCAGCCAGATGACAATGATAACGCTCAGCACGGTCAGTGCCGGTGTCAGCCAGTGATATTCCGTACTTGCCCAGCTTACGCCGAACATAACGATTGCCAGCTGCATCAGCAGCAGGAATCCGCCGACAACACGTCGGTCGCCAAGCAGCTTGCCTACTTTTCTGCGCATCATAATCTCTCCCTTCCCTGCAAAACGCAGTCCTTCCACAGACTATAATCATATCGCACAAGGTATAAAAAGTCAACGCGTCTGCGTTGCTCTCCGGTTAAATATGTGCTACACTAAAAGTAACATTTTTGTAAACCACCGTTAATCATACAGGAGGATCATCCATGCCCCATATTTCCGTGCCCGCCGCCGAACTGAACGCGCGGCTCGACCGTCTGCGCTGTGCCATGACCGAGAAGGACCCTGCGTGGTCCATGCTTCTTCTCGACAACACGCTCGACATGTACTACTTCACCGGCACAATGCAGGATGGCGCACTTGTCGTGACACCCGATCAGGCTACGCTGTTCGTCCGCCGCTCGTTTGATGTTGCAAAGGACGAATCCGCCTTTGCAGACATCCGTCCGATGGGCAGCTTCCGCGGCATCAAGGAGGTCTATCCGGATATTCCGGAGACCGTCTATGTTGCCGCAAAGACCATGACGCTGCAAAAGCTCTCCATGCTGAACAAGCATCTGCCGTTTTCACCCAAGCCGGTGGATGGCATACTGAGCGGTCTGCGCTCGGTCAAAAGTACGTATGAACTGGACTGCATGCGCGAATCCGGCAGACTGCACCGTTATGTCATCGAGGAACTCGCTCCGGCGTTCCTGCGCGAAGGCGTCAGCGAAGCACGTCTATGCAGTGAGATCTGCACTGCCATCGTGGACCGCGGCGGCATGGGTATCTCGCGCTACAATCAGCCGGCAGCCGAGGACGTGCTCGGCATTACCAGCTTCAGCGAAAACAGCCTGTGTCCCACCGCGCTGGACAGTCCCTCCGGCTGTATCGGCACCTCGACCGCAATGAAGTCCATCGGCTCGTCCGAGCGCAAGCTGCACGAAGGCGACACCGTCCTGTTGGACATTCCGTGCGGCTTGCGCGGCTACCATACCGATAAGAGCATCACGTTCTACTACGGCGAGCTGGACAAGCATCCGCAGAGCGGCGTGATCCGTGCAGCACGCGAGCAGTGCATTGCACTGGAGAACGAAACCGCATCTCTCCTGCGTGCCGGTGCCGTTCCGGCTGAAATTTACGAGAAGATCCTCTCTCTCGTCGATCCTGCGTTCCGCGAAGGCTTCATGAACGGCTGCAAGTTCCTCGGCCACTCCATCGGTCTGACAATGGACGAAACACCGGTTCTCGCCAAAGGCTTCTCGGCTCCGCTCAAGTCCGGCATGACGCTTGCCGTTGAGCCGAAGATCGCGATTCCGGGTGTCGGCCTCATCGGCTGCGAAAACACCTATGAGATCACCGCAGACGGTCCTGCGCAGTCGCTCACCGGCGCATGCGACACGCTGTTCGAGGTACTCAATCAGTAATCTATACAAAAACATCCGCTCTCTGTTTGTACAAAGAGCGGATGTTCTCTTTTCACTCCTCTTTTGCATCCGGCATAGAATGGCGCAAAGGAGGTTTTTGCTTATGAATCAATCGACGACTCTCGCCGTCGTCGGCGGCGACGTGCGTCAGGCATATTTAGCCGAGCTGCTGCATGAAGCAGGCCACACCGTTCGCACATTTGCACTCGAGCGCCGACCCGCCGCAGGCTGCACGGCTGTAAGTGACCTGCAGGCGTGCCTTGCCGACGCACGCGCGGTCATTCTGCCTATGCCGGTGCAGACGGGGGACGGCAGCCTGAACGCGCCGCTTGCCAATGCACAGCACACGATCGGCGATGTACTCGATGCCATTCCCGCCGGAACGCTGACACTGGCCGGTGCCGTGCCCTTTTCCGTGCACGCCCGCGCGGTGCAGAACGGACTGGCACTCATCGACTACTTATCCCGCGAGGAGCTGGCGATCCGCAACGCGGTACCTGCCGCATTTGCAAAAAGCACAGGCTGTCCGGTTACAGGCGACAGGCTTCCTGCCGGAGATACTCCACGAGAGCCGCACAGAATTCGCGGTTGCTCGGCGGCTCCTTATCCTGTGCACGCGCTTCACCGAAATACCTGGCAAGCACGGCTTTATCACACTTATCCCATGCGCGGTGAACGGCGTAGCGCATGTTGCGCTCCACATTACTGCCTTCGCTGTTCATCTGCTGCGCGACACTATGATAAATGATCTTGGTGATGCTGGCACCGTCGGTCTCCCGATACAGGCACACGGTCAGCAATGCACACTGATAGCCGATCGTCTGCTCGCGCATGCCCAGCTCCCGCAGGATCTGGGCCAGCCGCTGCTCCACCGTATCTCCCCGACTGGTACAGTTGACCGCCAGCTTGATACGCTCATACAATGCATCCGCACAGATTGGCTTGCGCAGCAGCACGTTAATGTGCAGCAGACTGCATTCCACATAGGTCTGACCGCCGATGAACGAGCTGAGCAGGATAATGCTTGTATCCCACATCGCCTTCTGTCTCATCCACGACGCAACGGCAAAGCCGTCTGCATACGGCAGGTCGGTATCCAACACGACCATATCCGGCGTTTTTTGTCGAATCATTTCCCACGCCTTCGTGCCGTTCGACGTACTGCCGACAAGCTCCAGCTCATTGCTCGCCTGCATAAGCTGTTTTGTCTGTTTCAGCAGAGACTCGTCCGCACACGCCAGTAAAATACGCATTTTGCCTTGTTTGATCTTCATTTACTGCTTTCCCCGGCTTTCTCTATCTTATGCCGATTTACGGATTACATCTTATTTTTACATATTCAGCGCGTCCGCGCAAGCGGATATCCCTGCTTTTCCCCGCATATTTATCGACAATTTTCGACAAAACCGCGTTTTATCTGTCGAATGTCCGGTTTTCTCTCTGTCGGGCAGGGATTCCGCGCTTCTTGGTGAAACCGCATAATCTCTCTATCAAAACCATGTTTTGCTGCTTTTACACTTGCATAAACGGCAAAAATACGCTATACTATCGTTTGTGCCGTTCGGCACTTTGCTTCCGGATATGGAATGACAGTTCGAAACCATCCTGTCGTAAAACAAAACTAGGGACAACGAAACAGAAAAATTTTAAGGCAATACCGCATAATTGAACAAGAGTGATTTGCGAGTAAATTTTGCGTACTGACGCGGCACAGTTTTGCGGTAATACTTGATGTATTACCGTGAAACTGCAACAAAGTCAGGACACAAAATTTCCGCAAAGCACCGCAGTCTTAATTGTGCGGTGTTGCCTTAGGTTTCCAATCAACGTTGTTGTGTGCATTATTTGGAGGTGAACGAAATATGGTAAAAGAAAACATGAGCAAGGTTCAAAAACTGACCGTTTCTGCTATGGTGATGGCACTTTACGTTGTTGTGCTGTACTTTACGCAGAGCTTCTCTTTCGGCGCGTACCAGATCCGCATTGCGACGGCTCTGTATGCGCTCGCTTACCTGTTTCCGTTCCTGGTTTTGCCGCTTGGTTTCGCTAATTTCATTGCCAACTTTCTGTTTGGCGGACTCGGTCTGCTGGACTGGTTCGGAGGCTGCTTCGTCGGTATCATCGTTACCGCGATCATCGTGCTCATCCGCCGCAAGGGATGGAGCCGCTGGCTGATGATCCTTCCGATCATCCTTGTGCCCGGTCTCGGCGTATCGAGCTATCTGAGCTATCTGCTGCACGTTCCGTATTCTGTACTTGCCACCAGCCTGTGCATCGGTCAGTCCGTACCTGCGGTCTGCGGTGTCGTTCTGGTGAACGTACTGCAGCGCGCACTGTATCCCAAGGCAACTAAGGCTAGTTAATGTAAGGAGAATGCAACCATGACCGGAAGAAATAAAGAAGAACTGAACGGTGTCACGCTGCTCGGCAGCCAGAAGAACAAGTATCCCTCGGACTACGCGCCCGAAATGCTGGAGACTTTCCCGAACAAGCATCCGGACAACGACTATTTTGTCAAGTTCAACTGCCCGGAGTTCACCAGCCTGTGCCCGATGACCGGCCAGCCGGACTTTGCTACCATTTATATCTCCTATGTGCCCGGCGAGCGCATGGTAGAGAGCAAGTCGCTCAAGCTGTATCTGTTCAGCTTCCGCAACCACGGCGATTTCCATGAGGACTGCGTAAACATCATTATGAAGGACCTCATCCGCCTGATGGATCCGAAGTACATTGAGGTCTGGGGCAAATTTACGCCGCGCGGCGGCATCTCGATCGACCCGTACTGCAACTACGGCAAGCCCGGCACCCGCTGGGAGGAGGTTGCATTCGAGCGTCTCACCCACCACGATCTGTACCCGGAGAAGGTGGACAACCGATGAGCGAGAAGGCAATGGTCCTGTGCAGCGGCGGCGTGGACAGCACGACCTGTCTTGCGCTTGCCATCGAGAAGCACGGCAAGGAGAATGTGTGCGCGCTGTCCATTTACTACGGTCAGAAGCACGTTAAGGAGATCCAGGCTGCAAAGGCGGTTCTCGAATACTACGGCATCGAGGGCACGTCTCTCGACCTGACGCCGGTGTTCGCGTACAGCGACTGCTCGCTGCTTTCCCACTCGACCGAGGACATCCCCGAGGAATCCTACGCCGAGCAGCTGGCACAGCGCGGCGGCAAGCCGGTTACGACCTATGTGCCGTTCCGCAACGGTCTGTTCCTGTCGGCAGCGGCCAGCGTTGCGCTGTCCAAGAACTGCAGCGTGATTTACTACGGTGCGCATCACGACGATGCCGCCGGCAATGCCTATCCCGACTGCAGTGAGGATTTCGTAAATGCAATGAACCACTCCATTGTACTCGGCTCAGGCGGTGATGTCCGCATCGAGGCTCCGTTCGTGCGTTGGAACAAGGCGCAGATCGTTGCCGAAGGTCTGCGGCTGCAGGTTCCCTATCAGCTGACGTGGAGCTGCTACGAGGGCGGCGACAAGCCGTGCGGCAAGTGCGGCACCTGCCTGGACCGCATCCGCGCGTTCGAGGCCAACGGCGTGACCGACCCCGCAATGAGGTAAAACAAAAGACTGCTGTTTCATCGGAGACAGCAGTCTTTTTCTGTCCATCTTGACTTTTTCCTATAAGAATGCTATGATTATAGTCGTTAACCTTATTTTGAGGAGTCCATGCTATGATTTATCTCGATTATGCCGCCCATGCACCCGCGGACCCTGCGGTGCTGGAGCGATTCTGCGATATGGAACGCCGGTTCCCGGCCAACCCGAACTCGGTACACATGGCAGGCAAAGCCGCCCGCGAGGAAATGGCGCGTGTCACTGAGCAGATTGCAGCGCTGACCGGCGCGTCCCCTGCCGAGGTCATCTTTACCTCGGGTGCGACCGAGGCGAACAACCTCGCCATCAAGGGCATCGCACAGGCGTCACGGCATATCGGCAAGCACATCATCTCCACACCGCTCGAGCATTCCTCGGTCAGCGGCAGCCTGACCGCCCTGCAGGAGCGCGGCTGGGAGATCGACCTGCTCTCCATCGGTCGGGACGGCACGGTGGATCCGGAGGAAGTGCGCGAGCTTCTGCGTCCGGATACCGTTCTCGTTGCCATCTGCGCGGTGGACAGCGAACTTGGCACCATCCAGCCGGTAAACGAAATCGCGGCGCTGCTGGCTGACCATCCGAACTGCCGTCTGCACGTTGACGCAACGCAGGCTATCGGGCGCATCCCGGTGGACTTCGCCGGTATTGATACACTGAGTTTTGCGCCGCACAAGTTCGGCGGCATCTGCGGCAGCGGTGTGCTGCTCAAGCGCAGCCGTATGCCGCTCGAGCCGCAGATAAACGGCGGCGCCAGCACAACGCTGTACCGCAGCGGCACGCCCGCACTCGGTCTGGCGGCTTCGTCCGCACTGGCACTGCAGCTGGCATGCGATAAGCGTGAGATCCGCTGTGCTGTCGTTCAGCGCCACAGCGAGAAGCTGCGCCGCGCACTTGCGGCGTATCCGGCGGTGCATATCAACAGTCCGGAGCACGCCGTGCCGCATATCCTCAATCTGAGCGTGAAGAATGTGAAAGGCACCGTATTTCAGCGCGCGCTGTCCGAAAAAGGCGTGTGCGTATCGGTCAAATCCGCCTGCTCGGCGGATGGTCTGCCGTCCCGTGCGGTGTTTGCTGTCAGCCGTGATCGCAGAAATGCACTGTCCTCATGGCGCATCAGCCTGAGCCACCTCACCACAGATGCGGAAATCCACGAATTTCTGGCCGTTTTCGACGCGTGCTATCACGAGTTAGTCAAGTAATACAGGGAGCATCATTATGAAACGAGATTTACAGCCGCACGAGCTGATCGAGCGTAGTATCATCAAAAAATTTCGCAAGACCATCTGGAACCCGTTTACACTGGCGGTCCGTCAGTATCAGCTGATTCAGCCGGGCGACAAAATTGCCGTGTGCATTTCGGGCGGCAAGGATTCCATGCTGATGGCCAAGCTGATGCAGCTGCTCCAGCGGTACAGCGAGGTGCCGTTCGAGGTGGTTTTCCTCGTCATGGACCCCGGCTACAACGAAATCAACCGCAACAAAATTGAGAGCAACGCTGCACTGCTGCATATCCCGGTCACCGTGTTCGAGACCGACGTTTTCGCGGTTGCCAACAACAGCGAGAAAAACCCGTGCTACCTGTGTGCGCGCATGCGCCGCGGCTATCTGTACAGCAAGGCGCAGGAGCTTGGCTGCAACAAGATCGCGCTCGGCCACCACTTCAACGATGTCATTGAAACGACCGTGATGAGCATGTTTTATGGCTCGCAGATGCAGGCCATGCTGCCCAAGCTGCACAGCACAAACTTTGCGGGCATGGAGCTGATTCGTCCGCTGTACTGCATTCACGAGGAGGATATCCTCGCGTGGAAGCAGTATAACGACCTCGAATTTATCCAGTGCGCGTGCCGCTTCACCGAAAACTGCACGATGTGCGACAACGGCGGCGGCGGTTCCAAGCGACAGGAGGTCAAGATTCTGCTGCGCCGTCTGCGCCGCGATAACCCGAATATCGAGCGCAGCATTTTCAACAGTATTCACTCGGTAAATCTGGACATGATGCCCGGTTACAAGTCCGGCGGCGTGCTCCACTCGTTCCTCGATGATTATGACGCACGCGGAAAGAAAAGCGAATAGCGTTCAGCCGTCCGTGCGCTGCACGGACGGCTTTTCTCTGCCCGAAAGGTCGAAATACAGCGGTTCGGACACGCCGTGCAGATATACAGTCAAGCCCTCCCCCGTTACAGTGATATGATCGAGCAGTGCGCTGTAAACCGTTTCACTGTACATCTTTTTTCGTAAAATTGTACAGAATTGCTGTCTTTCGGTGCGTGTGAGATCAGGTATCGCGCGTAAGGTCTGCCGCAATACCACCTCTATATCGATTGGCAAATCCTGTGTGATTTGCTTCATGCAGTCCAGCAAAATTCGATTCCCAACTGCCGGAGCCGCACACGCTGCCACGCCGTGCTGCACCCGTTTCCCGCACACCCATCGCAGACCACCGTCCGCCTGTGCGCCCCTGCGCGGCACAAGCCGACTGCCGCACAGTCCGCAGACCACTCTTCCGGAGCACCAATACCGTGCAGAGGGTCGGCTGCCGGCTTTGCGGGTTGCCTGCCGACGATCGAGTTCCCGTCGGACAGCTTCGAACATCGAGCGCGGCACAATCGCCTCGTGATGATCCCGCAGATAGACCTGCGGTGACTGCCCCTCATTTTTCACCTTGCGATGATCGAGAAAATCCGGCGTGCAGCTTTTGCGCTGCAGAAGATCGCCGCAGTATTTCTCGCCCCGGAGCAGCCGCAGCACCATCGTAGACGACCACGATTTTCCTTTTCCGCTTGGTGGCGGGATGCCCTCGGCGGTCAGCTCCCGTGCGATGATGTAAGTACCTTTGCCGTCCATCAAGAAACGGCGGTACACCTCGCGGACGACTGCCGCCTGTTCGGGTTTTACCGTCAGTTCCCCACCCTGCAGGGAAAACCCGTAGATATTATCACATCCGAACACCACACCGCGCTCCATCGAGCGCTGCTGCCCCCACTTGACGCGCTCGGAGATTTTGCGACTCTCCTCCTGCGCTACGCTTGCCATTATGGTAAGCCGGAATTCACCGTCATTCTGGCGGGTGTCGATATGATCTCCAATGAATATAATACCGACTCCCTGACGGCGCAGCAGCCGCGTGTACGCGAGCGTGTCAACCGTATTTCGGGCAAAGCGTGAGACCTCTTTAGTTAAAATCAGGTCAATTTCCCCTTCTGCTGCCGCTGCCAGCATGCGCCGAAAGGCGGGCCGGTCGGATGAGGTACCGGACAGACCCTCGTCCGCATAAACCTCCACAAGCTCCCAGTCCGGCTGGCGGCTGATGTACTCCGAAAAATATCGCCGCTGATTCTCCAGCGAGTTTCTCTGGTCCTCCTGTGAGGTGGAAACGCGGCAATAGGCGGCCACGCGCAGCACGTCAGCGGCCTGCGCACAACAGCTCGAGCACCAGCTCCAGCCGCTCGGGCGGCAGCATACCTTCCGCGCGCAAAGCGCGGAGCAGACCCTCGATCATGCCGCGCGAAACAGCAGTCTGCTCCTGTTCGGTCAGTTTCATGGCTATCCCTCCTTCGCTTGCAGTCTATGCGAAGGCAAACCCGCTTATGCGCCAAACCGCTAACGCCTTCCCTACCTGCGAGGGAGCACTTCAGCTCGCGATGGAGCAAACTGCGTTCACGCTGCAAAATGCACGCTGTCTGGTGATTGGTGCCGGACGGATTGGCATGCTTCTTGCACGCAAGCTGTACGCTCTCGATGCACAGGTTACGGTCTCCGCACGCTGTACGCGTGATTTTGCACGCATCGCTGCCGCAGGACTGCACGCACTGGATACACGCAGGCTCGCCGGTCATCTTGCCGGTTTTGACCTGATTTTCAACACTGTACCCGCTCCGATCCTGACAACCGAGGTACTGTCCGACATGAAACCGCCCTGCTTCATCATTGATCTTGCATCTCTGCCGGGCGGTGTTGCCGCCGATACCCTGCTCCCGGATGGCTGCCGCGTGCTGCACGCGCTGTCTCTGCCGGGCAAGGTAGCACCGCTCAGCGCTGCACGCGCAGTATTCGATACCGTGGACACGATTCTGCACGAGGAGGGTATTTTATGAGCAAACTCCGCATTGGCTTTGTACTGACCGGTTCGTTCTGTACCTTTGCCAAGGTCATACCGGTTATACAAGCACTCATCGAGCGCGGCGATTCCGTTACGCCGATTCTGTCCGACAGCGCCGGCACACTCGACACCCGCTTTGGCACAGCCGCGCACTGGCGTCAGGAGCTGACCGCACTCACCGGCGTCTCCCCTATCGACAGCATTGTTTCCGCCGAGCCGATTGGGCCGAAGGCGCTGTTTGATATACTGATCGTTGCGCCGTGCACGGGCAATACACTCGCCAGACTGGCGCACGGTTTGACGGACACCCCTGCGACCATGGCGGTCAAAAGCCATCTGCGCGGAGAACGTCCGGTCGTGCTGGCGGTCTCCACCAACGACGGTCTGTCCGGCAGCGCCGCCAATCTCGGCACGCTGCTGAATCGCCGGCATTACTATTTCGTGCCGCTCCGGCAGGATGCGCCGCACAGCAAGCCGCGCTCGCTTGTCGCAGATATGACGCTGATTCCCGCTGCCATTGACGCAGCCATGAACGGCAGACAGCTTCAGCCCATCCTGCTTGCACCCAACGTATAAAAATCCCGCAGAGCTGACACTGAATCGTGACAAGTAATTATTGTGTCGCAAAGAACGGTGTGACCGTGAAAGTCACGCCGTTTTTTCTATGATCCCGGGCTCTGCCGATACGGAGATTGCCACTTCGTCCATGAAATTGAATCAGTTTACTTTTGATAAACAGCAAAAATCAACCGCCCCTTCCTTTCGGAAATGGGCGGTTGTCTTTGCGTTTGTGCTCCTTGCACACCTGAATCCGCCGACTATCCGTAATACGGCTGCATTCGTTCCTTATCACGGTTAAGCCAGCATTCTGCAGGACTTTTCTTATGATTCTTTGCCTTCCGGCTCCTTGCCGGTGGCAAATGTAATCGCACGGCTGCAGTTGGTAATCTGCACATTGTGCAATGCTCCGCCGAACTCGCCGTCCAGTGTCCACGTCACCTCGTCATCGGACGAAAAACTGATTTTTGACGTGCGGAAGTACGCGAAGCGGTTAGATTCGACATTATGCGTCAGCAGGTCATTCGCCAGCCACTGCAGCTCCATCGGATTCTCGACCGGGTAAATGAGCAGCACCTCGTACAGTCCGTCATCCAGCGCCACGCCATCCGGCCGGATGGTCTTGAAGCCGCCGACCGACACCGTGTTTGTCACCATACCGTAGATGAAATCGTCCTCTATCTGCGTTTCCGCGCTGTTCACGCGGATGTGGTAGGTTTTGATGTTGGTCAGCGCCTTAATGCCCTCGATGATATACGCAGCACGCCCGAAAATGTTCTTGGTCTGCTGCGGTGTCTCGTAAGAGACCTCGGTAAACGCGCCGAACGCCGCAACATAGTTAAAATAGCGATCGTTGAAGCGACCGATGTCCAGCGCCTGCAGCGTATCGCCTGCCGCAATAACCGCCGCCTCAGCGGGCACCTTGGAAATGCCCAGACTGAACGCGAAGTCGTTTGTCGTACCGGCAGGCACATAACCGAGAACCGGACGGGTCTCCGCCTGCATAAGACCGGTAATCACCTCGTTCAGCGTACCGTCACCGCCTGCACACACAATGCGGTCGAATTCGCCCGCACGCTCCCGTGCAACACGCGTTGCATCCTGCGCACCCTGCGTGATATAAATCGTCACATCATATCCTGCCTGTTGAAATGCGGTCACACAGTCGATGATCTTTCCGCTCATTGCACCGCGTCCCGCATGCGGATTGAGTATCCACAGCATTCTCTTCATGTTTCATCACCTTCCGGTTTTGTTCATAAATAAAATGTAGTATCGACGCAGCCGCGCCGCATCGCTATTCTCAATCCATCAATCATTCACTCTTTTATCCCAAGTATACTATCTATATACTAACTATATTATTATATATCTCAGGAGAGCAAATTGCAAACAGCATTTGCATAAGCCACCGGATCATCCACCGGCATACCCTCGATAAGCAGCGCCTGCGTATACAGGATATCCGCATAGGTGCTTACCTTATCCGAGCCTTCCGCCTGCAGCGCACACAGCTTCTTAAAGATCGGGTGCTCGGCATTCAGCTCCAGAACACGCTCGGCGTGTACGCTCTGACCGCCGTTGACAGCAGCCTGCTGGTTGAGCACCTTCTCCATCTCGAGCGTTACCGGGCCTTCGGCACGCAGGCAGCACGGATGGCTCTTGAGGCGGCTGGTCAGCTCGACCTTCTTAACCTTGCCCTCGAGCGCCTTGCCGAGTGCTTCGAGGACATTCTTGTTGTCCTCACTCAGCTTTTTGATCTCTTCCTTCTCGTCCTCACTGTCCAGACCGAGGTCTGCATCCGCGATGGACTTGAATTCCTTATCGTTGTACTTAGCGAGCATCTTGACGCAGAACTCATCAATGCTGTCATCCATACACAGCACCTCGTAGCCCTTGTCGGACAGCGTTTCCATAACCGGCAGCAGCTTGATCTTGTCAATGGTCTCGCCGCAAGCATAGTAGATATACTTCTGGTCTTCCTTCATGCGGGAAGCGTACTCCGCAAGCGATACCAGCTTGTCCTCCGTGGAGGAATGGTACATCAGCAGATCCTGCAGCAGCTCCTTGTGCGCGCCGTACTCAACATAAGCACCGTACTTAATCTGACGGCCGAATGCTGCCCAGAACTTCTCATAATCCTCGCGCTTATCCTTCTGCATCTTGAGCAGCTCGCTCTTGATCTTCTTCTCAAGGCTCTGCGCAATGGCCTTCAAATGGCGGTCGTGCTGCAGCATCTCACGGGAGATGTTGAGCGACAGATCTGCCGTATCGACCATGCCGTGTACAAAGCTGAAATGATCGGGCAGCAGATCCGCGCATTTGTCCATGATGAGCACGCCGTTGGAGTACAGCTGCAGACCCTTCTCATAGTCCTTGGTGTAGTAGTCCATCGGCGCGTGAGACGGGATGAACAGCATTGCTGTGTACGTTACCGCGCCTTCCACACTGGAATGGATGTGGCACAGCGGCGGCTGATAATCGTAGAACTTCTGCGTATAGAAGCTGTTGTAATCCTCGTCCTTCAGTTCCTTCTTGGACTTCTTCCAGATCGGGACCATGGAATTGAGGGTCTCATTCTCGGTGTACTCCTCCCACTCCGGCTTGTAGTCATCGCCTGCATCTGCCGGCTTCTCCTTCATGCGGGAGCGCGTCATATCCATCTTGATCGGATAGCGAATATAATCGGAATACTTCTTTACCAAACCCTGAATGCGGTACGGCTCGAGAAATTCATCGTAATTCTCGTTCTCCGTATTGTCCTTGATGGTCAGCACGATCTTCGTGCCGTTTTCTGCCTTTTCGCACGGTGCAACCGTGTAGCCGTCCGCACCGTCGGACTCCCAGCGGTTGGCCTCGTCGCTGCCTGCCGCACGGGATACGACCTCAACATGCTTTGCGACCATAAATGCCGCATAGAAGCCAACGCCGAACTGACCGATGATATCGATGTCGTCCTGCTTTTCGTTTTCGTTCTTGAACGCCAGCGAACCGGAATGCGCGATCGTACCGAGGTTGTTCTCCATTTCCTCGGCAGTCATGCCGCAGCCGTGGTCCTCGATGATAAAGCGGCGGTTTGCCTTGTCGAGCGTCAGCTCGATCGGCAGACTGTCGCGGGTGATACCGGTCTTGCCTTCCTTCATTGCATTATAGTAGAGCTTATCCGTTGCGTCGGATGCGTTGGAGATCAGCTCACGCAGAAAGATTTCCTTGTGCGTATAAATGGAGTTGATCATCAAATCGAGCAGGCGCTTGGATTCTGCCTTAAACTGCTTGGTTGCCATGATTACATACACCTCTGTGTTTGTTGTTTGGTATTAGCACTCTCAATCATCGAGTGCCAACATTGATATAATAAGCCTATTGCGCCAAAAAATCAAGTAGGGTTTGTAAAATTCATGGTTTGTTCAAAATCGAAATTGAGAATTGGATATACCCGAACCGTGCAGGCGGTTCACCCTATTCGGGCGGAGAATTTTTCCGTGAACCACAGCGGGGAGGGCCGCTGCGCGCGGCAGGCGCACAAGAGGGTAGACAACCTGCGGTTTTCCCCCTCTTGCACCCTTAAACGCCTATATTACTGGGCTTTAAGTCGTTTTTTCGAGAGGCGTACACCAATGTTACACCTTTTCGCTACATAGCTTCAAGAACGTCTAACGCTGTCAGCCGTTCCTGTTCCATAGCGTGAATGTAGATATTATATGTGGTGGAAATACTGGCATGCCCCATCCATTTGCTTACTACGCTGATGCTTACGCCAGCATTTAACGCACGGCTTGCAAAAGTGTGACGTAGCTGATGGATCGTGAGCGGCTTGTCTATCCCCGTGTGCTTCAACATACGCTCAAGTAAATTGTGCATACGGTTATTAGTGAGGAAGCCGCCTTTTTGCGAACAGGCAACATATTTGCTTTTGATGCCGCATTGCCTGTAAATCATCTGCAATTCCCTAAGTGCGTTGATTGCTTTACTATTTAGTGGGATAATCCGGTTGCTGCTGGATGTCTTAGTGCCTTTTACCTGTAAGGTGCTTTTGGACGTATCTTTTCCGGTATCCCTGTTCTTGATCTTTGCCAGATTTTTATTTATGGATACCGTCTTGCTTTCAAAGTCAATATCAGACCATTCCAGCGCAAGCAGTTCACCACACCGCAGGCCGGTATGCAGCATAAATACGATCAGGTTTCCGTGAACAAAAAGCGGACGGCCTGTACCATACTTCTCTCTGGCTGCTTCCTCCAACCGTTTAACCTCTGCATCCTCTAATATCAGCATTTTCCGCTCTGGCTTAAACTTGCTCCGTTTTGCCATGATAACATTTGCCATTGGGTTTTTAAGAATGTCACCCTCAGTATAGGCATGTTGGAAAACCTCAGAAAGTATCTGCCGGATCATCTTGACGATAGTATAAGAATATTCAGTGCTTTTCTGGTTTAACAGTGTTTGAATATCAACCGCTTTGATATTCCCAAGTTGGAAGCCGCCAAGCGTCGGCTTGATATGCGTGTAATAGACAGACTCCAACCGATCAAAGCTGGTATTCTCCACGGCTGCGGCCTTGAAAGTATATAACCATCGCTCAATATAAGTGCTAAGCAATACTTTTCTACAATCCGTAATGCCATGCACTATTGTTTTCTTAAATTCACGCAATTTCCGTCTTGCTTCCGCTTCTGTCTTACCATAGACATAACGCGGTTTCAACATCTTTTCGTCCTTATATTTGCCGACCCAGCGGCCATCTTTCCGCTGATATACACTACCCTCCCCATATCCGCGGATTCTCTTAACTTTATTGATATTTTCTACTGTATTCATGCGTATCGCTCCTATCAAATAAACAGGGGCGGCAGCATAAACAGCTAACGCATATATTATAACGCCGTCCCTCTGTAAAGGCAATTCAATCAGTAAAATATCTCTTTCCCTTTATTTGCTTCAAACCACCGGTCAAGTTCACGTTCATTCGTCAAATAATCCCGTCCCACTTTCACCACAGGCAATACGCCTGCTTCCAGCAGGCATTTTAGCTTGGTTTTGCCAAAAGGGAACAACTCAAGCAAATCGTCCTGCGTCAAAATTTTATAATCCATAAACCACAGCCCTCCTGCGTATTGGTTATCATCTATGCAGCAACAATTTACTGCATCTCGTTTGCAATTCAAAATCCCCACATGGTTTTTGTGCGCCATGCCCGCTACCGGAACGGACAGCAACATGATATAATGAAACCATGATAAACTTTTCTGTTCTTTATTGTGGGGTATGACTTTATGAAAAAAGAAATCACATCTATCTTGTGTGCGGCAGCTATTACCTGTTCGGCAGGCGCCGCCAATGTTTCAAACTTTTCGGACGTCCGTCCGTCGGACTGGTATCACGATGCGGTCAACTATGTTTGCGAAAACGGGCTGATGAATGGTACATCGGATACGGCGTTCAGCCCGAACGCAACTACCAGCCGCGGCATGATCGTGACCATCCTGTACCGACTGGCAGGTTCACCTGATATGCCCGAAAGCAACTGGGGATACCCCTATGCAGACGTAGATACAAACGCCTATTACAGCGCGCCTGTCTACTGGGCGCGCATGAATGACCTCGTTACCGGGTACAGCGATACGCAGTTCGGCCCGAATGATGCGATCACCCGCGAGCAGCTTACGGCCATCCTGTACCGCTACGCGGACCACCTTGGCCTTGATACAGATACCGGCTTTATACCAGATAAATACTATGATTTCTCGGACTATCAATCAGTTTCCCGTTACGCAACAAACGCCATGAGCTGGTGCGTCAACAAGGGCATTGTCAGCGGCTCGGACGGAAAGTTAAATCCGCACGGGACAGCTACTCGTGCCGAAGTCGCAACAATGCTGATGAACGCGGAAAACATCTTGGACGCAAATGAACCGACGGAGCCGGAAACACCGGTTTCACCAGACGGACAGCCTGTGCCGGATGATACCGACAACGAAACCGCAGACGATAACCAGACCGTAACAGATGAAATCAGTCTACGCCCTATCGGCAAATCTGCGGTAGACGAGTACGGCGGCTATTGGGATTATGACCTGTCCAATGCCACCTTTGACGCCATCAACGACCTGCGCGAAGAAAACGGTTTGCCACGTCTGACTTACTCGTTGAAAGTACAGGAATGGGCGGACACTCGTTCCCGCGAAATCTGGATTGTTGACGAACGAGACGGGGATATTTCTCATACAAGACCGGATGGCTCGGTGTTCGCATCTGTTGGTTATGGATGCAATGCTGAAAATGCACTCATAGGTTTAATTACAACCAATGCGCAGGAAAACTTAAACAAATGGTATGGCTCACAAGGTCATCGAGAAAATATGCTCAACACCCGTTCAAAAACTACTGCTGTCTCTGCCTATGTCCAAGGTGAGAAAGTGTACGCTTTGCAGCTTTTTGATAAACTAACAATAACAGAATTAAATAATCGGTAAGCAAATCCCTCGTTTCACAACGAAACGAGGGATTGCCTTTTCCTATAAAATTGTTAAATCCAATACTCATTCCCGTCTGTGTCAAGCACATAATCGTGTTCGTGCGAGACTTCAGTAATCAGGTCCTCAGAAGAACCACTATCCGTGAAATATTGGATATGGCCGCTGTAAGCCGAGGTATCCGGGTCGGTATCCCGTCCGGTAAGCTGGCAAATCAGCTTGGCAAAATTCAGGCGGGACACATCACCGCTGAGCCCTGCATTCGTGCCAGTGATATACTTCACAAGCGTATTAAGCTGTTCCGAGGTAGCCCAGATTCGCAGATAGCCTTTTTCCGAAACCTCATAATTGATTTCGTAATCAACATCTTCGGTCATTTTCGTTGTGTCGAATACGCTTGCGGGCAGCACACCGATAGAGACAAAATATTTTGCTTCTTCGGGGATGCTGAACTCGTAGTCCGGCACCGTCACCGTGCCACGGTCCAGCCACGTGTTCCCGCCGTTGGAAATCAGACGATATGCTACGATGCACGCTTCTTGCAGTGAAATACGGTCTGCGGGTCGCCACATATTTTCGTCATAACCATTATAAAGCTGATAATGAATATCAGTTATCAAATCAGCAACTGAGCTGATAATTTCAACTTCCGGCGACTTTCCGATAGCATTGCCGTTATCGCCCTCTCCGGTCGCATAGTTGACGTAGGTCTTGCCGCCTGCATCGTTCTTAAAGCGGACGGTAAGCAAAATTTTATGCGATTGGCCGGGTGCAATGTCACCCAATTCCAGAGTGAATGCCTTGCCTGAAAAACTCCATTTATTACTTAGGACTCCGTTCACATAAACATTGTTTTGCAAAACAGGCGTTACCACAGAGGTATCCAGCGTATCTTTCAGCACGACGTTTTCCCACATTATATCACTGTGATTTCCAACAATAACCGTAAATGTTGCCGTTCTGGATACTTCGTCGGCATCCTTACTTACATCAACCACCGTCTTATCCACATCTTTTGTGACATAGAAGCCGGTGGCATCATTAGGGTTTTGCGGCTCAACCTCCGGTACGGTTACGCCGTCATCTGTTGCCGTGCCGATGCCGTTATCGCCGGTCACATCCACGCTGTTTTGAAGGGTCGTACCGGCCGCTGTGTCAAGTACCTGCACATCAAAGGAGATTACTACGCTTTCGCCTGCAGCCAAATCACCCACCAGCACGGACAGCGCGTTACCGTTCAGCTTATGCAGCGCCACCTTACCATCCAGATACACGTTGCCGATCAACTTCACGCCAGCCGGAAGCGTGTCGTATGCCACGACGTTTTTCCACGGCGCAGTAGCCTTATCGCCATTTTTGACCGTGATCTCATAGGTGAACATATCGCCAATATCAGCTTTGGTCACGCTCGCGGACTTAGTTACAATCGGGTCGGCTTCGCCCTTGTTGATCTGCACGCCTGCATCCGGAAGCGGCGTTTGCTCGTTGCCATCCGTCAGAATAGCCGTATTGACGATAAATTCGCCCTGCATACCCTCGTCTACCGTCACATCAAAGGTGTACACCACCTGCGTATCCGGTGCGATTGCGTAAGGCGTGAGCGTCAGCGTGCGTGAAGATGAATCGTAGGAATATTCCGTCGTTGCCTGACCGTCTTTCTGGACGTTGCCTGTGAAAGTCACACCATCCGGCAGAGCATCGGTCACGGTAACGCCGGTCCAGTCCGCCGTTGCCATTGCGCTATTTTCCAGCGTGATCGTGTAGGTGATTGTATCACCCACGCGCGCGGTCATTTTATTGGCTGACTTTGCACCCGCACGGCCGTCCGGCGTGCCGTTCTCGATGGTGACGCCGTCATCCGTGTCCTCCGTATCCGGCGCATTGCTGCCGGAAGCGACCGCCGTGTTCTCAATCATCATGCCGTAGGCATCACTGTTCACCAGCACATCAAACGAAATAGTTTTCGTCTGGCCGGGGGCGATCGCATCCAGCGGAACAGAAAGGGTTCGGTTTTCATTGTCATACTGATATACCGTTGAGTAGCCGTCCACTGTGACGTTGCCGCGGAAGGTCAGGCCATCCGGGATAGCATCCCGCATCACCGTGTCGCGGATATTTACCTCTGCACCCGCACCATTGGAGACTTGTACCGTGTAGGTCAGAGTATCACCGACACGAGCAGAAGATTTATCAACACTCTTGTTGATGGACAGGTCGGTCATACCGTCTGCAACGACAACGCCGTCGTCCTTGTCCTGTACCGGCTCGGTGTTGTCCGAAGTCAGGGTGGCAAGGTTCTGAATCGTCGTATTGTAGGCATCTTCGTTGACGGTCGCCACAAAGGAAACCGTGCGGCTGGTATCCGGCTCAATGCTGCCGACGTTTACCGTCAGCAGGCGGGTATTTTCATCATAGGTGAAATCACTCGTGCCGCTGCCGTCCAGCATGACCGAGCCGTACTCGAACGTCAGGCCAGCAGGGATAACATCAGTAACGGCCGCATTTTCTACGGGTACAGTCGCGGTCTCGCTGTTAGAGAGCGTCAGAATATAGGTGATCTTGTCGCCGACCTTGGCAGAGGACTTGTCCGCCGACTTCTCAATGCTGGGGCGGGCTTTACCGTCACCGATGGCAACACCGTCGTCTGTGCCCTCGGTGTCCGAAATATTGTCACCGGACATGACCGCAGTGTTGTAAACTGTTTTGCCGTAGGCCGATTCATTGACGGTCGCTGCAAAAGTAACCGTCGTTTTTGTATTCGGTGCAATTCTGTCCAGCGGCACGGTCAGGGTACGGGTCTCGTTATCGAATGAATAACCTGTACTTACACCGTCTACCTGCACGCTGCCGTCCACAAAATCCAGTTCCGCCGGGATAATGTCGGTCATGGAAGCGTTTTCGATTTCATAAACGGCACCCTCTGCGTTGCCGAGCGTGACGGTATAGGTGATCTTATCGCCGACCTCGGCGGAAGGCTTGTCCGCACGTTTTTCCACATAGGGCGCGGTGTCGCCCTTGTTGATATAAACACCGTCGTCTGTGTCCTCATACTTGCCGGTTTCGCTACCGCTTTCATCCTTAACGATACCGTTTGCGCCCTCGGCGACTGCGGTGTTGTAGATCGTCTGGTTGTACATATCGCTGTTCACGGTTGCTTTGAAAGTGACTGAAACCGTCTGACCTGCGGCAATGTCGCCCAGAGGGACAGAAAGCAATCCGTTTTCAAACGAGTGCTTTGCCGCCTTGCTTTCTACGTACACGCTGCCATCCGCGAAAGTCAAGCCGTCCGGAATTTCGTCGGTGAGGACGACTTCTTTCCACGCGGAAGAAGCTGCTTCATCATTCGTCAGCTTCACCGTATAGGTCAGGGTATCGCCTACATTGGCGGTTTTGGCGTTCGCCGTCTTTTCAATGGACGGGATCGCATCACCGTTCGTGTACTGATAAACGATCGTGCGGATATAGCCGCGGTACTCGTATGCCGGGATGACCTTGGGTGAACTTTCTTCCTTGCCCGCTGTGGTGACAGTTTCAGCAAGTTCCTTGCCGTTCTGGTCTATGAATTTTTCAACGATGATGTTGTAAATACCGTCATTGTAGCTGAGGCCGTGCCATTCTTCCGCGCTGTGCGGAATGCTGGCTTCTATCAGATCGCAGTAACCCCAGTGATTCTCAACCAGATCATTGTACGGACATTCGATGCCCAGCTCTTTCAGCTTGTCCAGCGTGACGTTACGGTTAATCATACCGTTTACCAGCCGCACGACCTCGGCACGGCTGATCGGCTCATCCGGCCGGAAACTGCCGTCCGGGTAGCCCTCTACCCAGCCAGCGTTTGCGGCTGCATTGATATAGCTGTACGCCCAATGGCCGTTGGGAACGTCGTCAAAGAGATTGCCGCCCTCGTAGTCCAAATTGGCGAACCGCGCCGCCATGACGGCAAACTCCGCGCGGGTGACGGGCGCATCCGGCGAGAATTTGTGTTCATCCGTGCCGTCTACAATTCCAATGTTATACAGCGTTTCGACTTCTTTGTAGAACCAGTAATCCGTCTTGACGTCCTCGAACGTGCCGTTTGACATGCGGCGCTCAAACTCTGGATACTCGCCGTCATAGAGACGGTAAAAGACCGTAGTTGCTTCTGCACGGGTCATGGAAGCATCCGGCCGCACGCTTTCGTCCGGGTAGCCGACAATATAAGTCAGATCCTTATGGGAGTAGACGTACTCGACGTTTTCCGTGTAATCGACGTAGGTGTAGTTCTCGATTTCCTGCGGCTGCCGTTCCTCATGTGTTACGCTATATATCTCTTGCTCGGCAATCTCCTTGCCGTTTTCCGCGTCGATATACTTTGCCGTTACTTCGGCAAGCGTGCTGGTGCTGTCCGACGCGGCAAAGGCCGTGGCCGGAAACGCCGACGCAGACAAGAGCAATGCCAGCCCCATCGACGTAAGCCGCTTGAGCCGTTTCTTCAAAAAATCCATTTCCTCATCCCTCCATCTCAAACTTATTTCCAAACCGATACTGCATGGATTAACCATGCACCGAGTAGCACACTGGAACCACCCCCTTGAAATTTGGCGTGTATATAATAAAACCGCGCGGGAATCCGCACGGTACATACCTGGGCTCTATCCGTCAAAGCCCTCAATCTTCATTTGTCCCTCGATATTCCGGTCCTGCATCCACCAGCGGAATATATCCTCGCCAGTTGTCCCAGCACGCCATGTGCTGTCGAGCTTGCCGCGTGCAACACGTTCTTCGAGCATTCGCTCAAAGGCACGGATGTAGGCGCGCTGATACGTGGGATACCGGCCGAACTCAAACAGACGCATTCGACGTCCTGCCATCGGGCAACCCACACAACCGACCCTATGGAAGCCGCACGAATACAGCGGATTTATCGGTATTCTCTCAGCATGGATATACGACCACACATCATAGTCCGACCAATCCACAATGGGATTGCAGACCCGCTTCGCCTGCAATTTGCAGCTCTCGAACAAAAGGCGGGTATCTGCATTATCGTTGTTGATAATGACCTTTTTGCTGAGATCGTGCGGCATACTCTCGTAAATGCCGCGTTTGGTACGGCGGCTGGCGCTTTCCGCCCAGCGGACACCCGTCGTAATCATGCGGCCAGCGCCGCCGCTTTCTTTCAGCACCGAACAGCAGTATCTTACTGTTCTTGTGGGCGGCATCAGCTTTTGCGGTATAAGCATCCACATATTGACCGGTACGCCCTTGTAAGTCGGGTAATTGACAGTACATTTCACACCGGCGAGCTCCAAACGCCGGAACTGCTCGCGCACGTGGTATACAGTCTCCGGTGCATCCACGCTGGTATGGTTGTGCATGACCTCATAGCGGATACCGGAAGCGGCGGCAAGGTACAGGCATATATCGCTGTCTTTCCCGCCACTCACTGTAATAATCAATGGCTTACCGTAATAGGCTTCGCTCATTTCCGCTGCCAACCGCAGACGGGCGATTGCTCTATGTTCTAAATCCATCCGTCAGCCCCAAACTGCACATCACACTTTCATCAATCTTATTCAATGTCTCTTTATCCATTACACCGACAAAATTCCCCAGTCGTGCTTTATCTACTGTCCGTATCTGTTCTAACAACACAACCGAATATTGCGGCAAGCCCTGCATACAGACGGGCACATGAGTAACAAGATGCTTGTCCCGATGCAAATTGCTTGTAAGCGGCGCTACAATCACCGTAGGCGAGTATTTGTTTCCAATATCATTTTGCAAAATTACAACAGGACGCACGCCGTCCTGTTCTGAACCAATAACAGGACTGAGATCAGCCCAAAACACATCACCACGTTTATACATTTATTTCACTCCCACTCCAAACACTGAACTTTTGGAATTAAAAAACTTTCCCGTATCGTAGATACCGTCCTGCCAAAGAACGAAGCACATACCTGATATTCTGCTACAATGAACCGGTCGTCCGGATGGACAAAGATAACAGTAGCAGGTACGGTCTTACGGCAACTGGTTTTTGCCCAGATACAATCTATGATTGCGGGCCGCACTAATACACGTTCGCCAACCTCGTATTTATGTTTCTTTGGTTGGATTTCCCAATCTGGCATTTCATTCACATCCTGTCTGCTTGTTGTGATGTACGCGCGACAGACAGTAATCTCCCGTCTGCCGCAAAACCTTAAAACACTTTAGACACATCCTTTCCTGCTGCCAAGCCTATTTGTTCTCAACGCCCCGGCTTGTGGGGAAGCAGACAGATGATCGCTGGCGAACGATTCCATAGGCCGTTTTACCTCTGCGTGGTTCTCACATCAGCCGCCCCCATTGCTTGTGTCTGTGGCTGGGCGGAAGTCTCATTATCTGTCTGCGTGTCGTCGCTTTACGGGTGCCGCCCCGTATTTCGTACCGTCATGGTTTACCGCTCTGCCGGACTTGTCCGGCGTCCCCGCGCATGGGTACCGCAGCTCGGCGCAAACAGTTTTGTATCTGCTGCCTGTATATTCAATTTTCAAGGTGCATATGTAATCCGCTTTCCTTTTTCAAAAAGTACATTTTATTGGTCTTTCCTTTTGGTATAATCACCCTGAACAGCGATGCCAAGTATTTCGCATATCGCATCCACGATTTTCGGCGTCGCAAGCTGTCCGGTTTCGATTTTGCGAAGATAGGAGCGGTCAAAATATAACCCTGTGTGCCGCTTGACTTCTTCGATCAGCCAGCCTTTGCTTTGCTCAAGAGCAATAAGCCGATGGTTAATTTTTTTACCAAACGAGCAAAGTTCCCTTTTTTTCATGGTCAACTACTTCCTTTCTATTGACATTTACATAAAAGTGTAATATTATATATTTGTTCTATAAATTACGTTTTAGCGAAATCTATGAGTGAATTATATTATTCTGTCGCGTAAGTGTCAACGTGTAAAATTTCGTTTTTACGTAATTTTGGCATATACTACAAATGGACGGGTGATTTTATGTCAGAGTTGTACAACAAAATAGCTGCATTGTGCGCGGAAAAAGGAATTACAGTTACAGAGCTATGCAGGCAATGTAAAATAAGCCGTGCATCGCTGTCCGATCTCAAAGTGGGACGAAAGAAAAACCTTTCTACTAAAAACCTTTCAAAAATTGCCGATTACCTAAATGTGCCGATTGAATTTTTACTTAACATGGAGCAAAAAGAAACGCCCGTCCTGACAAGGCGGGACGAGCGTGACATAGCAAAAAGACTGGATATGATTTTAGGTGATCTTGGCGACGCCGAAGCAAGCCTGATGTTTGATGGTGAGCCAATCGACGATGAAACGCGGGAACTCCTGCGCATTAGCCTGCAAAACCAGCTTGAAATTTCCAAACGGATTGCCAAGCAAAAGTTTACTCCAAAAAAGTACCGGAAATGAAATAGAGGTGCTGCATATTGTCAATAAAGCATAAGGTCGATATGTTATGCCGAAAATGTGATACCAGAGACCCGTTCACAATCGCTGCAAAACTCGGTATTCGAGTTCTCCACGAACCCCTTGGAAGTATCAGAGGATATTACAGCCGCACACACAGAATCAAGTTCATACATATCAATCAAGACCTTTCAAAAGAGCGACAGCGGCAAGTATGCGCGCACGAATTAGGACATGCAATCTTACACCCGAAAAGCAATACACCATTTCTGAGAGCAAACACGCTCTATTCTGTAAACAAGCTGGAAACAGAAGCGAACCGTTTTATGGCGCTGCTGTTGCATCCAGCAACTGAGATTCAGGACTATGCTCAATGCGGCTATACTCTTTATCAAATAGCCGATATATGCGGACTAACGCCGGAATTAGTAGAATACATTATAACCACTTATAACAGAAATGATGCCGCCTCATCTTGAAGCGGCATTATCTTTATGATATTTTTGCTATCAGTTTAATATGCATCCATCCTGTAAATGGATAACTTGATTACAGACTGACATTATATCTTCTTGATGATGGGAAGTTAAAATGATTAATTTTCCCTGTTCTTTGTATTGAAGTAATATACTTCGCAAAATATCTACCGACTCTGCATCAAGCGCATTGAATGGTTCGTCAAGAAGAAGTAAGGAAGGATCCTCCATAATTGCTTGAATAATTCCTAATTTTTGTTTCATTCCCAAAGAATATTTTTTTACAATCTGCTTGGAGTTGAAATTTAATCCGAATTTATCCATATAATGCTTAATATCATCATAAGATATTATGTTTCTTATCTCTGCAAGTAATTTTAAATTCTCTAACCCGCTAAGATATGGTAATAGTTCAGGCTTTTCAATAATGATTCCTATATCAGGCGGGAAAGATATATCTTTATTCAAAACTTTGCCATCTACAGTAATAGTACCACGATTTAAACAGATTAGCCCTGCTATAGCTCGTAGAAGCATTGTCTTTCCACTACCATTTTGTCCAACAATCCCATAAATATTTCCACTTTTAAACTCAAAATTTATATTATTAATTACAAATCTGTGATCAAGTATTTTTGTAGCATCTTGTAATTTAATAAGCATAATATCCTCTTTCCAACACTATTATCATTTAAAGGACATCCATATTTTTGGACGATTTTCTTCCAAGATAATATGTAACACTTATCCAGCCGGCGATAACTAAATAACTTATTATAGTATCTCTAAATAACCAGCTAAAGATCAAATATATATTAATTGGGAAAAACTTATTTAATAGTGGAACAATCGAAAAAATTTCTGCAGTAAAAAAAATATAGACTACAATATATGATGCTGCCATATATTTTTTCTTGCATTTTACTTTTATAATTAAAGATATATTTATAAATATAATAAATCCACAAATACATCTTGCAAATTCTCTAATTAACCCCCAAAAGGATATTGCATAAATTTTTCCGAAAATAATCTGAGTAATGAAAATGATAGAAAGCATCCAAATAATGGTATAAATTATTGCAAACCAATACTGCTGATCACGCAACAAAGTAAATGAATGTAACTTATTTTTTGTACGTACCATAATAACTGGACTGATAGAAGAATCTATTATGACAGCACCAAGCACAAATGCAGGCATAATAAGCATAACAAATGTTTTGTCTGAGAAAATGTTTTTGAACCACAAATCTTGCGTATCAGCAAAAAAAGAAATACATAATAACGGGAATATAAAGTAAAGGAATCCCACCCAAATAAAATATTTACTTTTGTGACTAAATAGAATCATATTATATCCCTATTTCTTCTATAAGCAATCGTAAATAATAATATTTCGAGAATAAAATATCCACTTAAAACCAATAGTATGTCCTTAAGCTGCGCAGCTCCTTCGTAACACGAATTCAACGGCTGCAAAAAATTTCGTAAGACAAAACGTTTAGGTAGTAAAAAGTCACTTCCATAAGTTATTAATAGGCATAAAATAGAGGGAACGAAAAAAGCCACATATATGTTTGGAAATCTAAATATCATATGTATAATAACAGTTAAAGCCGCCAATACAGACAGTGCCAGGGAATTTAAAAATGCGAAAAAAACTGCTGATAAAACAGGTGAAATTTCGTAAAAAAAATTTGCTGCAGAATGTTCAATAGGAATAAACATCCGATAGACATCTGTCATGATCGAATTTTGTGGAAATATGGAAAATGTTATTAAAATATTTATAGAAAAAGAGACAATTGAGTTTACCATTGTAACAAGAAACACAGATATAACCTTGGAAGTCAAATATATTGCTCTACCTTGTTTAACAATGTTATATATTTTGAAAGAGGTTTTCTGATCATAAAATAGAATAAAACCAGTCGATAATACAGGAAGAAGTAAAAACAGTGCATGATAAACTTTAAATCCAATGCCACCGGGAAAGTTGAAAAGCCAATACTGGTAAGCGTTGATTCCATAGTATGAAGCAAACATAGAATCAAGCGTTAAAAAACGAGAATATAAGGGATCTACAATTGCTAAAAAAAACAGCACACCCAAAACTATCCTTACAGTAATTGAATTATATAACCTTTTGATATCTATTCTTAAGCAACTCATATTAACCTCATAAATAACCTTGGGAAGTCGCCATATAAGCACTCCCCAAGGTATCTTCATATAATATGTTATACAATACGTTTAACTTAAATTCATAATAGCAATACGCTTAGTATGGAGACCACCTACCCTCAATTGGATAAGTGGTAGAGGTAACGCTATTATTATCAATATTCAGTGTGACTTCAGTTTGAATAGACGGTTTGTTAGTATAATTCACATTATTAATTATTCCATTTGCGGTAATGGGGTGATTGGGAGATGAAGCATTTACCCCCCAACCGGTTTCAGTCCAAACATTTACAGAACCTAATCCGGATCGCGATGATTTGCAAGACACAGCAAAATAGTTGTTTGTATATGCCTTTTTAACTGTTGAAACTTCCACATCACCAGTATCCGCCGGAAGCTCACCGGTATAATCATGCCAATTATCACGAGGCTCTATCTGCGTTTCAAACGCAGCGGCTGAAACTCCCAATGCAAGGACACAGATCAGTAATAAACCAACCATTCTTTTACATTTACTATACATACTTCACCCTTCTTTCTCGATTAGATAGTAAATCTTCCTAAAGTATATTCTTCTATCACCCCTTTGTAAAAAACTGTTTTATATGATGTAATTTGATAATCCAATTATATATAAATGCAAATTATTAAGCAATACTAAATATTGACGAAACTGAAATGATGTGATAGTATAATTTCAACAAACATGTTTGGTGGCGCCATGAAAAAGGAAAGCAAATCTACCAAGGATACTGGCCACTCCTTTGCAGATTACTTCAAACGCGCATTGAATCCCTTGCTCGTGCTTTTGTTGCTATCTGAGCAACCAATGTATGTCTATGAGATGATGCGAGAGATATCTAAACGCAGTGATGGCAGATATACTATTTCTCTGCTCTATCCTGTAATCCAACGCCTGTTATCTCAAGGGTATGTGTGCGAAGGCCAAAAAGCGATTTCAGACGATAACCGTGTCCGCCAGTATTACGAAATCACTTCCGATGGGATATCGTATTTGCGACAGATAGAGGCCGTTTATGCTGAAATGTCTAAAGCGATACAGCAAATTCATCAAAACACCGGAGGTGGCAACGCATGATGGAGGATAAGATTGTGCGTCAATATGTACGTGCAGTTTCCCGCAAACTAATCTGTTCTAAAGCAACACGCTCCAAGTTATTGAACGGATTGAAACAGGAATTATCGGCTTATTCGGAATTGTCATACAACGAACTATGTGCAAAAGTTGGTAATCCTGAGCAGATTGCAGAACAACTGCTGGAAAGCGTTGACGAGACTGAAATTGCTGTTAGCAAGCGCAAGCATCGATTTGTCATTACTCTCGTAATAGGCATTTTAATCGTATTGTTACTATTGCTGGCTGCATATTACATACATGCACAGCAAGTTATACGCGGAGATTTCTATTTTACTCGTTCTAACACAGAAAGCGACGGGCAACTTATTTCTGATGAAATGTTAGAAAATTAGGAGGCTTCATTTTGAAAAAGCGTATTTGTTCCATAGTTTTAGCAGTTCTTATGCTTGTATGTTTTACAATTCCAGCCTTTGCTGCTGATGTTTCCAACACCACAATTATTGATTGTGGAGACGGCTATTACCTGAAAGTAACGCTAACTGAGTATGTTCCCGAAGCAGCAACCAGAGCCATTTATCAGAAAACCGCAACATCTAAAGCTGATGCTTATCATGGAAACACCTATATCGGCACGTTCTATTTGAATGGAACATTTCAGTATGATACTGTAACTTCTAAGGCAACGGCCGATAGCTGGTCCGCTTCCTCCTCGTATGGTTATTCCGGCGATTCGTCGCGGTCGGGGAACAAAGTATCCGGCTACTGCACTTTCAATTATGCAGGCGGGAAAAAACTCACTATGTCTATAACCTGTGATAAGAACGGTAAAATCAGCTATGACTGATAAAAAGGAAACCATCCGCCCATTGGACGGATGGTTTTTCTAATATTAACAACTGATTTTCCAATTCCCCTCAACCTGCCGCAGATGCAACGTAAACTGCGACACCTGCGTCATACCCGTCCGCTGGTCAAGATACTGCACCGCCACATTCGCCGTCACAGCATCGCCGTTCTTGGTAAAGACCGGATTCACCAGCCCCGCAAACACATAGCTGTCGTTCCCAATCACCGGCAGCGCACCACCGCTGACATAATAAGAAAGCTCCTGTTCCGTCGCCGTTGGGTACAGCGTGAAAAACGTGGTCAAAAACTCTGTGATCTCCGTAGTTTCTTCCGCGGATACCGTACCGTCCGGCTCGGCAGTTTCAGGAACGTAGCCGGACTTTTGGGGCTTGCCCGTGATTGTAGGGCTCTGGATGATGACCATATCGCCCGCATCGTCCACATACACGGAAACCTCATAAACAGACGTTATAACACTGCTTTCCTCCCCGTTTATGACATTTTGCGACACAGAATAGACAATTTTATACACTTTATCCCCAATTTCTTCCACAGACCAAATCTGCACATCTTCCACTTTAGAAGATACCGGCACATCACTGCGCACCGTGTCCACGTTCAGGGTCAGCAGCTCGTCCGTGAGATAATATTTCAGATTTTCCGTGCGCTGCTCTATTGAAGCCGCAGACTGTTCCCATGAGTAATACACCTTGGCGAAATTGGTCACAAAGCTCTCTATTGCATTCGTGTCCGTGACTTCCTCCTGCACTACCGTCGTTTCATGGACGGTATGCGTATCCACCGCTGTAAAATCCTTATACACCGCGAAAGCAAACGCGCAGATAAGCAGCGCCCACAGCGCGATCACCACCGGCCGCCGCGTCCCAATGCTGAGGACACGCGGTTTTTTCTGTTTCTCCTGACTTTTGTTTCTATTCTGGAACATATCATTTTCCTGCCTTTCGTCATTCATTGTCCTACCCGTCCGGCACAGACCAGATGCGCCTGCCAATAGGCGCTGGTCAAATCTGCAAACCCGATCGGGTTTCCTGCGTGGTACATCCGGTTATCGCCCACATAAATCCCAACGTGCGTGATATAATCGCCGCAGTTATACGTCCCCTGAAAGAACACCAGATCGCCGGGCTGGGCGTCCCCGAACGGGATGTGCCGGGTCACGTCATACTGCGCCTGTGCGGTGCGCGGCAGCGTGATACCCGCCACGCCATAACACCATTGCGTCAGGCCGGAGCAGTCAAAGGATGTTGTCGGGGACGCACCGCCGTAGACATATTCCCAGCCCTGGTATTTCAGTGCTTCATTCATGATCGCATTTACGGTCTCGTTATCAAACTGTGCGGCATACAAATACTCCGATACCAGCCGGACATAGAACATATTGCCGTAGTTGTAGCGCCAGCCGCCGTTTTCCGCGATGGATATTTCATTCTTGTAGGTAACACGCACCCCGCCGGACTTTTCCTCTGCAAACGCCTGCGCCAGTTCGAAGCTGTACTTGCCGCCGTGCGACGCTACATAATCCAGAAACCCGCCGCCGTAGTTGTACGCCTGTATCACGCTGTCCAGATCGCAGCCGAGCCGGTCCGCCTTGGCAAGCAGCTCCGAGAAATACTCACAGCCCTGCCGGATTGAGCTTTCTGTATCCAGAGAATTTGGCGGCAGGCCCATAGATTCTGACGACTGCATCACGTCCTCCAGCGTACCGCCGGATTCCACCTGCATGATCGCAAGCAGGACATCGACGTACTCGGAAATGCCGTACTGCGCCGCGTACCGCTCCACCATCGGCCTGTGCGCCAGCACCTCGGCAGACAGGTTTGCGCCGCCATAGTAAATGCCGCCCCTGCCGCCGTCCTCGTCTGATGCAAACAGGAGGGCAACCAACAGGAGCAGGCAGAAAAAGGCGGCAAACAGCCCTGCAAGGGGCAGCGCAAGATATTTCAGTTTCATCTGCCGCCGCCCCCGTCCTTCGTGCTGTCTGTACGGCTGGTATTGCTATCCCCCCTGTTTTTCGGAGAGGAAGCATTTTTCCGCTGTGCCTTTCCCGCCTTCCCTTTTGCGGAAGCCCGCTTTGATACAACCGAACCCTTCACCGCAGGCCGCGAAACCGCCGGTTTGTCCTGTTCCCGCGCGGCATGGTTTTCCTGCATAGGCATAACAGGCTTGCCCTCTGCGTCCTGCCGCACAGCCGGACGGTTTACTGCATCCGTCCTCCGGATCCCGACATGGACGGGCTGCTTTGCCGCTTCTGTCTGCGGCGCGGCCTGTTGGACTGTACTTACCGGCTGTGCTGCCAGCGGACGCTTGTGCGGCGCTGGATTGCTTGACGCATTACCTGTAGATGATACGAGTTTCGGCGCTGCCACCGCTGCCGGACGCTCATGCGGCTGTGTCTCTGTACTGTGTACCGGGCTGACAGGGCGCTCCTGCTGTGGCGGGGCAGGCTGTTTTGCCGCTGTCCGCTGCCCTTCCTCCTGCACCGGCTTTGCCGCTGGAGCTGCTACGGCCGGCCTTGCGTGTATGGACGACTGCTCCGCCTGTTTCATATTTTTCCTATCCGAAATATCATAGTTGTGAGAAACCGGGACTGCCATCGGGCGCGCATTGCTTTCTGTCGCCCTGTGCGCACTGTCCGGCGCTGCACTATCCGAATCTGCTGCCTGCCGCGGCATATCCGTTTCGGACTGTCCGGATACTTGCCGCGCTGCGCCAAGCAGATAAACCGCAGGGGCATCCGGTCTGCGGTTCTCTGCATCAGCCGAAACGGCTTTATCCGCATAGCCCTCTGTATGGGATACCCCACCAGACGTAATCTCCTTTGCAGATGTTTCCGGTAAACTGTGTACAGCACCCGGCTGTGATGCCCCGCTGCTTCCACCGTTCGGCCGGTTACTGCGGTACCGGTATGCTCCCCCTGATGCGCTGCTGGAACGGCTGTTCTGCGCACTGCCGCCATCATTCGGTCTGCTGGCCGTCGCCGCGCGCATGGTACGGTTGAGCCTGTGAAGCTGATGGTGCAGGAACATCCGCGGGCGGTGCATGATATACCTGCCCATGCCGCGGGCACCGTCGTCATGGAGGGAGAATATGCTGAGCAGGTCGCCCAGCTTGAAATAGATCCCCGCGAACACGACCACCTGCAAAAACGCAATGATAAAAAACGGATAGCCGCTTGCAATGCGGTACAGCATCGTGGAAATGCTGAAAGCCACCGTGATGACAAGCGTAATACCCGCCCGCGCCAGGATCGTATTGAACAGCTTGATTACCGCGCGCCTGCTGCTGCCCTCGAACGTCGGCGCCATGCTGAGCACAAACGACACCGGCAGGAACATCGCATAGATGATGAAAAGCACCTGCGAGAAGATCATCATGCCGGTAAGCAGGAACACGAACACCGAAATGCCGATATTAAACAGGAACAGGAAAAACACTGTGCCGAGCCGGTTCACCGTTTTCGTAACCGTGAGGTTTGTATTCCCGTTGTCCTCGATCTCGGCCTTGACTGCGTTTTCCCGATCCTCGCCATTGTTTTCACTGGGGCTCGCGGATAGGATGTTATCAATGCGTTCTTCGCCTACCGCGTCCGTGTCCGTATCGCCGAATTGCAGAAGCAGCCACGGCTGCTTTACCTGGATGGAAAACAGGCTGTCCCGTATCAAATCCACACTGTCCGCGCCGCTGTTCTCCGCGTCCGGCAGGACGATCTTTGTCCCAACCGAAAGGCTCGCTGTGCTGACGTCCTCGGAAAACTCGTTCAGGCGCTTCACACAGTCCGGCGCATAGGCGATCAGCGCACCGGACAGCACGAAGATCATCACCATGTTCATCACCGCGCGTACGGCCTTTGTGGTTTCCCTTTTTATCAGACCAACATAAGCCACATACGCGCCAACAATCAGGATAATCAGCAGGAGGAATCCCGCATAAAACCCATCCGAAGAAAGTCCGCTGGGCGAAATGCCTGCGATAGACTGAATGTTCCGGCCGATCTCGTCCGCCGCATCTGAAATAAAATCCAGCCCGTATGCTTCCTGCACCAGATAGCCGGATGCGTTGGAAAGATACAGGTTGATCGTCCAGATAAAGTTGGTGATGCAGTACAGGCCGTACATGACCTGCTTGCCGATGCCGTCTATCCAGTTCCACGGCAGCCAATCCCACCCGTTGTCAACGTAGAAGTCAAGCTGGTAATTTTCCAGCGGGTAGCGGCTGTACTCGTGCGCCGCATCCACACTATCATCCACCAGCCCCACCGCGCCCGCAGACGGGCAAAAAGCAGTAAACAGCAAAACAGCGATTGCCGTTATCATCAGCAAGGCAACCGCTGTACGCTTTATCTGTCTGAAATTATATCTCCCGTACGTCATACTGCCACCCCGGCTTTCATCGGCGGCTTTGTGTCAAACCCATGCAGGAAATCCGCAAACACCGGATGGAACTGCACGACGCCCACATGCCCGTATAAGTCCTGCATCAGACATTGTCCGTTTTCGAGGTTCCGCAGCCGCTTCTGGTTACCCTCGTCCTCAGGGTCAAGGCCGAAAAATTCCAGCGTCTTTTTGATCTCCACAATGTCCGTACTGCGGAACGCGAATTTCAGACCGATATTGTTTTTCAGACTTTCGTCCGCGAGGTCTGCCGCGTTCTGCGTGACGAAATACACCGCTGCATTCATGGCGCGGCCTGCACGTACCAGCTTGTTTGCCAGCGTCTTGCCCTGCGCCACGTTCAGGAACGACCATGCTTCATCCAAATCCACGATCTTGAACACGCTCCTGTCCGTATGGATGAAATCCAGCGCAAAGGTGCTGATAACAATGAGCATGGCGACAGACAAAAGCTCCATCGTCGTAAATTCCTCAAACGAAGTACCCTTGTCCGGCAGCACCAGATCGGCCACCTGTATGATATTGAGCTGCTTTTCAAGGCTGATGGACTTTTTGATGTTCCCATCCGAAAACAGCAGGTGCGCAAAGTCGTAGTCCGTGAAGCTCTCAATATGGTCTGCGATACTCACCGCAAGCGGTGAACCCTCTTTGCGTAATTCCTCAATGACACAGAACAGGCCGCGCCGTTTGCTGTTCGTGACCGTGCGCACCGCCCGCCGCAGGATGGGGAAGTGGTTGCCATCCCGCGAGGAAATGCCGGTTAAAAACGTGAGAATATCTATCGCAAGACTTTCCGCGTCCTTGGGGCGGCGCATGATGACATAGGGGTCCAGCATCCCACGGTTGCGCTCGTCCGAGGTCAGGTTGACAATATTGATCTCGTCCGCGATCTCAGGGAAATCACGCTTCCAGTTCCCGCGCTCCGCTTTCGGGTCTACGATCAGCGCCCGCGCGCCGTACAGCACCGCGTAATACACCAGCAGGTTATTGGCAAAGCTCTTGCCGCCGCCGAGCGAGCCGAGGAACGCCGCAGACAGCGCGTTTGTGACCGAGCCTTTCACGCCCTGGCTGGCCAACGCGGGCTGCAAATACACATTCCGGCCGGTGTCCACGCCATAGGCAAGATAGATACCGTCCTTTTCCCCGAGCATCTGCGCCGCGCCGAAACCGAGACCCGCAAGGAAATCACTCGTAACATACTGGATATAGTCGTTCATATACCGCTTACTTGCCGGGATAAACTCATGGTGCAGGCCGATCATATCACCCACCGGGCGCACCAGCTTGACGTTCATATCGTCGTAGAAATCCCGTACCGCATTGCACCGCCGCTTGAGTTCTTCCTCGTCCGGCGCGGTGACGCGCACCACATAGGACAGCTTGTACATGGCTTCCTTGCTTTGCCCCAGTTCGGTTTCCAGCTCATTCACACTGTCCAGTGCTTCCGCAATTGATGTGCTGGTCTCGTCCCCGCTTTCCCACGCATGGTTGTCCAAATCCTTTAATTCCTTTTTCTTATTGCGGACAGTGGACAGGGCTTTCTTGTTGGTGATGATCTCAACATTCATGCTGGTATCGACGGGGAACGTGAATTGCTGCTGCTGATAATAGAAAATCTCGGACGACGGGAAATCCAGCTCCCCGACCACATCCGAGATCGTGAAATAAGCAGTATACGCCTCACAGTCATCATGCGATATGCGCAGGTACCGCCCGTATTCTTCCATCAGGCAGCGCGTGGGCTTGATCAGGTCGTACCGCTTGACAAGCGTTTCACCCTTTAATTTCTTTTTGGGCAAATGAAATTCATAGTCCTCATACGCGGTGCCGCTTTTCCCGTACAGGTGTTCCAGCAGATAGCCGAAATCATCCTTATCCAACCGCCGCACCTTAAACCGGCGCGAAATCTTGCTTTCCAGCAGCTTTTCCATCTTCTGATAGCGCAGTATTTCATCATTCGGCATGGATGCGAAATCACCCATCAGGGTATGGTTCACATCCCGCAGGAAACCGGAAAAGATATTTGCCGCCTGACGGCCGATATTCCCGCTGTCCTGCTCGTTCAGCAGCAGCTTGAAGCCGATATAGAACCGGTAGTCCACCTGATTTTCCCCGATCATGGAGACAAGGGCTTCCGTCTGTCCGTCTATGCGGCGCAGCGCCGCTTCCCGCAGGTTGCCGGAAGCATACGCCTTGGAACGCTCCTGCGCCGCACGGATGCTGGATTCCGTGCTGATCTGCAGGGCGTGTATCTTGCCGTCCCTGTTCTGGGCGATAAGCTGACGGAACGCATCGTGTACCGCTTCTTTCTGTTCCACACTTAAAAACGAGTAGTTGTATGGGATAAGCTCATAGTATGCGAAGCATTCCCCGTCATGGTTCCAGACAAGGTTGTTTTCGATATATTTAATCGGATACTGCATCTATTATCACGCTCCTAACCGCCGTAATGGGCTGTCCTGTTTTCTCCTTGCGGAATTTTACTGCCTTGCCTGCAAAGGTCTGTTTAGGGCGCAGCAGGTAGGCCGTATACGACTTGACAAAGCTGAACGGCTTCTTGCCGTCCCACGTTTTTTGGCTCATAAACCATGTGACGCCGACGGGGATACCGAAATACTTGAGCAGCGCACCGTCTATCATGGAGAGCGGCGGCAGTCCGCCCAGCGCCAGCACCGCAAACTCGCAGGCGACAAACCAAGCCATTTGCGAAAAGGTGATGGGGAACGGCAGGCGCATATCATTGATCGCGTATATGACTTTCTCAACAGACCAGATACTGCTGTAACTTCGTATTTTCTTCACATCATTGCACCTCTTTCTATTTCCGTCTGCGGTACTCATGCCAGCCGCAGGTATAGAATATTTCTTTGCGGTTTACCCAGCGGGCAAACCGCTTTTGTTCTGCTGTCGGCTCACACCCGCCGTCATAGTCCCGGTACGGCTGTGCGAATGGCTGGATGCCTAATGCTTTCAAGACAAGCGCGCGGTGATACGCTTCCTCTACATCCTGCACCAGCATATACGACCACAGGCGGTGTGTACCGATACCGGCTTCCCGCAGATAGGCGACGGCCTGCGCGATCACAGGCAGCATATCAGACGTATCACAGGACAGCCGCACATACTTCACCCAATGCAGCTTAGCGAGCATTGCGGCGATCTCCGGTGTAATAAGCCGGGTGTCTAACCCTTGGTTGAAATCCACTTTCACATCCGCATGGCCCATTTCCTCTATCTGTTGCAAACCGTGCTCGTGCGCCAGCACATTATTGTCCAAAAAAATGATCGTCCGGCTGTCCGGACGCTTGATCTCCTGCCATGTCGCGGCAGGGCGGATGCCGCCCTCTTTGCGCGGGACGATACACCACGGGCAGGAACGGATACAGCCGCGCGTAAGGAAACCGACAGCATACGGGTAACGCGGGTAAATCGAGTAGTCCGGCGGCATGGCTTCTATTTCCTCCGGCAGGCTGCCGTAATCCCTGTACCCGGTACCGCCCCTGATGATCTCATCCGACTGCATGACCGTATCGTTATCCGGTGAAAAGGTAAACACCTTGCTCATATAGATGCGGTCATAGGGCAGCATCCCGTCCCACCACTCGACCATATCACCCAGTGCCTTGTGCCATGCAGAAATCCGCATCAACGCAAGGTTCGGGAAACCGTTGTGCCCGTCCACATCGACAAGGCCGATACGGCGGGCATCTTTAGTATGATTCATTTGTTCTAACTCCTGTTTTCCAAAAATATATGGGTAAGGGGGCGAGGAACGAGGCCCACG
>NZ_JAQEHY010000001.1:176791-360750 GCF_027665985.1 Butyricicoccus sp. AM78-15b2TA
GTCTTTCCTCGCCCCCTGCGCCCGGTTATGGATAACTGCCATGCAGTTACCCACAGCCGGACACACCCCCACACCATTCTCACAGCGGCGGGCGAAAGAGAAAACGGTTAAACTGCGATCTCAAACACACCATTCCGCGTTTCAACAAACGTACCCTCCATAGATAAGTCGCGCCCATACGCTTCATAGTCAAAGTAGTATATCAGGTGGTCTGGTACGGAGATATAACCTTCCTCCACCATTTGACGCGCTACATCCGCCATATCTTCGCAGCCGGGGTAATAGATAATGTCGTCCTGATGGTCGCACAAATCCTCAATACTGCTGAAATAGCCTTGCAGTTCACGTAAATTATCCTGGATATACTCCGGCAAATCCTCCACCATTTCACACAGGCGGTTGACTTCCTCAATAGGCGTGTACTCGTCTATCTCAAAGGGCAGCTCGTAGTCGTGGATGGCGTATTCCTCGTAAAATTCGTTCAGGCCGATGCGCTCCGCCATTTCGTCATAGTCTATGGGCGGTTCAAACCAGTCGCCGACAAGCTCGCCCTCGTTGTATTTGCCGAGGTTCGCTACATATACCCGCATTTCTTCCATAATCCATTCTCACCTCCACCATGCAGGCATAAAAACGGCCGGTCTCACATTGAAACCAGCCGTTACATCAAACTCAAAAGCCCATGAGATAAGGGACAGACACACCGAAATACACTGCGAGCCTGTCCCATACTTCCTGATCTCTCGGTATACTGCTTCCATTTTCATAGTTTGTAAGCATACTCTGTGATACGCCTACCAGTACCGCAAGTCGTTTTACTGTGATACCACGCGCCCTGCGCAGCATCTTGATACGGTTTTGACGATAGCGCACATCCACACCCCATTCCTTATGCGCCGATGATCTGATTGAACAGCGTGAGCAGAACGTCTTTCACGCCTGCCGCATTGAATACAAGGCCGACCGCGATCAGCGACACGACCAGAAAACCAATGAGCTTGGAAAACTCGCGCTTAAAGCCGAGATAAATACCAATCACCACGATCGCCATAAGCACAAGAGACTGGGCGTTCGTAAGAAACCAGTTGTAAAGGTTGACGCCGAAATTCATAGGCTAATATTCCTCCATTCCGCTTGTAATTAAACTTTTGCTTGCATTTTATTCTGTAATTACAACATCCCCGATTTCCTGAAGCTGCTGTTCAATGATCTTGCGGTGCTTATCTGCCAGCTCGGTTGCCGCAAGCATTTCTTCCATGATATTTGTCCCGCATTTGCGGTCTAACTCCAGCAGCATCTTCCACGACGGCGCGACCTGATGGGACAGCCAGTTCAGCGTTTTTTCAAGGCTGTACGGCTCAGGGTCAGTCGTCAGTTTGAGCCGGTCACGATGTTCCCCAATAAACACCGACCACATATGATTCAGCGGCCAATCTTCGGGCGGCTTACGGCTATCCCTATCCACGAACCGGACATACCGGTTGATGATGCCGAATGCAGTATCTTCGGGGCTTTCGTTAGACACCAGATCATAAACCGCATAGAAAGCACGGTCGTTTTTGAGCCGGATTTCAAACCGGTTTTTGACTTCCGCATCTTCAACGGGGATTCCTTTTTTCACAAGCTGTTCATATGCCTTTTCGTAAATGCAGAAATACAAGTCAGACTGCATCGAGCCGATATACAGCGTCGCACCCATGCTTTCCTTGTTTTCCTCCCGCAGATGTGCAAGCCCGCCCGTGCGGTACGCCTTGAAACTGCGGAATACCGAGATACATTCCCCGCGGTCGCATTTATCACACAGATAGGGGATATCCAAAATCCCCGCCCGATCATTGATTGCAAGGTCTATCCGCTTGAAAACCGCTTTTTCATCGAGAAACATCCGGAACAATTCAATCCAGCTTCTTTTCTGTCCATCCAGATAGGCTTCAAATTGGCGGCAGCCCTTGCCTTTAAGCTCAAGCAGCACACCTTTTTCCTCCATCGGTGAAGTCATGACCGCAATATCGCCCAGCACATACATACTGGAATAGGAATAAAGCCCGTGATCTTCCTGCGCCATATAGTTCATTTTGAGCCGCAGCACATCTTCAATAATATGCCTTGCGTCCATCGTAGGGAAGCGCACCCGCACATAGTCGATCATCAGGTTAAGCGGGTCTGGGTACAGGGTCTTGAGCGCCGCGGCGAGCCTTTTCCTTGTCTTGTCTGTCACCGGCAGCTTTCCGGTTTCCAGACGGCACAGGTATTCACGCGAAATACCTGCAACAGCGGCAACCGCCTTGCGCGAAATACCGTTGCGTTCCCGTTCTTCACGGAAATGCCAAATCCATTCGTTGTTTTCCATGAGATGGTCTCCTTTCTGCGTCATGTGACATTGACGCCCGTTTTTGACATAACCCTTAAAAGCCCAAAATCCAGACGGCATCAGGGTTTCTACTTTGTAAAGCGGCTGGCCATTGGCGATTTGTACCCCCCTGTTAGATACAGGGGGTTCAGGCACGCGGGCGCGGCTTCGCCGCGCCCGCCATCCGCCCTTGCCGCGCTGGCGGCTTTCGCGCTGCACACCGCGCGCGGCAGGGCGGGGCGTGCAGACAGAAATGCTATACATGGTATGTCACTTGCAGGAGTATGCCGGAAAAGGAAAGTTCGACATGCTCATCCGCTGGACGGTAACTGTCCTGCATACAGAACTCCCACACTGCCGCATCCTCAAACCCCAGCCAGACCATTTCGGAAACTTTTTTCTGCTCCGGATTATCCCGCATCTTCGCTTCAAGGAAACGCACAGCAGCGTCAATACTGCTTTCGACCTTCTGCATCCGTCCGTCTGCTTCCCGCATGACCTGATTAAATTCCGGTACGGTGAGATCAGATGCCGAACCTCCTACGAACTGCAATTCATCCAGCTCGTTTACATGAAACCATGTTGCTATCTTGTCCTCATTGTATGGAAACAGCACCATTCCCGTAATATTTTCGTCCCTATCCTTTGTTGTAACGAAGCGTTCTACTTTGTCATTCACTGCAAATCCTCCATTATATCCCTATCTGAACACACTTGCTTTAGTCCAGCCGCCAGTGTGCCGATCTCCCTTAGGAAGTCATACCCTTTGGGTACGACCGGCGTATAAAACTCGGTAATGACACCCTTACCGGTATCTGCATAGCCGCACCCCTTGACGTTCTTGAAGAAAAACTCTTTCTTCACTTCACCGAACATCATGCTGTATCCCAGCTCGGACATACGCCCCAGCGCGACACGGAAGTTAAACTGGTCACGGATACCGTCACCGAGATACTTTGCATCCGGGCGCTGGCAGGCGAGGATCAGGAAGAATCCCACCTGCCGTCCCAGCATGACAATCTGCTTGAGCTTGTTTAATACGTCCTCACGTTCGCGCGTGTTCAGCATTTCCATGAACGCGACGTATTCGTCGAATATCAAAAAGTGCGGTTCCAAGCTGAGATAGGCGTAGTTCTCGCCGGTCTTATAGCCCTGCATGGATTTCATGCTTTCGCTTCGCTGCATCATCCTGTCGCAAAACCGGCTGACACCGGCAGCAATATCCTCCTTGCGGTAATACACCTCCGGCATCACAGTAGACAGGTCTGCCAGATCAGCATTTTTCGGGTCTAAAATATGCAGCACAGCATCGGTCTGTAAAAGCGCCTGGATGATCGTCAGGATGAAATACGTCTTGCCGCCGCCCGTACCGCCTGCGATCAGCATGTGCGGGAGCGTGTCATACTCCCACCAGACGTTCTTCATCAGCCGTAGACGCCCGCCCTCGGCTTTCGCTTCGGCAATCGGGATACGGTTTGCCACCATGTCATAAAGCAGGGTATATTCCACATACCCGTCCCGCAGCTCGCGGCTGACCAGCTCGCAGTACAGGCCGCTTTCCAGCTTGGTTTCCAGATGAAGCAGCGGTTCCTGATATTTCCCCATCGTGATTTCCACTTGAAAATGCAAAAGCCCGTTTTCCATGCGGTAATACATCCGTGGAAAACGGGCTATCTTCGTTTTTGTATCCGGACTGGGTAAATCCTTGAAAAAGCCGTCCTGCTTTGTCCGTTCGGCCTGCTCGTACCACTGATTTTCGAGCACCATGCGCGCCAGCTTTTGACGGTGCATGAGCTGCCGCACGACATCCGGGAATAGACGGTACAGCAGGACAAGCACTGTCCCAGCAACCGCCGCCGACACAATACTACTGAGCAGCAGATACGGCATATGCCAACCAAAGCCGCCGACGCCCAGCATGAACAGCCTGCGCCAGTCTGTTTGCAGGATGGTTTTCAAGTTGAGTAAAGCGAAAGCCGCAAGGAACACCGGAAGCACCACACAACAGGCAGACCGGAACACCAAATCCCTATCTGCCGGACGGATACGCTTGCCGCGATACCGGAAAAGCTTCATATCACTTACGCTTTCTTCTCCGGCGGGTTGTCCTTGCGCGGCTGGGCGGGCTGCCCGCTGTTCGGCGCAGAAGCCGGTTCGGGCTTGACCAATACGATATCCTCCGCCTTGATATACCAGTCTACATCTGCGTTGTCGCCGAACGTCGCGTGCGCCACAGCGCCGAATTTCGCGCCCACGAGGTCTACCACCGCATTATACGGATAGTCCCGGACCGGGACGCTGGCCGGGATACTCACCTGGATCATGCGGCCCTGCGTTTTGCTTTTCAGATCGTAGGTACGTTCTTTTACCACATCCGACCGCGTACCGTCCTCATTCTGCACATAGACCTCACGGCGCATGGAAGAAAAGCGCAGCTCACCCAGCGTAGGGACATGTCTCCCTGTAAATCCATTTCCGAATCTTGCCATAAACAATACCCGTCCTTTCTTCCTTACGCCTTGATGATATCATCCGCGTGGATAATAAAATCTATATAACCATTCCCGTTGATCGCGTAACCTTCCGCCGTCACCCACGGGTTGACAAGCTGCACCGGCTCCATATAGTCAAAATGTTTTTCGCCCGCCTGCGCCGGGATCACGACTTCGATATCGTCCGCACGCTGTACATCCGAAAACAGCTTGTACCGCCGCTGGACAACAACTTCCTGCCGCCCGACACGCTTTTTATCTTCACGGCTGGCCTGTTCCGGCCCGCCAAATTCCAGATTGCCAAGGTCTTTTTCCTTGTCCGGGACTACAAACAGTAAATTCATAATGTTACCTCCAAACTGCTGTTATGGTTTATTCTGTCATTACTTCTGCGATACCCGCCATGATATACTCCGCGCAGGGCAGGGCGATCGCGTTGCCGAGCGCAAAGCAGCGGGCATGGTTGCTGATGGGTTCATCCTTGCAGCCGTATGCCGTCCAGCCCTCGGGCAGGCCCATGAGCCGTTCACATTCCAAGGGCGTAAGGTCACGGATAAAACCGTCCTGCTCTTTTCCCTCATACCAGAATGCGAAGGGCTGACCTACACTGGCAAGCAAAGTTGGGAAGGGTTCGCCGTTTCTGCCGAAACACGTGCGGAAACCTTTTTGATCGCCCTGCTTTGCCATTGACCGCATCCGCCGGAGCTGGAAGGGACGCACGACGGGTACCTGCCGCCCTGCTTGAGCAGCAGGTATTCGATCTCCGCGGGCGGCGGGCAGCCTGCTTTCGCCGCAAGGCGCAGGATACGGGAGCATACTGCGGGGCTTAAATAATACTTCTGCGGCACGTTCTCCTGCAAAATCCGCCACGACGAACACCCGCCGCCTACGCTGCGAAAGAGCGGGTTCTCCCCAATACTGGGCGTCCATGAGCCGCCAAGCGGTATCAGCCCGTCCCCCTCGCACCATTCCGGCGTGCGCCCAGATACCACTATCAGGCATTGGAATCTCGGTACCTGTGAATGCGTGGAGCACGGCTGCAAAATCCAGCCGGTCATTTGACACAAAAGCTCCCGCGACGTTCTCCCAGACAGCGAAAGCTGGATACCGGTTATCTGTTGCATTCCTCATTTCCTCAATAATACGCATGGCCTGATAGAACAGGCCGGATTTACTGCCTGCCAGACCGGTACGGTTGCCGATCTGCGACAGATTTTGGCACGGCGAGCCGAACGTGACCACATCCACGGGCGGTATTTTGCCGCCGTCTATCTGCGTAATATCGCCCAGATGCAGCATTTCAGGGAAATGCCGCTTGGTGATGGATACCGGCGCTCTGGCGATCTCGCTGGCCCACACGGGGACAATGCCACAGCGGGACGCGGCGAGAGGGAACACGCCGATGCCGTCAAAGAGACTGCCGAGTTTAAGTGCGGACACGGCCGGACCTCTTGCGCCCCCGCGCCCGCACGCCGTCCATGCTGTTCCACTTTGGGGATTTCCCACGGATGCGGGAGAAGCAGTCACAGCGTTCGTCCGGGTCCAAATTCGCCCCGCAGTAGGGGCAGGTGTGATAGTACATAAGCTGTCCTCCTTTTGATGGTTGGTTGATGGCCTGCACAGATCCCGGCGGCGGGCGGGCATGGTGAGTGACGATCTCAGGGCATAAAAATAACCGCCCGGACAGGGCGGTTCGGTGGATTGTTCGGTTGTTCATAAACTTATTCTTTCTACATAATATTTTTGTCACACATGATTCACCTTGACAAAAAAGGCAATCTAAGATATCCTTTTATTAGAAAAAGCAGAATACAGAATTTTAACATAATTTCTAACATCAAAAGATATTTCAAAGGAGATTTGCTACATGGGTATGATTATTGAGTTTAATTGGTTTATGGTTGTCGCTAATGAAAATAAAATACTTGAAGAGCAAGAAAACCTATTCTATACAATAAAGAGTGAAAAACGCATTTATCCAATAGGTTTCCAAATTCCATTAATCGTTAAAGAACAGGGTTGCATCGGCATGATAAAAGTTTTAAAAACTGTTATTAATGAAAAAGAAACAAGGATTTATTTCAATAAAACTGAGTCTTTTGATATGAAGAGTGCAGTAGCCACTCATTACTATGAAAGATATTTAGATTTCAAAAAACGTGAGAAAGAAATAAATCCTTGATTCATATCACCATAATTATTATATCTGTGGCACCCTAATCTAAGTTTTTATGGTATATCATTGAGCTATGATATAAATTCCATAAAATTGAAGATCGGGGTGTCGTATTTTTAGATATGATGATGGAGGTCATTATGCTAGGAATGCGAGGATTTTATATCACTAAGGCCGAATATGATTCAATACGAAAAAATCTGGTATCTAACAACAATCAACTGATAAAAATTGCATTACAGAATCTTATTACTAAGTTAGAATATGGTCAACGTATGAATAATGTCTGTTCAAAAGATTTATGTGCAGTACTATATGATGTTGTTCAGAACGATGATTATAAAATCAGGAAATGGGCATATCACCTCATTGTTTACAAACAAAATCGTGCATTGGTAAATCGTTGCATTCATAACTTGAAATCTGGATTCGAAAAAGATGCAGAAAATATTAGTTGGATATTGGCGATTGTGTCAAGATCTTATAACTCGGATATGCTTCACGAGTTATATAAAAAATGTCCAGATACAAAAATATCACAGCAAACATATACTTTATGCTCTACCTTGTTTTCTTCAAATTCAAATATGCTTAACGCTCAAGAAATCAATCATATTGTTGATGGGGAAGATTTTCTGTCTAAAATGTGGTTAACCAAAGTTTTTGGCTGTAATTATAATCGACAAAAAAAGAGAGATTATTCGAATTTGATCAACGCTAACGTGATGAATTCTTTGTTGCAAGATACCAGCATTCAAAGATATGCTTTATGGGCCTTTTCTACTTTAGAAAAAGTCAATGTAAAAGTAATTGAAATCAATCCATATGATGCAAAAAAATTACCATCTAAAAGTCTAGCATGGTACTATACAGGATTATTTAAAGATGAAAATTATATTCAAGAAAATGTGGATCATATTATAAATATTCTTGAAGACTTTCTGATTTACCCTCAAGTTGTGCAAATGGGTATATTAAGAGGCATTTGTAGTGCACATTATCCATTAGGGGAAATGTTATATCCAATAGCAAGTGCATTTTTAGAATTAGATGAGAACGATGATAAACAGTTACCCTTGGTGATACTATTTATTCAAATTCTAATTGATCATGAAAAAGAAAGCGGGGAAATCACCAAAATATTGAAAGATTATAGCGATTCAACAACTTGTGATGAATTGAGAAGATTATTATGGTATCGTGAAGGGATAATCACGGAGGAATCTAATATGGGAATAGTTATCAACGGGAATGTTGGAAATATTCAAAATAATGAAGGAATATCAATGGCAAACCAAAATAATATTTTATTTTATACAGAATCCGATTCGACATTAAATCCGCAGTCTATTCAGCAAGATGTAAATCAAATAAAAGAAAAAGTCGTTGCCGGTGAATTTGATGGATATTTTGAAGGCGAAAACGATGAGTTAGAGGCGCTTTTTGAAAAAGTGCAATATGGATTTAATTCGGCAAAACGTAGCAACGTAGTTAAGGAAAAAGAGGTTCTGGAACTACTATCTAAAGTAGAAGTCGATTTAAGAGAATTGGCACATGAAAGTAAAACGGACAAGAAAAAATCACGATTCTCTGATATGCTATCAAAGGTTTCACAAATTTGCTCGATATCCGTCAACGCACCAAAGCTGTGGCCCTTGTTAAAAGATGCAGTGGATTTTATCAAACAGTTTTTGCATATTTTGGAAATTTAATCAATTTTTACACAGGGAGACTAGAGCCTTAAATCTTTATTTTAATGCAAACTCGCCCATCCCCATCTTAGATATACGGACGAGATCATCTAAAAAATGACATCAATTTCGTTAAAATAGTGTCATTTCATGTTAGCTGCTGCTGCCACCTGGATTTTGACACCACAAATGACACCAGAGATTTCGGCTACTATAATTTTGAAACGGCCTGAAACGGTGCTTTTCGTAGATCCTTTACACTGCATTATTGAAACTTCTGATTTCAAAATTACAGACTGTAAGCATTTTAAAGGGGAAATGCTATACTTTTGTTCTACCTTTGAACTTTTCGTATAATTGAAGGGAAACTGCTTTTGAAAAACTGCGGTTTTCCACCCTCTTGTGAATCTCCCCTTTTCCCTTAGAGGGCACGGCGGTAACGGTAGAGAGGAGACCGCTGCGAAAAAAAGAGTACGGCAGAGGATTTTTCGTTCCGCGTTGTATCCGCCTATTCGTAGTGTCGGATACCGTACTGCTACATCCAATTTGGGTCTACGCAGGCGCGGCATAACAGTGCCGCGCAACACGATTACGGGTGCATATCGCCTATATCCGTAGGATTTGGATAATCTGCACAGGCAAAAAATTTGCGCGGCACGGGTATGCCGCGCCTGCGTGGAGTAAGCCGCCTGTGTAGCAGTACGGTATCTGGCGCTGCGAATAGGTAGAGGAATGGACGCGCAATGCGCGCCCCTACGGAACGGTAACCCGACTGCCGTACTCCTTTTCGGAGCGGTCTCTTCTCTACCATTACCGCCGTACTATCAAACAAAGGAAAGGTAGGAGTTCAAAGAGGAAGGGAAACCATGGGTGTCCCTTCCTTTTTGTCCCCGCGGCGGACGCCGCACGTTCCTCACCGCCGCAGCGGCGGAATACTCGCCCGGAAATGGCGAACCACCTTCGCAGTTCGGGCACACCGGAAAACCTGTGCCTGCGACCGGTGCAGCCCGGATAGGACGAACTGTCTGCGCGATAGGACGCTCCCTATCCATTCTCAATTTTGACACACCCCCTTCCCTATGCTATACTAAAGGTATGAAAACAATTTTGGAGTGATCGCATGGTACATCTTGGCAATGATTGGGACGAGATCCTTGCCGGTGAGTTTGAGCAGGATTATTACAAGCGCATTCGCTACTGGCTGAAAAAGGAATACGCCGAGCAGACCATCTATCCGGCGGCAGAGAACATCTTTAACGCTCTGCGGTACACGCCGTATTCCAAGGTCAAGGCCGTTATCCTCGGGCAGGACCCATATCACGGTCCCGGACAGGCGCACGGACTTTGCTTTTCGGTTCAGCCGGGTGTTCAGCCGCCTCCGAGCCTGCAGAACATCTTCAAGGAGCTGCAGAGTGATCTTGGCATTGCGCCTCCCAAGGACGGCACACTCACCAAGTGGGCGGAGCGCGGTGTGCTCATGCTGAACACGACTCTGACCGTGCGCCGCGGGCAGGCGAACAGCCATAAAAACCTCGGCTGGACGACCTTCACCGACCATATAATCGAAAAGCTGAACGAGCATGAGCAGCCGATCGTCTTTCTGCTCTGGGGCGGCAATGCCCGCAGCAAAAAGAAACTCATCACCGCACCGCAGCACCTTGTGCTCGAAAGCGTGCATCCCTCTCCTCTGTCGGCGTACAATGGCTTTTTCGGCTGCAAGCACTTCTCCAAATGCAATGCGTTTCTCGAAGCGCACGGCATCGACCCCATCGACTGGGATCTCAATCATTAAATCGTGAGCTTCCGCACCATTTTCCGGGTGCGGAAGTTTTTTTGACTTTTTTCAAAATCCCTATTGACAAACAGGAGTTTCGGTTGTATATTTAATTCATACAAAACACATATGAATAAAGTGAATTTAGGAGCGTGCTCTCAATGACGATCCGGCGAATGTGTCGATGTTGCATCGACTGAGTTTTCCCATCATTCCTTACTAACATCACATTCTAATTTTTCTTAATTTTGAAAGGCGGTTTATCCCATGTCTGATATTAAAAAGAGCTTCTCCGACCTGATCGGCAACACCCCGCTGTACGCGGCTGAAAAGTTTGCAGCTAAAGCTGGCGCTAATGCACAGGTTCTCGCAAAGCTGGAGTACTTTAATCCGGCCGGTTCCGTTAAGGATCGTATCGCAAACGCCATGATCAACGAGGCTGAGAAGTCCGGTGCGCTCAAGCCGGGCGCAACCATTATCGAGCCGACCTCCGGCAACACCGGTATCGGTCTGGCAGCAGTTGCAGCTTCCCGCGGCTACCGCATCATCCTCACCATGCCGGAAACCATGAGCGTTGAACGCCGCAACATGCTGAAGGCATACGGCGCTGAGCTGGTTCTGACCGAAGGCACGAAGGGCATGTCCGGTGCGATTGCAAAGGCAAACGAGCTGGCTAAGGAGACCCCGAACAGCTTCATCCCCGGTCAGTTCGTAAACCCGGCAAACCCGGCTGCACACTACGCAACCACCGGTCCCGAGATCTGGGAGCAGTCCGGTCACAAGGTTGACATCTTCGTTGCAGGCGTAGGCACCGGCGGCACCGTAACCGGCACCGGCAAGTACCTGAAGGATCAGGACCCGAATGTCAAGGTAGTAGCTGTTGAGCCGGATACCTCCCCGGTACTGTCCACCGGCAAGGGCGGCCCGCATAAGATTCAGGGTATCGGCGCCGGCTTCGTTCCGGATGTACTCGACACCAAGGTTTACGACGAAGTTATTCGTGTAGCAAACGAGGACGCATTTGAAACCTCTCGCCAGTTCGCTCACAGCGAGGGTCTGTTCGTAGGTATTTCCTCCGGTGCTGCTCTGTGGGCTGCTGTTGAGCTGTCCAAGCGTCCGGAGAACGCCGGCAAGGTTATCGTAGCTCTGCTGCCTGATACCGGCGACCGTTACCTGTCCACCCCGCTGGTTTCTGAGTAATTTTAATTCTCAAATCCTGCAATTCTCTCCAAAAATCCATTCATCTCCAAATGTATAAAAAAGACACCTCTGCATAGCGGAGGTGTCTTTTTAATTGAAATGGAGAATGAACGTAACGTTTCTCCAGTTTCTGCCCACGAATTTAACAACGAAAAACCACCCTGTGAAAGCAGGGTGGTTTCAGTCTGTCGATAAAGTCAATCTATCGTTTTTACCTTTCGTGCGGCAGCACGCATAAAATAGAATTTGCACAGCAAATTCATAATTCCCGGGGGCGTGTACCTCGGGAATTATACAAGGGACGAAAAATTGTGCCCGTGGGGCGCGGCTTTTCGTCAAGATTCGATTGAAAGCGTGGTTTCAATCGAGAGGCTGCTCGAAAAACGGAGTTTTTCGACAGCCTCAAACCACCCTGCTTTCGCAGGGTGGTTGCGTTATACCTTGGAATAATAAATCGCAGTAACCGCACCGTCCTCGATGGAGGGATAGCAATATCGGTAGGTACTGCCGGTGCTTGTCGGCGCATTCAGCTGATGGTACGGCTGGCTGACGTCGATAGCTACGCAATCTGCAGCCGCCGGGATGCTCACTGTACCCTCACCGTCTGCAAAGATGAACACGCCGTTCGTGTACGTTACCGTGCGGTCGATTGCGCGTTTGCCGCTCAGCGAAACATAGCTAACGCCGCCGACTCGTCGGAAATCCGTATACTCCATCAGACCGGTATACGTAACCGAAGGATCATAGTTCTCGATCACAACATCGCAGTAATTCTGCGTGCCGATACACAGATTGACCAGATCGCCGCGGCCCTGATACACCGCGCCGCTGCCCTGCACAGTCAAATGCGTTGCCCGATAGAGCATCACCGCCATCTCCGCACGCGTTACCTTGGAAAGCGGATTGATTTTCCCTTTCGAGCCGCCGATCACCTTAGCACCGACCAGTACGCTGACCGAAGGCTTCGCGTAATTGGAAATCCTGCTCGCATCCGAGAAGCTGCTCACCGAACCGGTTCCCAGTTTGAGCGCCGTGCGGTCAATCGTGCGTTTGAGGAACACCATTGCGTCCTGACGGGTCATGCTCTGCTGCGGCTGAAACGCACCGGTCTTGGTGCCCGCCGCTATGCCGAAGGCTTTCGCCGCGATAACCGCCTTGCTGTAATAGGCGCTGCTCGGCACATCGACAAATGAGCCGTTTGAATTGACCTGACCGTTGTCGAGCGCTTCACTCATGCCATAGGCGCGGTCGAGCATAACGATGAAGTCCGCTCGGGTAATGGCGTTCCCCGGATAAAACAGATGGGTTCCGCTGCCCTTGATTACGCCTGCAACGGCAAGCGTATCAACCTCGCGGGAAGCCCACGCGTATTCTCCTGCTGTATCATAAAAGTAAACCGAGTGTTCAGGAAGATACGCATACGTCTCCGTGGTGTTCGCGCTCAGTGCATAGGCTGCCGTGATCGCGCTTACGACCACCACAACCGCCAGCACCGCGACGGTTACCAGCTTTCGCGTTCTTTTCATAATATTCTCCTTGCCCAGTGGTTATGATAGATAGGGTATATTCCCCACCTATGTAAACTTGCTTCAAAATTATAGCACACCGTTCCCCACTTGACAAGTTAAAATATGACTAAATTTGTTGTAACCATTCTGTAATTTTAACCTTTTTATACAAGAAAAGCGCGATTTTCCAGCAAACCGCGCTTTCAAAGTCCATTTTTCGTCTATCACTGCTGTTCTGCGCGGTACCATCGCCAGCTCAGCACAGTCGGGATAATCGTTGCCGCCGCCGTTGGCGCAAGCACCAGCACAAACTTTGCAATCTCGTTCGGAACGAACGAACCTGCCGCACCAATAATACCCGCCGCAAACATCATGCGGCCTGCAGCACGATGCGTTTTCGCCCAGACAGTTTCGCTCGACAGCGTCCACGGCGTTTTGAGTCCGCAGTACCAGTTCATGCGAAACTTCGGCATAATGTTGCCGAGGCACATCACCAGCAGGCTGACGAGCAGACATACGACTGTCGGCACATCGACCGTACCCGGACGCAGTGCTTCCGCAATGCAGATGCCGCACATTGCGGTCAGGAACAGGTCGATCATGATCTGAAACCCGATATAGGCATCGGAAAATTTGTCGTAGTTCTTGCTTTTCGGGTCAAACCGCGGCAGAAAGTAAAACAGAACCGCAAACAGCGGTGCCATCCCGGCCACGATCCACAAATGCCATCTGGTTTCGTAATTCATATGGCCGGCAAGATCCCACTGCATAGGAATTTCCGCGGGCAGCCTGCTGTAAAACACCGCTGTCATTGCCGCCGGCAGCAGCGACAGCACCCACGCCGTCACCTGCAGTCTACTGATTTTTTTCATTCCTGCCATCTCCTTTCAAGGCGCTGATCCATTCGAGAATCTCATCCACGACCGACATATTCAACTCATAATAAATGTACTTGCCCTGCTTGTCATCCAGCACCAGACCCGCATCCCGCAGGACGGACAGGTGATGCGAAATGGTTGCGCCCGACACCTCGAAGTGCGCCGCAATATCGCCCGCCGCCATCGGTCCGCGCCGCAGCAGCGACAGAATTTCGCGCCGCACCGGATCGCTGAGTGCCTTAAAGCTCTGTTGAAACCCCATTACTGTCCTCTCTTTCGTGCGGTAAACCACGTTTTGCGCCCGCAGACCGGACAATCCAGCTGCCAGTCATTTCCCACATGCGTGCGGAAAACCAGCCGCTTCCACGGCAGATTCTGCTTTGTGCCGCAGGATTTACAAATTAAATCGCACCTTGCAAGCGCTTTTGCCTGCCAGATTACCAGTATTGCCGCTAAAATCAGCGCAATCGCGCAAATCAGAATGGTAATGTCCATTCCATTCACCGTCCTTCTCGCTATCCTGTTAATTAGATGGCCATCTAATTGTTTTCAGTATACCACAGCTTCTGCATTTGTCAATACATTTCGATAAATATCTAAATGATGCAAAAAGAAAAACCGCAAGTTAAACTTGCGGTTTCAATGTTCTATACCAGAACTTACGCCATGCCGTTGAGCTTGGTAGTCATCTTGCTCTTCTTGTTGGACGCATTGTTCTTGTGCAGGAGGTGCTTGGCAGCCGCCTGATCGACAGCCTTGACAGCGGTCGTGTAAGCAGCAGTTGCTTCAGCCTTATCGCCGCCAGCAATCGCAGCATCAAACTTCTTCAGAGTGGTCTTGAGCTCGCTCTTAGCCATCTGGTTGTTCAGCGCCTTTACGGAGTTAACCTTAACGCGCTTCTTTGCAGACTTAATATTGGGCATTCTGAAAACACCTCCTTCGTTTTCTATTCAACAGTGATATTATTCTATCATCTTCTCGCAAAAAAAGCAAGTGTTTTTTTCATTTTCTGCATAAAAAACTTTTCCTCGAAAAAAACTATCCTTATAAGGAGGGATTGTGCATGGCTTTCCGCACCGATCTGGCCGTTGAGGCGATTGAAAACCATAAGTCAGCCGCTGCCCTGCCGCATGTCCGGCAGTCCGACCGCATGCTTGAGGGCTTCGCCATACACGAAGTACGCATTCTCTCAGAGGATGCCGCCCGCGAGATCGGCAAGCCGCAGGGACGCTATCTCACACTTGAGCTGGATGCACTCATCCGCCGTGAGGAGGACGCGTTTCCGCGTGCCTGCAAGGCGCTCAGCACACTGTTGCGCGAGCTGCTGCCGCGTCCGAATGACGGTCCGGTGCTCATTGCCGGACTGGGCAACCGTATGATAACCCCTGATGCCATTGGTCCGCAGACCGCCGATCATGTCATTGCTACGCGGCATCTGGTCGCGCAGTCGCCCGCTATTTTCGCGGACTGGCGGCCCGTTTCCGCACTGGCTCCGGGTGTGCTCGGACAGACCGGCGTCGAGACCGGCGAGGTCATCTGCGGTGTGCTCGACCGTGTGCGCCCTGCCGCTGTCATCGCCGTGGATGCGCTTGCCGCCGGTCGGCTGTCGCGGCTGCTGCGTACGGTCCAGCTGGCAGATACCGGCATTACACCGGGGGCCGGCGTGGGAAACGCCCGCGCAGCGCTCAACGAGGAAACACTCGGCGTGCCGGTTATCGCCGTCGGTGTGCCGACCGTGGTGGACGGCGCAACGCTCGCACATGAGATCAGCAGTCAGCTTGGGCAGCCTGATTGTGAAGCGCTGGACGACCTTTCTCAGCCGGTGATGATCACCACACGCGACATTGACCGCGAGGTCGCTGACATCTCCCGCATGATCGGCTATGCGGTCAACATGGCGCTGCATCCGCACCTCAGCGTTGCCGATATCGACCTGTACCTCTCGTGACAGGTTTCGGGCATACTCGCACGCTGTACGGCGTATGATAGATAGCATGAAACAGCAAGGAGGATGGCGCAATGAAGCGGCGTAAACATCAGAAATTCCGATCGAGAGGCGGCATCCGCCTGCCTGCCGCCATCACCCTCTGTCTGGCGCTGTCGCTGCTGATTTTTTCCCGGGCAGGCGGCGAGCCGATCGCACAAAAAGCACTGACCGGTCTGGCTCGCAACAGCGGCTTTGTCACCCGCGCAATGGCGCTCGAGTTCGGCGTTTCGCCGGAGGATACCGCCGAGGTGTACACGCCGCGCACGGCTGCCGCAGCGCGGGATGAGCAGGCGGAAAATCCGCTTGCAGAGAGCACCTATGTGCCCTCGTCCGACACCGAGAACGACAATCCAGTGCTGTCGGCCGCTGACAAAGCTGCCACGGTCTCCATCAACAACGAGACCTCGTATGACGTGGATGCGGCAGACTGTCTCGCCGCAGACGAGCATTTTTCCGCTGATGGAGATGGGCCGCAGGTGCTTATCTATCACACACACAGCAGCGAAAGCTACACGCCGGATGCCGCTTTTCCGTATACACCGACCGAGACCGAGCGCACGACCGATACCAATTATAATGTAGTGCGCGTCGGTGACGAGCTGCAGAAGGTGCTCGAGAACAACGGCATTGAGGCCGTACATATCCGCGAAATTTTCGATTCGCCCGTGTACACCGGTGCGTATGACCGCTCACTTGCCGTGGTTGAGGACACGCTGGAAAAATATCCATCCATCACAACCGTCATTGATGTGCACCGCGACTCGATCCTGACCGATGACGGCCGTGCCTACAAGACCTCCTGCACGATAAACGGCGAGGAAACCGCACAGCTTATGCTTGTAGTCGGCACAGATGACGGCGGCCTGTATCACCCGGACTGGCAGGAGAACCTGAATCGTGCAGCATCGCTGCAGTACCGGCTCAACCGCACCTATCCGACGCTCATGCGTCCGCTTAATCTGCGGACCCAGCGGTTTAATCAGCATGCAACGCACAGCGCGTTTCTGGTGGAGGTAGGTTCGTCGGGCAATACGATGACAGAAGCGCTGAAAGGAATCCGATTATTTGGCGAGGTTCTTTCGGCCGAATTAACCGCTTGACCGCAGGGCGGGATGACCTCATCCCGCCCTGCAAGATAACTTTCTGAATAATTTTTATCATAGTGTGCACCCTAACTTGGGGGTGAAACTATGGAAACGATCACATTTACCGCCGATCTGGAACGAAACATCCGCATGATGCAGGAGCTGTTCCGGAACGACGATACACTTATCATCCGGCGTGCCATCGGTCAAAACGGACTGCGCTGCGCGCTGTTTTTCTTTGACGGCATGGTAAATTCCCTTGCCATCAACCAGAGCCTTGTGCGGCCTATCCTGCGCTGTGAGCAGGCGCGGCTTTCCGCCGATGTGCTCGCCGCCACCGTGCTCCAAGCCGACGAATGCCGCGTGGAAACCGATATGAACAAGGTATTTGCCGCCTTTCTCTACGGCGATGCCATTGTGCTGACCGACGGCGATTCACGTCCGGTGCTTGTGAACACCAAGGGCTTCGACAAGCGCAGCACCGCCGAGCCGGAAAACGAGCGCGTGCTTTCCGGCCCGCGGGAGGGCTTCACCGAGTGCTTTATGCCCAATCTGGCGCTCATCCGCCGCCGCGTGAACGACCCTCGGCTGAAATTCCGGTTTATGCGCGTCGGCAGCCGCACGAACACCAACGTGTGCCTGTGCTATATCGCCGGACTGTGTGAAAACAGTCTGGTTGAGCGTCTGGAAACACGTCTGACCGCGCTCGATATCGACAGCGTGCTCGACTCCAACTATCTTGCCGAGCGCATACGCGACCACCGCTGGTCGCCGTTTCCGACACTCGGCACGACCGAACGACCGGACGTTGCCGCTTCCCGTATGCTGGAGGGTCGGTGTGTCCTTGTCGTGGACGGCAGTCCGGTAGCGCTCACAGCGCCGTTTCTGTTTCAGGAGTGCTTTCAGTCCAACGATGACTACTATATCAGCTTTCTGCAGGCGAATCTTTCGCGCATCCTGCGTGTCATCGGATTTGTATTCACGATCACGTTTCCGGCGGTCTATGCCGCGCTCATGCTTTATCACCGTGAACTCGTGCCCGCGCGGCTGCTGTTTGCCGTCTCCGCCGCACAGCGCGGCGTTCCCCTTCCCATCGGTTGGGAGATTTTGCTCATGCTGTTCGTGCTCGAGGCACTCAAGGAAGCCGGAGCGCGAACGCCCGGTGCCATGGGACAGACGATGAGCATTGTCGGCGGTCTGGTGCTCGGTGACGCGGCAGTTTCCGCGCGATTTGCCGCCGCACCGACCGTTATCGTAGTCGCTATCGCGGGTGTCACCGGTCTGATGGTACCCAAACTGCAGACCGCTGCCCTGTGGCTTCGCTTCGTGCTGCTCGCTGCTGCAGCCTCCTGGGGACTGTACGGCATTGGTCTTGCACTCGGATTAACACTCGCAGCACTGTGCCGCATGCACTCGTGCTCGGTACCGTACCTGCTCAATCTGGTGCCGCGCATCTCCGCCGAGCACGAGGACACCTGGCTTCGCTATCCATGGTTTTTCATGCGCTGCGACCGCTTTGCCGTCAAACGCCCGTCGAAGGAGGAACGCCCGTGAAGCTGCTCAGATTCCTGCCGCTGCTGCTGTTGCTGTGCGGCTGTGCGAGAGAGGTTTCGCCGGTATCCGCACTTGCGCTCGACTGCAAAAACGGTGTATACTGCCTGACCGCCGAGGTTGTGCGGCAGGACTCGCCGGATGACACCGCCGCTCCGGCTTACCTGTCCGCTACCGGAACCGATGTGACGGACGCGCTGCGCAATCTGCGCAGTATCCTGCCGGGAGACCTGTATTTGAGCCATGCACAGGTGCTGCTTTTAAGCGAGGATGCGGTTTCCGAGAGCATTCTTCCGCTGGCGGACTATCTTTGCCGTGAAAACGATGTGCGGCTCAGCCTGCGGGCAGCCGTCGTGCGGGACAGCTCTGCTGCCGAGCTGCTGGAGAACGACAACGAGGTGTACGCGCTCAGCGAGCTGCTTGACCGCTCCGCGCAGGACGGCGTTCTGCCGGATATGCCGCTGTACCGCGTCACCGATGTGCTGCACGCAGACGGCACGGCCATTCTTCCGGCCTTGCGCGTGGATGCGTTCGGGCAGACGGCACCGGCAGGCACGGCAGTGTTCAAAAACGAACGGCTGAACTGCTTTTTAGACGGTGAGATTGGCGGTGGTGCCTATGCGTGAGCGGCTGTTTCCGCGGTGGTGTACGGCGCTGTTTGCCCTGCTGCCGATGAGTGAATTACTGTATCTTCCCGCCGACGGGCAGAGCGTGTACGCCGCTGCACTCGCGTGTACGGTCTGTGCACTGGCCGGTATCGGAGCGGCAAGGCTGTCCGACCGTGTTCGGCATTCGGCTCCTGCACAATGGGTGCTCGCCCTGACCTCGCTGTTTCCGCTGCTTGCATCCATCGCCCGCATGAGCATTTTCCTGCAGAAGACCGTGTTCACCGGACGCTCATGCGGCAGCACAGTTGTGTTGCTGACAGTCTGCATCCTGCTCACGGCCTCAATGGGGCTCAACCGCTGTGCCATGTGGGCACTGCCGATCGCGTGGCTTGCCGGTGCGGTACTCCTGCTCTCCGGTGTGCTGACACTCACGCAGCTTACGCCCGCAAACTTTTCCGCACCGACAACGGCATTGCTGCCGCAATTCCGGCATATTCTGTACTCCCTGCTGCCGGTATCGGTCGTACTGGCGTTATCTCTGCCGGAGGCCAAGCTGTCCGCAAGCGTGTCGCGCGGACTCAGCGCAGGTGGTGCATTGCTCGCACTCCTGCTGCTGCGCACAGTGCTGCTGCTTGGAGCAAACACTGCTGCCCTGCTCCCCTATCCGGCGTTCACTGCCGCCGGACTGGCTGCCGTCGGCAATTTTGCCCGACACGGCGAGGTATTCTTCGCAGTGCCTCTCCTCCTGTGTGAGATTGGCCGATGCGCCGCACTTGTCTGCGTGCTGCTGTATCCGTTCACACGCACCTGCGGCGTTTTGCACCTGCGCCGACCGCAATAGGATTTGGGCAACACCGCACAATTAAAGCTGCGGCTCCTTGCGCAGGCTCCGGTCGCGCTGTCGCGGCGCTTTGCGCAAATCGCTCTTGTTCAATTATGCGGTATTGCCCTTGTTTTCCTCTCCCAGTTCTGCTATAATGCAAACAGCAGAGCAAAGGAGATTACGGCATGAATATTCAGATTTTCGGCAAAAACAAGTGTTTTGACACCAAAAAGGCGCAGCGATGGTTCAAGGAGCGCGGCATTAAATTCCAGATGATCGACCTTGCGCAAAAGGGCATGTCCAAGGGTGAACTGGACAGCGTGCTGAAGGCTGTCGGCGGACTGGACAACCTGCTCGACCAGAAAAGCAAGAGTTATGCGTCGCTTGCCTACCTCGCCTACGACGAGGATAAGAAGGAAAAGCTGCTCGAGGACGGCACGCTGATGAAAACGCCAATTGTCCGCAACGGCCGTCAGGCAACTGTCGGCTACCAGCCCGATGTTTGGGAGCAGTGGGAATAACTTCTCCAAAGCCGTTCTATGCCTCAGAACGGCTTTTTCCGTGTCCGTTGTCCGCTTTAGTGCCTTGTATAAAATATTTTTAGGAAAATGCTGTCATTTCGCAAAATATACCCTCTTTCTGTATCTGCTGTCTGATAAACTATGTTCGATAATAAGAAGCGGCATTGATTTATACTTCTGATTTCATGCGAAAGTGAGGGAGAGCTCATGAAGAGAAAAGGCAAGCGTTTTCTTGTTCTGCTGACCACCGCCAGCCTGAGTCTGAATATGCTCGGCATCAGCGCTTTTGCAGCAGAAGATTCTCCGGAGACGGACGCTGCTTTCGTTTCAGAGATCTCAAACAACGAGACCGATTTATCTGTAAACCGTCCAGATTCCGATGTTCCGGAGGTTTCCTACGAGCCGATCATTATCGACATTCCTGATGGACCGATTCCGGCCGGTGAAACCTGGGATAACGAGGCTTCGGCTACAGATATTGCAGAGAACGATATTCCAACGGCTGACAGCTTCAAGGAGCACCTGTCCGGCGGCTCATCCAAACTGTGGATAACCGTAGGGGTTGTCTCCGGTGCAGGCGTGATTTTCACTACCATGTGCCAGAAAGGCAACGAGAATCGGTAAAAACCATAAACGCCCGCTCATTTTTGAGCGGGCGTCAGTCTGTCAAAAAAGTATTATTTTAATTTTTACGCTTCGTGCAGCAGCACGCATAAAATAGAATTTGCGGAGCAAATTCATAAAAAGTCGGGGCGTGTACGCGCAGCGCGACCGAGAAGGCGCGCAAGGATAGCGCCTGACTTTTTATACAAGGGAAGAAAAAATGTGCCCGCAGGGCGCGGTTTTTCTTCAGTATTCGCTCGAAAGCGTGGTTTCGAGCGAGAGGCTGCTCGAAAAACGAAGTTTTTCGACAGTCTCACGCCCGCTCATTTTTGAGCGGGCGTCTTTTCGTCTCACCGGCATAGCATAAAAACAGCTCAGACATTGCTGAGCTGTTTTTTATGCGCTTTATGCAGTTAGTTCTTGAGACTCTGAATCGGAGCCGGAATACGACCTCCACGGTTAATGAACTTCGCAGGAGAACCGGTCTTGATCGGCATGATCGGAGCCGAGCCAAGCAGGCCGCCGAACTCGACCATATCACCGACTCCCTTGCCGATGGCCGGGATAACACGGACAGCAGTGGTCTTGGTGTTGACAACGCCGATTGCGATCTCGTCCGCGATCAGGCCGGAAATAACCTCAGCGGTGGTGTCACCCGGGACAGCAACCATGTCGATACCAACCGAGCATACCGCAGTCATTGCTTCGAGCTTCTCAAGGGTCAGTGCGCCTGCCTGAGCCGCCGCAATCATGCCCTCGTCCTCGGAAACCGGAATGAATGCGCCGGACAGACCGCCGACACTCGAGGATGCCATAACGCCGCCCTTCTTAACGGCATCATTCAGCATCGCGAGGATTGCGGTCGTGCCGCAGCCGCCGCAGACCTCCAGACCAACTTCCTCCAGAATACGCGCAACCGAGTCACCGATAGCCGGCGTCGGTGCGAGAGACAGGTCAACGATGCCGAACGGCACACCCAGGCGCTGGCTTGCCAGTGCGCCAACCAGCTGGCCCATACGGGTGATCTTGAACGCAGTTTTCTTGATCACGTCAGCTACCTCGCCGATGGAGCAGTCACCTGCACGGCGGATGGCGGACTGTACAACGCCCGGGCCGGAAACGCCGACGTTGATAACGGTTTCCGGCTCACCGATGCCATGGAACGCACCGGCCATGAACGGGTTATCGTCTACCGCGTTGGCAAAAACGACCAGCTTGGAGCAGCCCATGGAATCGTTGTCCTTGGTCAGTTCTGCGGTCTGCTTGATGATGCGGCCCATCAGACCGATGGCATCCAGATTGACGCCCGCCTTGGTGGACGCAACGTTGACCGACGAGCAGACCAGATTGGTCTCCGCCATTGCCTCCGGAATAGAGTTGATCAGGATTTCATCGCCCTTGGCGAAGCCCTTCTGCACCAGCGCCGAGAAACCGCCGACAAAGTTAACGCCGGTGGTCGCAGCGGCACGGTCAAGCGCCTTGGCCAGCGGTACATAGCTGTTCGCCGAGGAGGTCGCACCGACCATGGCGATCGGCGTTACCGAAATACGCTTGTTGATGATCGGGATACCAAGCTCGCGCTCAATCTGCTCACCGGTGGCAACCAGCTTTTCCGCGCGGCGCGTTACCTTGTCGTATACCTTGTCTGCCAGCACATTGATGTCGTCCGCCGCAAGGTCGCGCAGCGAAATGCCCATCGTGATGGTACGAATGTCGAGGTGCTCCTCCTCGATCATCTTAATGGTTTCCAGAATATCTTTCGTGTTGATCATAGACATTTAACTAAACCTCCTGAAAAATTGAGAGTTGAGAATCGGTTACCTGCTCTCGATTCCGTCAATTTGTCAGATTTTGTGCATTGCGTCAAAGATGTCCTCATGCATGGTGTGAATCTTCATGCCGAGCTCCTCACCATCCTTGTCAAGCAGGTCGATGAGCGTGTTGAAGTCTACGGTGCACTTATCAATGTTTACCAGCATGACCATTGCAAATACATCGTCCATTACATTCTGAGAAATGTCGATGATGTTGACCTGCTGCTCATAGAGCGTGTTCGAAATCTTGGCGATGATACCGGTGCGGTCCTTGCCTGTTACTGTGATTACTGCGCGCATGTTGATTCCTCCATTTTTGCGTATATGTTAATTTATCACAAACAAATGAATAATGGAAAATTGAGAATCCGTCGTTCTCAATTATTCTCCGGCTTCCACCACGGTATTGATAATACTGTTGGAAACCAGAAAGCCCTGTTCGGTGAGATACCACCGTGTACCCTCGTGAGCGGCAAGACCGTGCTTTTCCAGCATGCGGAATACCTGCTCGTAAGGAGCCGTACTGACATGGTATCGGTTTTCGAGATCGTGCATATCCGCACCGTCCGAGGTACGCAGACGCACCATCAGGTATTCGCCCTGCCGCCGGAAGTCCGAGACCTCCTCCTCGTCCTGCGGGATGCTCTCACCGCTGATATAAGCCCTGATATCCCGGGCAAACGCGAACCGGCGGCCATTCAGGAAAGAATGGGCGCCCGGTCCCAGTCCGAGATAGTCGGAAAGATCCCAGTATTTGAAATTATGCCGGGAACGAAAACCCGGTTTTGCGAAATTTGATATTTCATAGTGCTCGAAGCCGTTCCTGCCGAGCAGTCTGCACATGGCAAGATAGGTATCTGCCTGCGTGTCGTCATCCGGCAGAACCGGATTTTCACGTCCCATCGGTGTTGCAGGCTCCAGTTTGAGTCCGTAGCACGACAAATGCTGCGGGTTCAGCGTCAAACACTGCGTTACCGAGTCGAGAAACTGCGCCTGCGTCTGGTCCGGCAGGCCGTACATCAAGTCAAGGCTGATGTTGGTAAAGCCGCACTGCCGTGCGAGTTCTACGGCTGCCTGTGCCTGCGCAAAGTCGTGGATACGACCGATGCGTTTAAGCTCGGTGTCGTGCGCCGCCTGCACGCCAAACGAGAGCCGGTTGACGCCGTGCTTATGCATGGCCTCCAGCACCGCTTGATCCGTGCTCTCCGGATTGCATTCCACCGTGATTTCGGCGTTTTCCGCAATTGTAAAGCATGCCCCAACCGCCTGTAAAATCTCGCTGAGATAGCCTGCGCCAAGGCAGGTCGGCGTACCGCCGCCGATGTACACGGTATCGACCGTGTAACCGGAACAGCGTTCGCCGTACGCCTTTATATCACGAATCAGCGCCGCCGTGTAATCGGCTTTGAGTGACGCATCCGTGATCGAATAAAAATCGCAGTACGCGCACTTTTTCACGCAGAACGGGATGTGCAGGTAGAGGCCGAGCAGCTTGCCGCCTGTTGCAGCGTTAGTTTTCCTCATCGAGTTTAAGCACAGCCATAAAAGCCTCGGTCGGCAGCTGAACCGTACCGAGCGCACGCATCTTCTTCTTGCCTTCCTTCTGCTTTTCTAGCAGCTTCTTCTTACGCGTGATATCGCCGCCGTAGCACTTAGCCAGTACGTCCTTGCGGAGCGCCTTGACGGTTTCACGAGCGATGACCTTGCCGCCGATGGCTGCCTGGATCGGCACCTCGAACAGCTGGCGCGGGATATTCTCCTTCAGCTTTTCACAGATACGGCGGGCACGGCCGTAGGCCTTGTCACGGTGCGCGATAAAGGACAGCGCGTCCACCTGATCGCCGTTGAGCAGCATATCGACCTTAACAAGATCGCTCTTGCGATAGTCGATAAATTCATAATCGAGCGATGCATACCCCTTGGTACGAGCCTTGAGCGCGTCGAAAAAGTCATAAATGATCTCACCGGTCGGCATTTCGTAGTGCAGCTCAACCAGATTGGAGTCCAGATACTGCATATCCTTAAAAATGCCGCGGCGGTCCTGGCACATCGGCATGATGTTGCCGACAAACTCCTGCGGCGTCATGATGGACGCCTTGACATACGGCTCGCGAGCCTCCTCGATAACATCCGGGCTCGGATAATCGTGCGGATTATCGCAGCGCTGCACGGTGCCGTCGGTCTTGCTGACCTCATAGATAACGCTCGGCAGCGTGGTGACGAGGTCAAGGTCGAACTCGCGTTCGAGCCGCTCCTGAATGATCTCCATGTGCAGCATACCAAGGAAGCCGCAGCGGAAGCCGAAGCCGAGTGCGACCGAGCTTTCCGGCTCAAACGACAGCGCTGCGTCATTGAGCTGCAGCTTTTCAAGTGCGTCGCGCAGGTCAGGGTACTTAGAGCCGTCCTCGGTGTAAATACCGCAGAATACCATCGGACGTGCCGGACGATAGCCGGGCAGCGCCTCCGGCGTCGGATTTTCCACACCGGTAACGGTATCGCCGACACGAGTGTCGGATACCTTTTTAATAGAGGCGGTAAAGTAGCCTACCTCACCGGCACACAGCTCCTGCTGCGGAGACAGACCGAGCGGCAGCATGTAGCCGCACTCAAGCACCTGAAATTCGGCACCGGTGGCCATCATTTTGACCTTCATGCCCGGGCAGATCTTGCCGTCAAGCAGGCGCATATAAACGACAACGCCCTTGTACGGGTCGTACTGGCTGTCGAACACGAGCGCACGCAGCGGCGCATCCGCATCGCCCTCCGGTGCCGGAATATCGGTTACGATACGCTCGAGCACCTCGTGAATGTTGATATTCATTTTTGCGGAAATTTCGGGCGAGTCCTCTGCCGGAATGCCGATGATATCCTCGATCTCCTTCTTGACGCGCGGCGCGTCTGCCGCCGGCAAGTCGATCTTGTTGATGACCGGCACGACCTCCAGACCGGCGTCAATGGCAAGATAGGTGTTGCCGAGCGTCTGCGCCTCAATACCCTGTGCCGCATCAACGACCAGAAGCGCACCCTCACACGCCGCCAGAGAACGTGAAACCTCATAGTTGAAGTCCACATGCCCCGGGGTGTCGATCAGGTTCATTTCGTAGGTCTTGCCGTTGTCCGCGGTGTATTCCATGCGGACAGCGCGCGCCTTGATGGTAATGCCGCGCTCGCGCTCAAGCTCCATATTGTCGAGTAACTGCTCCTCCATTTCACGCACGGAAACGGCCTTGCACTGCTCCAGCAGACGGTCTGCCAGCGTAGATTTGCCGTGGTCAATATGCGCAATGATGGAGAAATTGCGAATTTGCTCGCGATTTTTCACGTCGAAAGCTCCTTATCTGTAAACTGTAAAGCGAACAAGGTAATACCGCATAATTGAACAAGTGTGATTTGCGAGTAAATTTTGCGTACTGACTATACGCAGTTTTGCGGTAATACTTGCTGTATTACCGTGAAACCGGAACGAAGTCAGGGCGCAAAATTTCCGCAAAGCACCGCAGCTTTCATTGTGCGGTGTTACCTCAAATATAGGCTCATTATAGCATATTTGACAGGGTGTCACAAGCGTTCTTTCGCAGTTTGCGTTTGTTTCTCTGCTGCAAACGTGAATTTTGTATTTTTTCATAAATTTCATTTTCTGATAAGGGGAATTTCATGCAAAGCGGTTATTGCACTATCATGGTGAAGCGGTAAACCGGCAAAGAATTAACAGCAGCTGGCGGTTTGGGTAAAACAAAAAGCACCGAATACATCGGTGCTTTTTGACTCGGAGCGGCTGACGAGGCTCAAACTCGCATCCACACCCCGCAAAAGCCGCAGGCTTTCACGGGGACCCCGACCTCTGATTTTACGAAGGTGGAGGAAGCGAGTGTGCTGCGGATAAAAAAAACACCGAATTACATCGGTGTCCTTTGATTTGGAGCGGCTGACGAGGCTCGAACTCGCTACCTCCACCTTGGCAAGGTGGCGCTCTACCAGATGAGCTACAGCCGCATATTTAATTGTTGGCGTTACACGCTGACGCGATTTTTTCACTCTAAGCTGAGTTAGCAAACGCTGCGAATTGAACGCTCACGGGCGGAATCGCTTTTTCTGCGGAAAAAGCCACGCTGGTTGAAATATGCCACCGGCATATTTCCAAGAGCCAGCTTTCGATTCCTCAGCACGGAGGTATTATTTTTTAATGAGTGTCAATGGCACTCATTAAAAAATGGTGCCTCCGGGCGGAATCGAACCACCGACACGGGGATTTTCAGTCCCCTGCTCTACCGACTGAGCTACAGAGGCGTTTTTTACAGCGCTTGTTTAGTATATTATATTCTCTCGGAAATGTCAACAACTTTTTTCAAAAATTTTTGTATATTCTGCAAGCAGGAGAAAACAGTCACAGAAGCTCAGCCTGCGACTGTTTCACTTTTCTCTGCCGTTTTGTGGCGGATTTGTCCCCACAACAAGTCCGCCGCTCTATCCTTTTCATGCGGGAGCAGCCACACGGTGCAGCCCAAAATAGTTCAAGCGAAACGCGCCTCCTTTATGTATGCCTGGTCATCTATACTGTCTGCCGCCTGCCTTGCCGTTTCAAATGTCGGATAGCGTTCTCTGCAAACCTCATCATCCGCCGATACGGCAGCCGACAGACTAATCTGTGAATCAATCGAGTCCAGTTTCCACACACCGTTCTCCTTCTTCATGGTCGCAGTGATGGTATCCCGATTGACCGGCAGCTCCACCGAAAATCCCTGCTCCGGATTGCCGGAGATCCGTTTATCCCAAACAACGGTCTGTGCCTGCACCACCGCCGTCATTCGGTCTGCATACAGCCGCACGCTGTCAAATCGGCAGTCGGCCACGCCGCCGGACTCGCTGTATTCTACATCAGAATCGCAAGCCGTCAGAAAATCCTCGTTCAGTGCAATGTATCGTTTTCGGCAGGGATTTTCCTCGGTGTAATACCGCTCCACGCGCGAAGCGTATGCCGTCTGCAGTTCCGTGCGTTCCCGCTCGGTCAGCTCGGCCGGTGAGCCGGTCTCCGACGGATAGCACCCTATCTGTATCTGCGTTTCCATCGCGCCGAGGAACGCCCTCTGTACATTTTTTGCTTCCTGCGCACGATCGGAGACAACGGCCGCACCGCCTGTGCAGACAGCTGCCGCAGCCAGTACGCCGCCTAATCGAAACCATATCCTGCGATTGTTCATGCACTCCCTCCTTTTCGGCTCTCCTGTCCTGCTCATACTATATAGACGAATGTCCTTCCGGTTTTGTGACACACTCCCGCAAAAATTTTTGAATTTTTTCGGCATGAGAAAAACCGGCCTGCAAATCCGCTCTTTGGATTGCACAGCCGGACACAATATGCTATAATCTGCTAAAATAACAGGCAGGAAGGCGTAAAAATGTTTCTCTATCTGGCAATGATCGACTCGGATGCAGACAAGTCCAAGTTCGAGATTCTTTACAGCGAATACAAAAATCTGATGTACTACACCGCAAACCGCATTCTGCGCAACAGCAGCGATGCGGAGGACGTGGTGCATCAGGCTTTTCTCAAAGTCATCGAAATTCTGGATACCATTTCTTCACCAAGGTGTCACAAAACGCGTGCGCTGCTCGTCACTATTACCGAGCACAAAGCGATCGACCTGTACCGCGAAAAGCAGCGCCGCAATGTCCTGCCGGTTGTCGAAGAATATGTCGGAGCCGCGCCTGCTGCCGAGATCGAGCGTCTCGCCGAGCGCGACACACTGGCCGCCGCTATCGCGTCCCTGCCGCCGCGTTACCGCTCGGTCCTGCTCCTGCGGTACGACTGCGGCTATTCCAACGCGGAGATTGCGAATATTCTGGATACGACCGAGCCGAACGTGCGCAAGCTCATCCAGCGTGCCAAGGAAAAACTCAGCGCAGCGCTGAGCGGGATGGAGGAACCGTAAATGAAGATCACTGACGATATGCTGTCCGCGCAGGCCGCCGAAGCGCGCGAACTGTGGCTGCAAGCCTGCACGCCGGATGCGCTGCCCGAGCACCGTTTCTCCCGAAAATTCCGGCGTGAAATGCGCCGTCTGGTGCGTGCACAAAAGCACTCTGCGGCGTTTAACCGGAGCCTCCGTCTTGCGCGCCGCACGGCCGCTGTTCTGCTGCTTTCCGCTGCGGTTTCGTTCGGCTGCGCGATGAGCGTAGAGGCATACCGCGTATCGCTTATCAATACTGTCGTGCGCGTGTTTAACGACCTGACCGACTATCGTTTTTCATCGGCCCTGCCGTCCGAAACCGACAGCAAGGCGTTCACACCGCCGGTTCTGTCCGGTCTGCCGGATACCATGCACAAAACCGATGAGCGCAGCACACCCAACGGCTATACCGTCACCTACGAGAGCACTACCGATTTTCTTGACCTGACCTGCACCCGGATTACAGATACTTCAGAGGCACACAAGTTTGTGGACACGGAAAACGCATCTGTTACCGAATTTACTCTGCATGGCAGTCCGGTTACGATGATTGAGAAAAACGGCACAGTCACGCTCCTCTGGACGCAAGATGACATCGTCTATCACCTGTACAGCAGCCTCTCCGCCGATACCTGCCGTAAACTCATCGAGAATCTGCAGTGATTCTCTGCTGATATTGCAAAGAATTGCTATTGCGGCCTGCCCTTCCGCGGTGTTATAATGATAAATTGTGAAAGTGTATAAACCACGCGCATGATTTTCTGCGCGAAAACAATCACGGAGGTTTACTCTTTTGAAAAAACATCGCTATACCGCGGCGGCCGTAATGCTCAGTCTTTCGATGCTGACCGGCACCGCTGCCGCCGATTATTCCGATCTAAAGCCGCACTGGGCCGAGCAGGCCATGGAATTCGCCGTACAGTCCAATCTGATGGACGGCATTTCGGAATATACCTTTGCTGCAGATGCACCTGCGACCCGCGCCTGTCTGGTGCAGGCGCTGTACCGCATGGAGCACGCGCCTGCGGCTGACACAGTGCTTACCTTTCAGGATGTCGCGGAGGATGCGTCCTTCCTGACCGCGGTTCAGTGGGGTGTGTCCAACGGCATCATCACCGGTTACAGCGACACGGTATTTCGCCCCGGCACCTCACTTACGCGCGAGCAGTTCGCCGTTATGCTGTACCGCTTTGCCGAATACAAAAAGCTGGATGTGACGGCACAAAGCGTGCTCTCCGGCTACACGGATGCTTCTTCGATTCATCCGTATGCGCAGGCCGCCATGCAGTGGGCCAACGCCGAGGGACTGATCACCGGCACGACTGCGACCACACTGTCTCCGCAGCGCACGGTCTCCCGCGCACAGCTGGCGACTATTTTGCAGCGTTTTGCGCCGATGGTCTCCTACCAGCAGCGGGAAACCGATGCGCCGAAGCCGCCGCAGACTCATTCCTACACAGCCTTCACCACCAAACTGGGTGACGTGACGCGCAGCGAGACCGAACAGGACCTGACCGAAGTTCATCGAGCGACCCGCCGTTACACGGACGGTCAGGGCTGCGCGGTCGAGATGGGACACTCTGCCGCCGTACTGGACGCACCCGCACACACAGCCGCGCAGTTTGAGATGAAGGGCACGTCCGGCACGGTTCGCTGGTACGACACCGCAGCTTCCTCATGGAAACAGCAGCCGCTCACTGCGGGTACGCTGCCGAGCGGCATGTACTTCCTGCGGGTGGACGGCGTGGACAGCATTCTCGTCACGCCGATGACCTATGCCGCGCGAGACAACGGCATGATCGAGTATTTTCCGGGCAAAAACGGCTCTCTGAAGATCGAGCGGACAGCTTCCGGCTTTCGGTTCTCCGTGCAGGTTGCGGCTCTTACGCAGGGCACCTACAGCGACTATCTGCTGCTGACTTCTCAGCAGACGCTCATCGACTGGAGCGACCCGTCCATGCTCAGCCGCTGGGCGAACTACAGCCTGATCGGCACCAACCGCTGGTGCTACAACGGCTACTACTATACCGCGCCTTCGACCTACTATCCGTTCGATGAGAACTACTTCTACTCGCTTCCGGCGGCGCATATTGCCGGCAAGATGGCAAACGACACCGATCAGCCGGCCTCCCGCGCGATCGGTCTGGCGATGATCGACCTGATGCGCGAGCAGCAGAACGAGTACGGCTTTATCCCCTCTCAGGCAGGCAGCACCTGGCTCAAGACGGATTACGGCATCGAACCCGGCTACTACGACACCCGCTTCAACACGGATTTCTGGCTGGCGAATATCAACGCAGCCGAAAACTTCGGCGTGACCGGCTGGCTGGACAAGACCCGCAAGTATGCGGATTTTCTCGTCAGCTTTGCCGAGCAGCATCACTTCACCTTCGGGGCCGGCGATGACGAGGGATGGCTCGTGCAGGATTACTGGCACCCGAACGGAGAGTCCTCGCCGACACACGCTTCGCTCAACCATCATGCCGCCGAAGCCGAATTCCTGTACCGGATGGCAGACGCAGTTAATGAGGACAGCTACGCCGTTCTCGCTGACCGCATGGTGCGCGGCATTGAGCAGAGCGAACTGCTGTGGTACAAGCCGGACGGTGATCTGAACTACTCCTACAAGCCGGACGGCACCTGTTCCGGTCAGGATTATCCGTATTTGACCTACAACGACCTGCTTGAGCTGCAGCGGCTGTATGCAGCCCGGCACGGTCAGGAAAATCCGGCGATCGCCCGTTTGCTGCAGGTCAAGCTGACCTGGATGAATAAAAACGGCGTGACCGGCTACAACAAATAATTTTGGGGACGGAGAGAAATAAACGTGACACCAAATTCATTCGCTTATATCGTCTTTCTGGTGATAGGCGCACTCATTTACCACCCACTGTCACAGAAGGCCAAGAAACCGTTTCTTCTGCTGCTGAGCATCTGTTTTTACGCCATCGGCGGTGTAAAATTTCTGCCGTTGCTGGCGCTGACCGTTGCCTTCAACTTCTTTGCGGCGCAAAAGCTGGAACGCACCGAGCGTAAGCGCGGTCTGCTCACGCTGGTGCTTGTGCTCAACCTCGGCGCACTCGGGTTATTCAAATACCTCGGCTTTTTCGGAGAGCTGCTCGGCTGCACCGGTGTGCAGCTCAGTCTGCCTCAGCTTGCCCTGCCGATCGGCATTTCGTTCTACACGTTCGTCATCTGCGGCTATATGATCGACGTGTACCGCGGTCGTGAAGCCGAGCGCAATTTCCTCGATTTTGCGCTGTTCACCACCTTTTTTCCGGCAATCCTGTCCGGCCCGATCGAGCGCTCGAAGAGCCTGCTCCCGCAGTTCAAGCAGCCGCGCCGCGCAAACGCGGACGATGTGCGCTTTGCCGCCGAACGGCTGATCGAGGGCACGGTCAAGAAGGTGCTGCTCGCGGATAATCTGGCGATTCTGGTCAACACCGCATACGCCGATCCGGCGCAGTTTTCCGGTCTGGAGCTGGCGTTCGCCGCGGTGGCGTATGCCCTGCAGATCTACTGCGACTTTTCCGCCTACTCCGACATGGCGATCGGCTCCGCGCGGCTGTTCGGCATTACGCTGATGGAAAACTTCCACGCACCGTACATGGCGCAAAGCTCCAAGGAATTCTGGCACAGATGGCACATTTCCTTGTCCACCTGGTTCCGCGACTACTTATATTTCCCGCTCGGCGGCAGCCGCAAAGGCAAAGCGCGCACCTACATCAACGTGCTGATCGTGTTCGCACTGAGCGGCCTGTGGCACGGTGCCGCCATGAAATATGTGCTCTGGGGACTGCTGTTCGGCGTTTTTCAGGTTATCGGCGGCCTGCTGACACCGGCAAAGCAGCGCCTGTGCGCTGCACTGCACATCCCGTGGGACGCAGGCTGGCTGCAGATCATCCGTGTGATTATCACCTTCGGCCTTTCCACGTTTGCGTGGATATTCTTCCGCGCGGATTCCGCTTTGCAGGCGTGTGCTATTATCAAACGCATTGTGACGGCGGCAGGCGCATGCTTCCCGCTTAACCTGACGCATCTCGGTCTGACCGAGCGTGCGCTGCATGTGCTTGCCGTGAGCCTCATCGGACTGGTGCTGACCGACATCATCGGTGACCGGTTCCCGCTGCGGGAAAAGCTGCTGGGGACGGTCTGGCTCCGGTACGCGGTCTGGGTTATCCTGCTGGCAGTGACGGCCGTGTGCGGCGCGTACGGCACCGGATTCAACCCGCAGGAATTCGTCTATTTCCAGTTTTAAGGAGGAATCGCCGTGAAACACATTTTCAAGAGAGAACCGGCGGCTTTCCTTGCCGCTGCGGCAGTGCTCGGCGGTATCCTCGCCGGTGCGACCCATTATCTCACACCGCAGCAGCATGATTACGGCTCGGTCTGGGGCATGTACGAGCAGGAGCAGACGGATTCGATCGACGTGCTGTTTTTCGGCTCGTCCGTCGCCTACTGTGATGTAGTACCTGCCGTATACTGGGAAAACTCCGGTCTGACCGCCTTTGTGCAGGCCGGACCCGAGCAGCCGCTTCCGCTGACACTGGATTACTTAAAGGAAAGCCTGCGTACACAGTCACCCAAGGCGGTTTTCGTGGAGTGCACCGGTATAGCGTTCCGTAAATACATGGGCTTCACCAAGACCAACATCGGTCAGATGCCGTGGGGCATCAATCGTCTGCACGCGACCTTTTTTAATGCCGAACCCGAGGTCCGCAAGGGACTGCTGTTTCCGCTGTACTTCTATCACGACCGCTGGACGACTCTCAAGAGCGAGGACGTGCAGCCGTACACCGAGGATATGCTGGCCGGCTACACCTTTCTGTCCGGCGGCACGGACAAGGGTCCGGACGACTGCGAAACGGTTGATATTGCCCCGGAGGACTGGGCGCGCAATATGGACGCCCTCGAGGACATTTACGCGCTCTGCCGCAGCAACAACATTCAGCTGGTGCTGTACCGTGCCCCGACAAAGCGTCTGCACGATGCCGACTGGAACAAGCTGACCGCGCAGTTTGACGGACGCGAGGGTGTATCGACACTGAATTGCAGCGACTACACCGCGCAGATTGCCGCAGATCCGGAAAGCGACTTCTACGACTCACTGCATTACAACTGTGTCGGTGCGGAGAAATTCAGTGCGTTTCTCGCGGACTGGACGAAGAACAATCTCTCGATCTCGCCGGATGAAACGCAGAATACCGTGCTGTGGACGGCACGCCTGCAGCATTTCCGTGATTTAACGGCAAATCCGCCGCAGGAGGACACAAGCGCATAACAAAAAAGGGACTGCTGCACAGGTTTTATCCTTGTGCAGCAGTCCTTTGCTTATGCGCTTATTTCCAGAAATCAGTTTCTTCCTTGATGCCGATGTTCTTCGCATGAAATACCGGATTCTCACCGCGCTTGCGGCTTGCGACGTAATCGTTCAGACACCTGATGGCCGTGCCGCCAAGAATCAGGATGGTCGGCACGTTGACTACGACAATCATACCCTGCAGCATATCCGCAGTATCCCATACCAGACCGGCGTTTGCAATCGCACCGATGAACACGATGGCTGTAGCAAACAGGCGGAAGAAGAGCAGCTCATGCTTTTTGATGCTGCGATGCAGGATGAACTCCAGACAGCCCTCGCAGTACGAGTAGTTGCCGAGCAGCGTGGTGAACGCGAACAGCATCATCGCCACTGCCAGGAACACCGGACCTGCCGCGCCGAGCGTGGATGCGATAGCGTTCTGCACATAAACCGCACCGGCGATTTCCTCGGTCGGAACAACGTTGGTGGACAGACACATGAACGCCGTTGCCGTACAGATGAGCAGCGTGTCAATGAATACGGACAGCATCTGCACCAGACCCTGCTTGGCCGGATGAGAAACAGATGCGGTTGCGGCTGCATTCGGCGCAGAGCCCATACCTGCTTCGTTCGAGTACAGACCGCGCTTTACGCCGTACATGATGCAGCTGCCGGAGAAGCCGCCCATCACAGACTGGAGGTCAAATGCGTTGTGGAAGATGGACGCGAACATGCCCGGTACATTCCTGATGTTCAGGCAGATAATGAGCAGCGAAACCAGTACATACAGAATACCCATGAACGGAACAAGGATTTCGGTGATGCTTGCCAGACGCTTTGCGCCGCCGAGTACCATTACGCCGAACAGGAACGCCAGAATGACACCGATGAACGCCGGCGTGATAACCGGATGGTAGAACTTGAACACAGAGAACGTAGACTGCAGATTGTACGCTGCCAGCATGTTATAGCCGACTGCGTAGATCAGGATGATGAGCACCGAGAAGATGACACCCAACCAGCGCTTGCCGAGTGCATCGCGCATATAGTACGCAGGACCGCCGTAGCAGCTGCCGTCCGGTGCACGCTTTTTGTAAATCTGCGCGAGCGTAGACTCGATGAAGGCGGTTGCACCGCCGAGCAGTGCGGTTACCCACATCCAGAAGATGGCGCCCGGTCCGCCGAGGCAGATTGCCGTGGATACACCGATGATGTTGCCCGTGCCGACACGCGACGCGGTGGAGATCATGAGTGCGCCGAACGAGGAAATGCTCCCCTCGCTTTCCGGCTTCTCCATGATGACCCTGCACGCATCCCTGAACAGACGAATCTGGATGAACTTGCATCGGAACGTGAAGTAAATACCGCTGACTACCAGAAACAACGGCACAAACCATGGCTGATACAGCACGCCTGATATTGCTGCGATAACGGAGTTGATCGTTTCCAACATAATTTCTATTCCCTTTCCAAAGTACTTCCGTTACCGGTTGTAGTCAACCGGTAACATTTATTTATTATTATACAGGAATCCGACAAACTTCTCAAGTACAAGTTATACCTTAATGAAATAAGTGTTCCAGCACCCACGCAAACGCCTTTGCCGTGCGGCGGTCCGGCTGCTGAAAGTGCCCGCCGCTGTTCCATTCCAGTGTGCAGCTTACGTTTTTCTCCTGCAGGAGCGCATACGCCGCCCGCATGCGGTCGCCGACGGTGGACATCACCGGATTGCGCGTTTTTTCCTCGCGGTTGCCCAGACTGAGATAGACGGCAGCGCTGTGCAGATCATGCGCCTGCATGTACTCCAGAAATTTCGGAAACCACAGAGACGGCGAGGCTGCCGCAATGCCGGAAAAACGGTCGGTCCGGTATGCACTCCACAGGGCAAACAGCCCTGCCATTGAGTACCCGCCGATGATGTATCGTCTGTCTGCGTCCTCACACAGCGGCATGATTTCGCGGAGCAGTGCTGCAGCACCGTCTCCGAAGTCCTCATGACCGAAAACCGCCGGTGCGCACCACGGAGACAGGTCATCGTTCCAGCTTTCAACCTTGACGGCAATCAAACGGAACGGCTGTGCAGTCAGCCGCTTGATCTCACGAATTTCGTTCTCGATGACCGGCAGGTCGTGATCCCCAACCGGCTGCAGCAGCACGTTTTTCGCATTCGGCTCGCCGTATTCGTAAATTCTCATGCAATCCCCTTCTTCTATGCATTTTCGCACTGATTTTACCACAACATGCACCGCATCGTCAAATTTGCAGCGATTGACAATCCGCGTCCGCAACGGTATGATAGATGCAAAGAGTAAAAGGAGTTTCCGCTATGGGAAAATATATACTGGCGCTCGATCAGGGCACGACAAGCTCACGAGCGATCTTATTTGACAGCGAACAGAATATTCTCGCCATCCGGCAGCATGAGCTGACCCAGCACTATCCGCACGAGGGCTGGGTCGAGCAGGACCCGATGGAAATCTGGTCCACGCAGTATGCGGCTATGCTCGAGGTGCTGTCGGCAGCCGATGTTTCTCCGGCCGATGTGGCGGGCATCGGCATCACCAACCAACGCGAGACGACCATCCTGTGGGATAAAAATACCGGACGGCCGATTCACAACGCTATCGTCTGGCAGTGCCGCCGCACAGCGGATATTGTAGACAGGCTGGTGCAGGACGGTCTGTCCGGGCACATCCGCCGCACGACCGGTCTGGTTCCGGATGCGTATTTCTCGGGAACGAAAATCAAGTGGCTGCTCGACCATGTGGAGGGCGCACAAGAGAAGGCCAAGCGCGGAGAAATCCTGTTCGGCACGGTGGATTCCTGGCTGGTGTGGAAGCTGACCGGCGGCAAGGTGCACATCACGGACGCGACCAATGCCGCACGCACAATGATCTTCGACATTCACCGTCTGGACTGGGACGATACCCTGCTCCACGCGCTCGATATTCCCCGGGCGATGCTGCCGCGCGTGTGCTCCTCGAGCGAAGTGTACGGTTATGTTTCCCTACCGGGCGGCGATATTCCGATTGCAGGCATTGCAGGCGACCAGCAGGCGGCGCTGTTCGGTCAGACCTGCTTTGCGGCGGGCGACGCGAAAAACACCTACGGCACGGGCTGTTTTCTGCTGATGAACACCGGAACCGCGGCCTGCGAGAGCGAAAACGGCCTGCTGACCACCATCGGCATTCAAATCAGCGGAGAGACGCAGTACGCGCTCGAGGGCAGCGTGTTCGTCGGCGGTGCCGTCATCCAGTGGCTGCGGGATGAGATGCGCTTTTTCTCCGAGAGTCGTGATGCGGAATACTACGCGGACAAGGTGAAGGACACCGGCGGCGTGTACCTCGTGCCCGCATTCACCGGTCTGGGTGCGCCGCACTGGGATATGTACGCACGCGGCTGCCTCATCGGTCTGACACGCGGCACAACCCGCGAGCACATTATTCGCGCCGCACAGGAGTCCATCGCCTATCAGGTGAACGACCTGCTGACCGCCATGAAGCGCGATACGGGCGTTTCCCTTTCCTCCCTCTCGGTGGACGGCGGCGCCAGCCGCGACAGCTTCCTGATGCAGTTCCAGAGCGATATTTCGGACTGCACGATTCGCCGTCCGGTCATCCGTGAAACGACCGCGCTCGGCGCATGCTATCTCGCCGGACTCGCGACCGGTGTGTGGCACAGCCGCGAGGAGCTGAAGCAGCTCTGGCGGTGCGATACGCTGTACGCGCCCTCGATGGACGAGAATAAGCGCCGCAAGCTGCTATCCGGCTGGGATAAGGCGGTTGGACGGTCGCTCGATTGGGCGGAGCATTAAAAAACAGCACAAACAAACCCGAAGTACAGGCGCAAAACCTGCACTTCGGGTTTTGTATTTAATCTGGTTTAGTCGTTCGCTTGAATCCATGCGGGCAGCTGCTCGATGTTCAGCTGCACATCGTCCGCACCGGCCTCGAGGAACACCTGCCGCGCACGATCGAGTGCAGCCTGCTTTTTCTCGGCAGAGAGTGCCTCATAGGCCGCCTGCGTCATGCCCATCACACTGCTGCCTTCGAGCACGCCGGGCGAGCGGACACCGGCGTTCCTGCCTTCCCGGATATCGGACACAGTGTCACCGACCTTGACGACCGCCTGCACAGACGGCACCTGAAATTTCTGCATGTTGGCAAAAATCATATACGGGTTCGGGCGGCTCAGACCGTCCACCGAATCCGGGCTGAACCACGCGTCCGGTGCGTAGCCCTGTTTTGCCGCGTTTTCGGTGACAACTGCCATCATTGCATCGGTATAACCGGTCGTGGAGCCGATTTTCAAACCCATTTCACGCAGCTTCGTGACTGTCTCCACGACACCCGGCTTAGGCGCCGCATACTGCTCCGGACTGCGCATGAGCGAGTCCTCAAACGCGCCGTAGATGCTTTCGACTGCCGCTTCGTCCGGCTCTGCGCCGTATTTTTCCGGTCGACCGGAACGCCAGCGCGAACGCGCCCACCGGTGCAAAGCAGCCGTAATCGACCGCCGTGCCTGCCGAACAATGCGTAAATATTATTGCGCTTGATCTCAAGCTGATTGAGGATAAACTTGTGCACGAAGTCGTTGTTCGGACGGTGAATGATCTCGGGCGGCTGGCCGTACTGCGCGATCCTGCCGCCGTCAATGATGAGAACGCGGTCGGACAGCGTGAGCGCCTCCTCCGGGTCGTGGGTAACGATGATGGACGTCAGGTGATATTCACGGGCAATGGTCTTGATGCGCTCCTTGATGGATTCCTTGATGACGCCGTCAAGTGCGCTCAGCGGCTCGTCCAGCAGCAGGATGCGCGGCTTCATCACCGGAGGATTTGAGGCTGTCGAAAAACTAACGTTTTCCGAGCAGCCTCTCGCTCGAAACCACGCTTTCGAGCGAAACCTAAGAAAAACCGCGCCCTGACGGGCACATTTTTTCTTCCCTTGTATAAATTCCGAGATACACAAGGTGAATTGCCGCATAGCGGCAAGAGAGGGTGATCTGGACCATGCTCCCGGAATTTATGAATTTGCTTCGCAAATTCTATTTTATGCGTGCTGCCGCACGAAACGCAAAACGCCAATCTGACTTTTTTGACAGACTGAAATCCTCCGTAAAACGGAGGATTTTTACAACACTCATCTTATATAGAATGATATAGGATTTATTTCCGCAGAAAATACACCAGACACGGTCGTCCGCCGGTGCGGTAATCCATCTCACTGCCAATAACCTGCTGTTCAGTCAGGTAATTCATATACCGGCGCACAGTGACAACTGACAAGCCAACATGCGATGCGATCTCATCACTGGTATGCCGTGTATCCGGCGCAGCCCGCAGATATGCCTCAATGCGCGAAAGCGTCTGACTCTGCAAACCTTTTGGCGGCGTGACAGGCTGTGTCGGCACCGCAGCCTGAAACAGCGTATGATCGAGCGCCTCCTGACTGAAGCTGTCACGCTGCACGCTCTCTCTCCGGCGGCAGAACACGTCCAGCGCCTGCCGGAACCGCTCATATGCGAATGGTTTGACCAGATAATCCACTGCACCCAGTCGCGCGGCATCGTTGACCGTTTTTGCGTCATTCGCCGAAGTGACCATGATGACATCCGCGTCCACACCTTCCGCGCGAAGCTGCAGCAGCAGCTCGGTGCCGCTCATCTGCGGCATGTAAACATCTAAAATAATCAGGTCGATCGGGTTGCGCTGCAGCCAAAACAGCGCCGGATGTGCCGCTGAAAACGTCTGCACGACGGCAAACCGGCTGTCCTGCTCGATATACCGGCGGTTGAGCCGTGTAATCATCGGATCGTCCTCAATAATAACCGTTGTGTACATCGGATTTCCTCCTTACTGCTGTCCGTTTGCGGATTCCGCAACCGTAATGATGAACGAGCTGCCGATTCCCGGCTCGGATTCCACGCGAATCGTTCCGTGGAACGCGTCCACGGTATCCTTGACGAGTGACAGACCAGTGCCTCTACCCTCGCCCTTGGTGGAAAAGCCGCGCTCGAAAATGCGGTCCAGCTTATCGGCGGCAATGCCTGCACCGCTGTCGTCCACGCTGATGAGCATGCCGTGCTCTCCCTCGCGAATGCTGACCGTCACTTCCTTCTGTGCGTTTTCCGGTGCATCTCGCAGTGCGTCAAACGCATTCTCAGTCAGGTTTCCAAGAATGGTGATCAGACTGCTCACCGGAAGATACTGTCCGTCTCCATGCAGCTCACTCGCCGGGTCGAGCACAAACCGGATGCCCAGCTCTGCCGCACGATACGCCTTGCCGATCAGCAGCGCCGCAACCGACGGCTCCCGAATACGCTCAGAAATATAGCCGATCGAGTGTGCGCGCGTCTGCGTTAAATGCAGCACATAGTCCTCCGCCTGCTTGTACTCGCCCAGCTGTAACAGACCGAGAATCACATGCAGCTTGTTGGTAAACTCATGCGTATACGCCCGCAGCGCACCGACTATGTGCTGCACGCCGGTCAAATCCTGCGCCAGCCGCGTGACCTCGGTCCGGTTGCGGAAAATAGCGATAACTCCCTCCACCTTGCCGTCCCGCCAGAGCGGCATACGGTCGGAAATGACCGAAACATGCTTGATGGACTCCAGACCGATGTTGTATTCACTTTTGCCGGTCTGCAGCACGCGCGCCATCGTTGAGCGCGGATAGACCGTCTGTAACGGCTGACCGAGTGCATCCTTCACCTTGATTTTGAGGATATCCGCTGCCGCACGGTTCATATAGGTGATCATGCTGTGTTCGTCGATCGCCATCAGACCCTCATCCAATGCATCCAGAATATCCATGCGCTGCAGAAACAGCTGACGGAACGCGTCCGGCTCATAGCCCAGCAGTTTCCTCTTGACCCGCTCAGAAAACCGCACGCTGAGCAGACTGCCGATGCCGAGCGCAAACAGCGTGATGAGCAGATAGGACAGCAGCACGCGCAGCACCGTCCGATGGTAGGAGCGCAGATACAGCCCTGCCATGACGATGCCGGCTGCCTGTCCGTTTTCATCGCGCACGACGGCATACGCACAACGGTCGGCACCGTTCGGCATCTCGTCGCTCGTGAACACCGTTTTTTCCTCGCTGCACAGTCGGCTGACGGTATCTGCCCGCAAGGCCGGCAGCACGGATACGTCTCCCGCACCGGAGGCAAGGTCGTAAAATGCGGTCGGCTTGCCCTCCATATCATACACGCCGAGCATATCCACCTCGGATACGTGCTGCACCGTACGCGCCAGATATTGCTGTACGCCGTCCGCCTGAATGTCATCGGTCAGCAGCGGCGCGTCTGCCGCCATCTGCGCCGCATTGGACAGCAGCTGGTCACGCGTCCGGATCTCCTGATGCAGTTCAATCCCCAGACAGACCGACATTGCAAGCAGCAGCACAATCGTGATGCACTGCACCAGCATCCGACGCACCTGCCGGTGCAGCGAGCCGGAGGAACGCGCATTTGTCAAATTCATCCACTCCTTTTAAGAAGATACTTTATATCATAGCACACTGGTCAACATTCATCAAATCCCATCGGCAATTTTTCTGCAAACCCGTCAATTTGCGCGGGTTTATTTTTTTTAGTTTCGTAAGCTTGCGCAAACCTCGACAGTTTTTTACAATAGGCACCGCAAAACAAAAACGAAACACGAGGTGATGCCCCTTGGGTGAAATCAAAGCGGAATTGAATGCCGAACTGCAAACCCATATTGCGTTCGAGATTCCGCTGTTTGGCGGAATACCGGTTCCGGAATCCGCTGTGGTAAGCTGGGCAATCATAGCAGTGCTGACCCTGCTTGCCATCTGGCTGACGCACGGACTGCGCAAGCGCCCCGGGCGGCGGCAGATCGCCGCAGAAATGCTGGTGGGCTTCATCAACAGCTTCTGCCGCGACACACTGGGCGACCGATACTGGCGCACCTTCGCCCCGTACCTCGGCACGGTAGGTCTGTATCTTGCGCTGGCGAACATGGCCGGTCTGTTCGGCGTAACGCCGCCGACCAAAGACCTGAACGTCACCGCCGGTCTGGCGATCATGAGCGCACTGCTGATCTATAGCGCGCAGTTCCGTTTCCACGGTCTGCGCGGCGGACTGAAAAAATTCAGCGAACCGGTTGCAGTCGTCACGCCGCTCAACATTATGGAGATCGGCATTCGGCCTTTGTCGCTCTGCATGCGACTGTTCGGCAACATTTTCGCCGGATTCGTTATCATGGAGCTGGTCAAAATGGCCATTCCGGTCGTTGTCCCCATCCCGCTGAGCCTGTATTTCGATGTATTCGACGGTATGATACAGGCAATCGTATTTGTATTCCTGACAACACTTTTTCTGTCGGAATCGCTTGAGTAACCACTGTTTTATCTGAGAAAGGACCACAAAAATGAGTATTGCTATTGGTGCAGCTATCGCAGTTATGACCGGCATCGGCGCCGGTCTCGGTATCGGCTATGCAACCGCGAAATCCTCGGAAGCCATTGCACGTCAGCCGGAGGCCTCCGGCCAGATCAGCAAAAACCTGATCCTCGGCTGTGCACTGGCCGAGGCAACCGCCATCTACGGTTTTCTGATCAGCATCCTGCTTATCTTCATGAATTGATCGGGGTGAGATCGAATGATCCTCAATCTAAATTCGCAGATTATCTGGGTGTTTGTTGATCTGCTCATCCTGTTCGTGCTGATGAAGAAATTCCTGTTCGGCCCCATTACCCAAATGCTCGATGACCGTGCGCAGCAGGTGTCGGACACGCTCGATCAGGCGGACAAGCGTCTCGCCGAGGCCGAGCAGCAGCAGACCGCGCACGCCACGCAGCTTGCTTCCGCCAAACAGGAAGCCGCACAGATCATCGAGGACGCCCGTGCACGCGGTCAGCAGGAGTACGATCGTCTGGTTGCAGAAGCGCAGACCGCTGTGCAGCGGCTGGACGAGCAGGCTGCCCGCCGTCGGGAGTCCGAGCGGACGCAGATGCTCCGTGAGGCGAAAAAGGAGATTGCCGCTCTCGTTCTGCTGACCACCGCCAAGGTATCCCAGCGGACGCTGAACAGCGACACCGACCGCGCTATGATCGACGATTTTCTGCGGGAAGAAACGGAGGCCGCGCGATGAGCTCGACCGCCGTACAGTATGCCGGTGCCCTGCGTCATACCGGCTGCACGCTGAGCAATCTGCAGCGAACCGCCGATTATCTGACCGGCTGTGCGCCGCTGTGGGACGCGCTGTGCTCGCCTGCCGTTTGTGCGCGGGAGAAAAAAGCTGTGCTGTCCCGCCTGCCCGATTTTGACGCGATGGGCGAGCTGAAGCACTTTTATCTGCTGCTGGCGGACAAAAACCGCTTTGCGCTCCTGCCGGAGATCGTCCGGCAGTTCCGACTGCTTGAGCTGCGCGACCGCGGTGAGGGCCTGTGCGTATTCCGCTGTGCCCGCGAACCGGATGATGAATCGCTGAGCGCACTTGCCAGGCTGCTGTGCGCACGGCATGGCTGCCGCGCGGTTACGTTTGAAATCGTGCAGGACGACACGCTGCTCGGCGGCTTTACTGCCGAAATCGACGGCGTAACCTACGATAAAAGCGTGCGCGGACAGCTTCGCGCACTGGCGCATGACCTGTAAAGGGGTGAAAACCATTGAATCATTCAGATGAGATTTTATCTATTCTCCGCGAGGAGATTGAACAATATGACAGCCGCACGCGCTGTGATGAGACCGGCACGGTCATCGAGGTCGGTGACGGCATTGCCACCGTATACGGACTAAGCCGCGCCGTCTACGGCGAACTGGTGCAGTTTGACACCGGCGTGCACGGCATCGTGCTTGACCTCAAACGCGACAGCGTCGGCGTGGTACTGCTCGGCAGCGAGGACGGCCTGCACGAAGGCTCGGCGGTCAGCCGCACCGGACGTGCGGCTGACGTTCCGGTCGGCGATGCGATGATCGGCCGCACGGTCAACGCCCTCGGTGAACCGATTGACGGCCTTGGACCGATTGAAACGACCGAGCGCCGTCCGATCGAGCGAGAGGCTTCGGGTGTGGTATCGCGTGAGCCGGTAAACCAGCCGATGCAGACCGGCATCCTTGCCATTGACGCGATGGTGCCGATCGGACGCGGTCAGCGCGAGCTGATCATCGGCGACCGCCAGACCGGCAAAACGTCCATTGCCATCGACACCATCCTGAACCAGAAGGGGCAGGATATGATCTGCATTTACGTTGCCATCGGCCAGAAGGCATCCACAGTGGCGCGCCTGCGCGGCACGCTCGAGAAATACGGCGCACTCGATTACAGCATCATTGTTTCTGCCACTGCAGCAGACGGTGCGCCGCAGCAGTATATCGCGCCGTATGCCGGCGCCGCTATCGGCGAGTATTTCATGAGTCAGGGCCGCGATGTGCTCATCGTGTATGATGATCTATCCAAGCACGCGGTCGCTTACCGCACGCTGTCGCTGCTGCTGCGCCGCTCGCCCGGCCGTGAGGCGTATCCGGGCGACGTATTCTACCTGCATTCCCGTCTGCTCGAGCGTGCCTGCCGCCTGACGCCGGAGTACGGCGGCGGCTCGATGACCGCTCTTCCCATTATCGAAACGCTGGCAGGCGATGTGTCCGCCTATATTCCGACCAACGTTATTTCCATCACCGACGGCCAGATTTATCTGGAAAACGACCTGTTCTTTGCCGGTCAGCGTCCGGCGATCAACGTTGGCCTGTCGGTATCGCGTGTCGGCGGTGCGGCACAGACCAAGGCGATCAAAAAAACCGCCGGTACCCTGCGTATCGACCTTGCCCGCTTCCGCGAGCTGGAGGTATTCACCCAGTTCAGTTCCGATCTGGACAAGGACACTCAGCAGGCGCTCGAGCACGGCAAACGCCTGATGGAAATCCTCAAGCAGCCGCTGTGCCACCCGATGCCGGTTTGGCGGCAGGCGGTTATCCTGTATGCTGCGACCAACGGTCTGCTGAGCGATGTTCCGCTCGACCGGGTACGCGATTTTGTGCAGAAATTTGCCGACAGTCTGCCCGATTCTCTGCTGACAGAGATTCAGTCCACCGGTACCCTGACCGGCACGGCTGCCGAGCAGATCCGGGTAGCCCTGAAAACCTATAAAGATCAGGTGAGCGCAGCATGGCAGGCATAAAGGAGATCCGCACCCGCATTGACAGTGTGCAGCAAACGCTCAAGATCACAAACGCGATGTATCTGATCTCGTCCTCCAAGCTGCGCAAGGCACGGCAGCAGCTGAACAATGTGCAGCCGTATTTTCTCAAGATCAGCTCCACGATTGCCGATATCCTGCACCACTCTGCCGAAATCGAGCATATTTATTTCGACAAGCGTCCCGATGTCAAGCGCCGCAAGGCCGGCTACATCGTCATCACGGGCGACAAGGGACTGGCCGGTGCGTACAATCATAATGTGCTGCGTCTGGCCGAGAAGCATCTTGCGCAGGAGGACGATCCAACGCTATTTCTCATCGGTCAGATGGGCCGCGCGTACTTCGCCGAACGCGATATCCGCGTGGACGGCGAGTTCATGTTCACCGTGCAGGATCCGACGATCGCCCGTGCACGAGACATTGCAGATATTTTCATCCGTCTGTTCCGCGAAGGACAGCTGGACGACGTGTACGTTGTTTACACCGAAATGATAACGCCTATGCGGCTTGAGCCGCGTGTGCAGAAGCTGCTGCCGCTCGACCTTGATGCATTCCCATGGGAGCCGCGCCCGAGTGAGCACGGCCCCTATCATCAGATGGTGCAGTATGTGCCATCGGCAGACCGCGTACTCGAGCATCTCGTGCCCGGTTACGTCAAGGGCGAGCTGTTCGGCGCGCTGGTCGAGTCCTTCTGTGCCGAGCAGAATGCTCGCATGACGGCAATGGACTCCGCCACCGACAACGCACGCGATATGCTCAAATCGCTGTCACTGCACTACAACCGCGCACGGCAGTCCGCCATCACGCAGGAGATTACCGAGATCGTCGGCGGCACACAGGGCAGCGCCGAAGAAACACCGCAGCCCCGCCGTCCGATTCCGACGCGGACCGTCCGCTTTCTCGCAGACGGCAGACGCGCATAGAAAGTGAGGAAATTACTATGAAACGCAAAGGTACCGTGGTACAGGTAACAGGTCCGGTTGTGGACGTTGCTTTTGACGGCGGCAGCCTGCCTGAGATAAATGAAGCACTCTCCGTTGCACCGGACGGACAGCCGCGCATGATGGAAGTCGCGCAGCACATCGGCGGCGACACCGTGCGCTGCATCATGCTCTCCCCGAGCGAGGGCATCGGCCGCGGCGATGAGGTGCTGTCCACCGGTCGCACGATCGAAGCGCCGGTCGGTGAAGCGACCCTTGGACGCATGTTTAATGTCCTCGGTCAGCCAATTGACGAAAAAGGCGATGTGAACGCACCGGAAAAGTGGTCCATCCACCGTGCTCCGCCCTCTTTTGCCCAGCAGAACCCGACAACTGAGATTCTCGAGACCGGTATCAAGGTCATCGATCTGCTTGCGCCGTATGCCAAAAGCGGCAAGATCGGTCTGTTCGGCGGCGCCGGTGTCGGCAAGACCGTGCTCATTCAGGAGCTGATTCACAACATCGCCACCGAGCACGGCGGCTACTCCATCTTCACCGGTGTCGGCGAACGCACCCGCGAGGGCAACGATCTGTGGCGCGAGATGGCGGAATCCGGCGTACTGAGCAAGACCGCGCTCGTGTTCGGACAGATGAACGAACCGCCCGGAGCGCGTATGCGCGTTGCACTGACCGGTCTGACCATGGCGGAATATTTCCGCGATGTGAAAAAGCAAAACGTGCTGCTGTTTATCGACAATATTTTCCGCTATGTACAGGCAGGCTCGGAGATTTCCGCACTGATGGGCCGCATGCCCTCGGCGGTTGGCTACCAGCCGACGCTGGCTGATGAGGTCGGTGCACTGCAGGAGCGTATCGCTTCCACCAAGGACGGCGCGATCACGTCCGTGCAGGCGGTCTATGTTCCGGCGGACGACCTGACCGACCCGGCTCCGGCGACCACATTCACCCATCTGGACGCAAAGACCGTCCTCTCCCGTAAGATTGTCGAGCAGGGAATCTATCCTGCCGTTGACCCGCTGGATTCCACCTCGCGTATCCTCGAGCCGGATATTGTCGGCGAGCGGCATTACAAGGTCGCACGCGGCGCACAGGAGCTGCTGCAGCGTTACCGCGAACTGCAGGACATCATCGCCATCCTCGGTATGGAGGAGCTTGGTGCGGATGACCGCCGCATTGTTGATCGTGCCCGCCGCATGCAGCAGTATTTCTCACAGCCGTTCTCTGTTGCCGAGCAGTTTACCGGTCTGGAAGGGCGCTATGTAACGCTTGAGGACACCATCAGCGGCTTTGAAGCGCTGCTCGGCGGTGAGCTCGACCAGTATCCGGAAGCTGCCTTCTCGATGGTCGGCACGGTAGACGAGGTCCACAAAAAGGCCAAGGATATGGGGGCACTCTGATGGAGAACACCTTCTATCTGGAGATCATCACGCCGGACCGGCAGTTTTACACCGGACCGGCAACCAATTTGACTATGCCTGCACTCGATGGTGAATACGGCGTGCAGCCGGGACATGAGCCGGTCGTTACCGCACTCCGTCCGGGTACGGTGCGGTTCCAGACAGACGGCACACCGCACGAGGTCGTTGTCAGCGACGGCTTCGCGGAAATTATGCCGGACTACTGCATTCTTCTGGTATCCAGCGCCGAACGGCCTGATGAGATCGACCGCGCGCGTGCCGAACGCGCCAAAGAGCGTGCGGAAGAACGGCTGCGCCAGAAGCAGAGTATTCGTGAATATCATCTCTCCAAAGCAGCTCTGGCCCGTGCTATGGCACGCCTGAAGGCTACCCGCTGACTCCCCTTTTTAATCGCCTGCCCCAGTGTGATCAGATGGAACATCGGAGCAGGCGTTTTCGCAGATGCTTACGCTGACCAGTACAGGTGTCAGCACCTAAAAACTCAACCGACTTGAGCAATTCGTTGCTGATGCTCGGTCTGGCTGCCGCACTCGCCCGCTGTGCCTTTACATTTCTACTCGGCGGCGCCTGGGTCGAGATGATACTCGCGTTCTTCGGTGCAGGTATCGGCAACGCCGTGCGCTGTAAGCGGTCCAAGCACTACCGGGCTCTTGTGCTCTGCACAACCGTTTCGGTCGCGGCGGCCTGTCCGGTGTACGCAGGCTCTCTCAAGATTGCCGAAATGACCTGCGGCATCGCCATGGTCAAGTCGGATATGCGGTCAGGTCTCGAGCGGCATCATTCCTGCGCTGCCGCTCGGATTCATCCTCGCCCGCATTATGATGGATAAGATGTTCCGCCACTGCACCTGATATCGCAGAAAAATCCCGCTGACCTAAAACCAGCGGGATTTTCCTGTTTTCACAGCCGCAGAACACCGTAACGCCCGCAAAATGCAGAAAAACCGCTGTGAAAATGCTCCGCAGCGGTTGTTTTTTATGTAGCTGAAACGGAAAAATCTTGATTTTATGCAGTTTTCGAGCATAGAAAAAGTCCACCGTAATTCTATCAAAATTACGGTGGACTTATGGTGGAGCCGAGGGGAGTTGAACCCCTGTCCGAAAGTGCATCCACGAGGACTTCTCCGGGCGCAGTTTGTCGATTAAAATTCCCGCCGCAGCACGCCGGCAAACAGGCTTACCGTTTTGGTAGAGTCATTTTACATGACGAGGGCAACTCTTACCTCGTACACGTTCACCACTAATCGACGCCGGGTCTCTGAGCCGTGGTCCTCTCTGAGCCGACGGGCTAAGCCTAATTAGGCAGCCTGAAGAGTATAATTGTTGTTGTTTAATTTATAAACAGTTGGAGCTTTTATCGCAGATCCCCACTGCGGCCCGCTATCCCGGCTTCAACACCCCCGTCGAACCCGTTACGGCCCCATTTTGAAATGGAGAATGGAAAATTGAGAATGGAGAATATTCTGCTCTCAGCTTTTCCATTTTTTGATTAACGATTACGCTCTTTCATCGCACGGTCCATCTCGCGTTTTGCATCGCGTGCGGCGATACTGTCACGCTTATCATGCAGCTTTTTGCCCTTGCACAAACCGATTTCAACCTTCACGCGCGAGCTTTTGAAATAAACCGCCAGCGGAATGACCGAATAGCCGTCCTGCTTGGTCTTGCTGAACAGGTTGACAATCTCACGCTTGTGCATAAGCAGCTTACGCACGCGCAACGGGTCCTTATTAAAGATATTACCCTTTTCGTACGGCGAAATATGCATGCCGCGCACGAAAATCTCACCGTCCTTGAACGAACAGTAGGAATCCTTGAGATTGATCTGTCCCAAACGGATAGACTTTACCTCGGTGCCCGCAAGCTCGATGCCCGCTTCATACTTTTCCTCGACAAAGTAGTCATGCCATGCCTTTTTGTTGGCCGCAATCTGCTTTGTGCCCTTTTTGTCAACAGCCATGGCGAAACCTCCCTTACCGTAGTATATACTATAATACCATGGTAAAGGAGGTTTGTAAAGTTACTTCTGTGTTACAGTTTTCGATTATTTCAGATTTGCAATTGCATAATCTGCTTCTTCTGCTGTGAATTTTTCTCCATATTCCGAAATCAGCTGATTTCGAACGGCATCTTTAGACATATTCATATCTTCATAATAAGATTTCGCTTTTTCTAATGCATTTTCCTTGTAATCAGCATCAAGATGGTCAATTGCATACTGTGCCGCATCAGCTGGGAATTTTTCTCCGTATTCCGAAGTCAATTGATCGTAAATCCCTTGTTTCGACATATGCATCATCGAACTGTACGACTCAGCTTTTGCCAGAGCGTTTTTATATTCCTGCGGCACTTGGGGTTCTTCTGTTTTCGGCTCCTCGGTTTTCGGTTCTTCTGTATCCTTTGCTGTCTTTTGTTCCGTACCCTGTTCTTCATTTTGAACTGTGCTTTCCGGCTGTTTGGTATTGGCATCAGCGGTTGTATCTCCGGGACCGCCTGCAATCGCCACAATCACGATTGCAACAATCACCCATAGCCACCATTTTTTATAAAACGGTTTCTTATTCTTTGCTCCGCAATGCGGACATGCTTTGCAATTTGCGGCAATCAGTTGTCCACAAGTTGCGCAGTTCTTCATTTTGTCCTTTGCCATGATTTTACCTCTCTTGATGTGAAATTTTCCCCACCGGGGGACAAAGGGCGGTAAAACCGCCCTGCCCACGGTTTGGGAAAACAAAAAATCCGTGCAAGTGCGGCCTAAACGGCCGTCCACACACGGATCTTCACACAAGAAGTATATGTGAATGCGCAGCAACATCAGCCAATGTATTATGAAACTGCAATGCAAATCTTGTAATTTGCACGCACTTCCGCTATAATACATAATTGTGGTACGGTAATGTTGCCGTTGTGTATGGTGGGTATAGCACCTGCATAGGTCATAGGGTGTTGGCGCACCCTATGACTGCCGCATTTTCTGTTTTCCTTGTGTTTAGTATACCATCTTCATGATTACTCTGCAAGACTTGACAGAAAAATTAACCAATCCACAAAAAAGAGGGAGACTACACGTCTCCCTCTTTTTAATTCCATATATTTTACTGCTCTCTAAAGTGCACCTCACCGGTCTCAGCGTCCATGCCGTCCACGATAGCGAGCGACTCGAGCTGATAGCCCAGATTGCGGATAATACGGCCGCCCTGCTGGAAACCCTTCTCCACGGCAATGCCGATGCCTTCGACCGTACCGCCGGCCTGTGCCACGATGGAAATCAGGCCCTGCAGCGCACAGCCGTTTGCCAGGAAATCGTCGATAACAAGCACATGGTCATCCGGACCGAGGAACTTCTTAGAAACGATAACCTGATTCTTACACTTATGTGTAAAGGATTCAACCTCGGCAACATAAACCTCGCCGTCGATGTTGACGCTCTGGGTCTTCTTTGCAAACACGACCGGAACGCCGAAATGACGAGCCACAATGCAGGCAATGCCGATGCCGGATGCCTCAATGGTAACGATCTTGTTGATCGGCTTGTCCGCGAAACGGCGCTTGAACTCCTCACCCATCTGATCAAACAGGTTAATATCCATCTGATGGTTCAGAAAGCTGTCTACCTTCAGAATGTTGCCTTCCTTAACAACGCCATCCTTGACAATTCGTTCCTCTAAAAAGTTCATGCTGCCACTCCCTGTTTTTTGCTTTATTTTCATCAGCTCTGCAATAGCTGCACTTGGTATTTTACCATTGTACTATACTTCGACAGGTTTTTCAATCATTCGTGCGGAAATTATTCCTCAATTTTCTCCGCATACTGCTGAATGATTTCCGCAACCTGCTCATGCGTGCCAACGGCGTTGATAAACTCCAGCAGGGCATTTGCCGTCATGTGCGCAGGCAAATCCAGCGCGTGCAGAACGGCAGCGCGGCGCGCCGTGCTGTCCGATCTGCCGGACAGTCCCCACTCGTAAAAATCCGCCTTGGTGATGACAGGATGCACCGGCATTTCGCTCTCGTCCTGCTGTGCAAAGGTTGCACCCGCTCGGCGGAGCGCGTCCAGAATCACCTGCGGACGCATGCCCTCCACGCCCAGCTTGCCCTCCTTGGAGCCATGCCGCTTGCGGCGTTCCTTGCCCGCGATATCGGGCACATACGCCTGCTTGACGCAGCCCTTCGGCAGCGCGCCCTTGAGGTAATTGCGAATGACAAAGCCTGCACCGTCACTGTCGGTCAGCACAATGAGACCGCGCGTTTCCGCGATACGGCGCAGCAGCTTGAGCTGGTCTTTATTGTTAAAAATGCGGAATCCGCCGCTTTCGAGCACCACGGTATCCACCACCTGCCGGACGGTGTTCACGTCATACCGTCCCTCTACCAGAATCGCTTCCCTGATACGCGTCATTTCTTTTCCCCCTTCAGCTCTGCCGCCATGGTGAGCAGCGTCAGCTCGATCTGCTTCTGTCGGTCTGCTGCGCCGCCCTTGAGTGCGGCATCGGTCTCCGCGCACAGCGACGCCGCCTTTCGCAGCCAGCTGAGCGGCACACGCCGTGCTGCATTCTGAATCTGCCTTGCGTAGTACGGCGATTTCGAGCCGATCATCTCCATCAGCTGTTTTTCGCCGCCGCGATTCTCCGCGCACAACTTGGCAGCATACAGACGCTGGATGTGACGTGTGATGGCGGTGAAGATCATGACCTCGTTGTTCTTCTGCGCGAGCAGCTCCCCGACGAGTGCGACCGCCCGATCAAACCTGCCTGCGGTTACCGCGTCGGTCAGGTCGAACACGACCGCATCCAGCACCGGCGAGCATACCGCATCGATGTTATAGCGCTTGATAACGCCGGTTGTGGTGTGCGCGGCTGCCTTTTCCATCTCACCGGCGAGGTTGGTCATGGAATTGCCGCACAGGAAGATCATGTACGACGCATCTCCCGGTTCGATCATGCAGCCGAGCGCCTTTGCACGACGCTCGAGCCACGCCACCAGCTCCTGCTCCTCTGCGTGTGCGAACTCGGCAAAGCAGGCGTGCTTCTCGAGCGTTTTGTACAGCTTGGTGCGCTTGTCCGGCTTGCCGTCCAGCACGTCGTAGTAGAACACAAGGCAGACGTACTCCGGCAGGTCACCGAGCACGCCCGGCAGCACGTCTGCGAAGCCGGCAGGCGGCTTGAACAGGTCGAAGTCCTTGACGATGATGAGCTTTTTATCTGCCATCGCGGGATAGCTGTCAATGGCCTCGGTCAGCATTTCCGGTGTCAGACCCTTGCCCTCGAACTCAATAAGATTGAAATCCGCAAAGGTCTCGTCCACCACTTTCTGCCGCAGCTGCCGCAGATAGTATTCCTTCATGTAGCTTTCCTCGCCCGAAATGATGTACAGCGTGGCAAATTCGCCGTTTTTCAGGTCGCGGATCAGCTGTGACTTTCCGTTTGGTTTGTTTTCTCTTGCCGCCATGTGTTACTCCTTTTTGAACTGCCGTGCGATCTCGCCTTCCTTATAGGTGCTCTGCACGTCCAGTCCCTTGTGCGACCGCAGTCCCTTCTCCGAACTCGCCGCAATGATGATATGCTGTGCGCCTGCCGCTTCAGCGTACTGTACCATGCTTTCGCCGCTGCTCAGATGGTTCGCACTGAGCACCAGCTCCGCTGCGGCAGGCAGCGTGTTTTGTTCCAAATAGGCTGAAAGCTGCTTCTCGGTCGGACTGTGCAGGATGAGCACCTCGTCCGCTATGCTTACGGCCAGTTTTCCCTCGGTGATCGGGAAAAGCTCCACCGGCGCAATCGGGTTTGTGAGCGTCACCGGCTCGCTTACCTCCTGCGCCTCACGCTCGTGCACGAAGGAAAGCAAATCGGCGTTGGTCCTGCGCTCCTGACAGCCTGCGGGCATGAGCAGTTCCCCAACCTCGACCGTTTCCATCAGCTCCGGCAGGTTGCGCGCATGTCCCTGATCGACCGCGGTCAACACGACCGTATCCAGCCGCTTCAGACCATTCCAGCGCAGCCACTCGCGTACCTGACGCGCAGCGTTCCGGTAGCTGCCGCAGTCTATGAGCATCGCGTGTTCGGTGTCGCTCAGCAGAATGGCCTGACCGCTGCCGCACGGCAGATACGTCACCGTATACCGGCCGTTCTGGTGCTGCACCTCGGCAATACATAAGCCGATCAGCACCACCGCCAGACACGGCAGCACGGCTTTCCATTTGACGTGCTTTCCGGCAGTCAGCCACACGAGCAGCGCCGCGAACACGATGCCGAGCGCCGCCAGACCGAAGGTGTTGTTCGGATGCAGCGTGCCGAAGCCGAGGTCCGCGATGATATTCGCTGACCAGAGCAGATAGCTTATGAGCGGACGCACCAGTCCGGCGAGCATCGGCACAAGCGCCGGACAGACGGCTGCTGCAACACACAGCACGAACCCGCCCACAAAGCAGAGCGAGGTCACGCCGACCGTCATCAGGTTGCTGATGGGCGACAGCACGGACACCGCGCCGAACGAGGTCAGCAGAATCGGTACTGTAAATATCGTAGCGCAAACCGTGCAGCTGAGTGCGCTCGTGATGACCGCAAGCACCTTGCGCACGAGTTTCGGCGCACCGGCAAACGGCTTTTCGAGTGCATGCTGCAGCTTCCCTGCGAACAGGATAAGACCGAGCGTAGACGCGAATGAAAGCTGCAGGCCCACACTTGCAATCGAGTACGGATTGACAAGCAGCAGAACAGCCAGTGCCATCAGCAGCGCGTTCAATCCGCCCGAGCGGCGCCGGAGCAGAAATCCGCCTGCAGCCGTCAGATACATCAGTGCCGCGCGCAGCACGGACGGCGTGGCTCCCGCGACCGGCACAAACAGCAGCACCAGCGGGATGGACACAACCGTTCCCCACCGTTTGCCGAACAGCAGCGTGCAGAACCCGACGAGAAAGCCGATGTGCAGTCCGGAAACGGCCACCAGATGGCTGAGACCCGCAATGCGGAACGCGGTCTGGTCGGTGTCGCTCAGATTTTTGCTGCCGCCGACCAGCAGTCCGGTCAGCAGACCGGCTTCACGTTCCGGAAGGGCATGCTGCACCGCATTTCGGCAGAACCGTGCGATCCTCTGCGGCGCAAAGCGCAGGCTGTCCCGTTTAGAGTCCAAGACCTCGAACTGCACCGCGTTGTGCTCCTCGTCGGTCGCATACGCGCCCGCGATATAGCAGCCCTCGGACGCCTGATACGCCGCACGGTCAAAGCCGCCGAGCGTGTCCGGCACATAAAGTGTGGCCATGACGCGTACCCTGTCTCCTGCCAGCAATGGCGGTTCGGTTTCCGGCAAATAGCACCGCAGGCGAAACCGCCTGCCGTCTGCAGTCTCCGCCGAGAGCAGTACGCGCTGGTCGGTGTCGTACACCTCGGCATCCCGCAGGGCGGCTGCGGTGAGCTCCTGCGTTTCGCCGGCTAAAGCACGAATGGGCACGACCCGCAAATCCCGGAACACGGCAAAGCCGGTCAGCGCAAGAGTGGCAGCCGCCAGCACAGCAAACACATTCAGCAGACACTTGCGGCGGCGCAGAAACACAGCCGCAAGCACCAGAAGAAGCGCGATCGGCGCAATGATATGCAGCTGCACCGGCAGCTCCAGACAGACTGCCGCGTACAGCGCGGCAGCCATCGGCGGCACCAGATAAACCAGAGGGCGTTCTCGCATACAGGGTCACTCCCTTGCCTTTTCTACTATTATAGCAAAGACCGGAACGCGCCGCAACCGCAGACCGACTTACAGCGTATTTCTACGGAACTGGGTCGGTGTTGCGCCGGTTTTCTCGGTGAAGGCTGTAATAAAGTTGACCTCACTGCGGTAGCCGACGCGGAACGCAATTTCCTTGACCGAAAGCGACGTGGACTGCAGCAGGGCCTTGGCCTCGTCGATCCGGTGCAGCATGATGTACTCGTGCGGGGAAAATCCAGTCGTGCTGCGGAACAGCCGCGAGAAATGCGACGGACTAAGGCTGACCGCATCCGCCACCTTCTCCACGGACAATGATTCAAACAGGTGTTCTCCGATATACTTGACCGCCTGTGCAATAGCATCGTTCTTCCGGTCGGGTCCCGCCTGCGCCGGAAACAGCAGCGCGCACAGGATTCGGTAGATGCGCTGCGAGCGGTCCAGCTCGGTCATGTCGCCGGTGCGCAAGCCGGAAATGATCTGTGCCAGCTCCTGCTCGATGCGTAAATCCGCCGGCGGCGTAAGCACCTGCCTGCCGCCGCGGAACGCGAGTATCTGCTCGAAAAATGCCGCCGCATTTGCGCCGTCAAAGTGAATCCAGAGCGCTTCCGCATCGCCCTTGGTATAAAAATGATGCGGTCTGCGGCAGTCCACCAGTCCGATCTGTCCGCGCTCGGCGCAGTAGAGCTGGTCGGTCTCGAAGTACATCATACCCGAGCGAACGTAGGTCAGAAAGAGATTCTTATGGCTTTCCAGATGGGCGATGTCGCAGCTGTCGAGAAAATTATACCGTGCATCGTAGTAATAATGTCCCACGCGGGTGACATAGTAAAACAGCCGCCGAGCCGTTGCGGACGGCGTTGAGAAAAATCGTTCCGAGCGCGACAGCACACCCGGCTCACTGAAAACCTTCACGGCACTCCCTCCTCTGCTTTCTATGATAGCACAAAATATGAATAGATTGCAGTATTTTGTTATTGCCAAATCAAAGAAAATTCGGTATGCTGTTTACGGAAAATAAAAAAGCTGAGCCGGAACGATAGATATTGCGGTTCGTTCCGTCCGATCAGCTTTGAAGGCAAGGGGTTGTTGTAATGATAAAGGAAAAGACGTTTTATAAATCCTTTATGGTGCTGGCACTGTCGCTGGCGCTGCAAAACCTGCTTACCTACGGCGTAAACCTGATGGACACCATGATGCTCGGCCGGTACAGTCAGGATGCCATGGGCGGCGTAAGCCTGTGCAATCAGGTGCAGTTTCTGCTGCAGATGCTGGTCGTCGGTGCAGGTGAGGGCGCGGTCGTTATGGGCTCGCAGTACTGGGGCAAAAACAAGCTGGAGCCGATCCCTCACATTATCGGTGTGGCTTTGCGCTTCGGCGGTTCACTGGCGGTGCTGATGTTCGGCATTGTGCTGTTCTTCCCGCACCAGCTGCTGTCGCTGCTGTCCAACTCGCCAACGGTCATCGCGGAAGGTGAAAAGTATTTCCAGATCATCTGCTTTACCTATATTATCTTTACAATAACCAATATTCTGGTCGCGTCTCTCCGCTCGATCGGTGTAGTAAAGATCGGCTACATGATCTCGGGTTCGACGCTCATCATCAACGTGTGCCTGAACTACTGCCTGATCTACGGCCACTTCGGCTGTCCGGAGCTGGGTGTGCGCGGTGCAGCTATCGCAACGCTGGTTTCCCGCTGTGTGGAGCTGCTCATCGTTATCTACTACCTGAAGTTTAAGGAGCACAAGCTGAACCTGAGCCTGCGCAAGCTGGTTCACATCGACACCAGCTATGTGCAGGATTACATGCACGTTTCCCTGCCGGTGCTCATCAATCAGGCGCTCTGGGGCATCGCGCAGATGGTACAGACCGGTATCCTCGGTCATCTCGGCGGCGATGCCACGGCTGCCAACGCGATCGCGGTGCAGGTATATCAGGTTCTGTCGGTTGTCTGCTATGGCGCCGCGTCCGCATCCGGCATTGTGGTCGGCCGCACCATCGGCGAGGGCAATCAGCAGCGGCTGCATCCGCTCGTACATACACTGCAGATCCTGTTCGTCTCCATCGGACTGTGCTCGGGTCTTTTGATCTTCCTTCTGCGCGTACCGATCCTTGCGTTGCTCGGCGGTACGCTCACCGAAACCGCCTACAAATATTCGCTGCAGTTCATGATGGTGCTCGCCATCACAACGGTCGGCACCTCGTACCAGATGGCATGCGATAACGGCATCATCCGCGGCGGCGGCGACACCAAGTTCAGCGCCAAGATGAATATCATCAGCATGTGGCTTATCGTCGTGCCGTTCTCGGCAATGGCAGCTTTCTGGTGGAAGTTCCCGCCGGTTGTCGTGTTCTTCCTGCTCAAGTGGGATCAGCTGTATAAGATCATTCCCGTGGCTATCCGCCTGCACAGCTGGAAGTGGGTCAAGAAGGTTACGCGTCCGGATACCGCAGAAGGTTAAAATCGAATTTATCCTACCTCTCTCTTTGGAGCTCGCTATAAGGCGGGCTCCTTTTTTCTGCACCGAGTTTCCGGGGGCTACGAACCGCACAGGCGGTTCGCCCTGTCCGGGCGGGGGGATTTTCGCTTGCGAAGCGAACGGAACTGCGCTGACGCCGCGCTGGCGCACAAGAGGGTAGACACCTGCGGTTTCCACCCTCTTGTGAAACTCCCCTTTCCCTATTAGCACGGCGAAAATCGGAGAGCGGCGATCGCTGCGAAATAGGGGAACGGCAGTCGGGTTACCGCAGCGTGTCTTTCGCAACCTATTCGCAGTTCACAGATAGCGTACTGCTACACAGGCGGGCTACTCTGCGCACGGCGCGGCACACCAGTGCCGCGCAATTCGTTAGCGCGTTGTTATAGACAGAACCTGCGAAGATAAATGGTGCCGAACGCATAAATTCGTAGGTGCTGTACGTTGCAACGTGCAAAAGGGTTGCGCGACACGGTTATGTCGCGCCTGCGCAGATGAAATCACATGTGTAGCAGAACGGTATCTGACACTGCGAACAGGTTGCTCAAGAGGACGAACAACGAAGGCAGTCCGTCCGTAGTAGAGGAAAAATCCTCTGCCGTTCCCTATTTTCGGAGCGGTTGCCGGTCTCTGGTCTGCGCCAGACTATCTAACAAGGGAAAGGCAAGAGTTCAAAGAGGAAGGGAAACCGCAGGTGTCCCTTCCTTTTTGCCCCCGCGGCGGGCGCCGCACACTCCGCTGAGCGCAACTTTCCGCGATTTCGGTTGACAACTGCCCGCAAAAGTGGCATAATAGATACGCAATACAGAAAATGCGATGAGGAAACGAGTTTTCCATCCGCCGTTCTTCAGAGAGAGGACATTCGCTGCAAGTCCTTGTCCGGTGCGGAAAACAGCCACTTCCGAGCAGTCTGCAACTGAAACAGACCGTCCGATCCCCGATACCGGATTACTGAGATGAATATGGCATACCCATATTCAAATCAAGGTGGTACCGTGGAAGCATGCTTTCGCCCTTGAAGTCCGGGCGGAGGCTTTTTTCATTTTCTGTTTTATTTCCGTAAATTCTTTTTTGGAGGAATCAATTTATATGCAGTACAGAGGACTCAACGAGCTGCGCGAGATGTACCTCAGTTTCTTTGAAACCAAGGGTCATCTCCGCCTGCCGAGCTTTTCGCTCATCCCGCAGAACGATCCGTCGCTTCTGCTCATCAACTCCGGCATGGCGCCGATGAAGCCGTTCTTCACCGGCGAGCAGGAGCCGCCGCGCCACCGCGTTACCACCTGCCAGAAGTGCATCCGCACCGGTGATATCGAGAACGTTGGCAAGACCGCCCGTCACGGCACCTTCTTCGAGATGCTGGGCAACTTCTCCTTTGGCGACTACTTCAAGCGCGAGGCCATTCACTGGAGCTGGGAATTCCTGACCAGTCCGGAGTGGGTCGGCATTGACCCGGATCGCCTGTATCCGTCCATCTATGTGGATGATGACGAGGCATTCGAGATCTGGAACAAGGAGGTCGGCATTGCACCGGAGCGTATCTTCCGCTTCGGCAAGGAGGACAACTTCTGGGAGCATGGCTCCGGTCCGTGCGGCCCGTGCTCTGAGATCTACTACGACCGCGGCCCCGAGTACGGCTGCGGCAAGCCCGGCTGCACCGTCGGCTGCGACTGTGACCGCTACATGGAGGTATGGAACAACGTATTCTCCCAGTTCGACAACGACGGTCACGGCAACTACTCTGAGCTGAAGCAGAAGAACATCGACACCGGCATGGGTCTGGAGCGTCTGGCGTGCGTGGTACAGGGCGTTGGCTCCCTGTTCGACGTTGACACTGTGCGCAACATCACCAACAAGGTTTCCGAGATCGCCGGCAAGCACTACGGCGACAGCGATAAGACCGATGTTTCCCTGCGCGTTATCACCGACCACATCCGCTCCACCGTTATGATGATCTGCGACGGCGTTATCCCGTCCAACGAGGGCCGCGGCTACGTTCTGCGCCGCCTGCTGCGCCGCGCTGTTCGTCACGGCAAGCTGCTCGGCATTGACAAGCCGTTTATGTCCGACGTTGCTTCCACCGTTATCAACGAGTCCGGCGGCGCATATCCGGAGCTGGTTGAGAAGCAGAAATATATCCACAAGGTTATCGAGAACGAGGAAGCCAGCTTCAACAAGACCATCGACAGCGGTCTGGCTATCCTGAATGATAAGATCGCCGCTTCCGACGGCAAGGAACTGCCCGCTGCGGACGCATTCCAGCTGTATGACACCTACGGCTTCCCGATCGACCTGACCCTTGAGGTACTCGAGGAGCAGGGCATGACCACCAGCCGTGAGGAGTTCGACCGCCTGATGAACGAGCAGCGCGAGCGTGCCCGTGAAGACCGCAAGAAGATGGGTGACCTCGGCTGGCAGAGCGAGGATCTGGGTCTTGACAAGTCCATCAAGACCGCATTTGATGGCTACACCACCCTCGAGGAGTCCGCAAAGATCCTTGCTATCGTAAACGAGGGCGAGGTTTCCGGCGCAGCTGCCAAGGGCGAGAAGATCACTGTTGTGCTCGACCGCACCCCGTTCTACGCAGAGATGGGCGGTCAGATCGGTGACCACGGCGTTATCACCGGCAAGAACGGCACTATGACCGTTTCCGACGTGCAGAAGACCAAGGACGGCAAGTACATGCACATCGGCGTCGTTACCGAGGGCGAGCTGTCCGTTGAGGATGAGGTTACGGCTTCTGTTGATGCGGCTTACCGCCAGGCAATCTGCCGTGCACACACCTCCACCCACCTGCTGCAGAAGGCGCTCCGCGCCGTACTGGGCGACCACGTTGAGCAGGCAGGCTCCTACACCGCAAACGATCATATCCGCTTCGACTTCACCCACTTTGCAGCGCTGACCGCCGAGGAGCTGGCCAAGGTCGAGGATATGGTAAACGATGCGATTCTGGCTGGCAGCCCGGTTATCACCGAGGAAATGAGCATTGACGATGCCAAGAAGAAGGGCGCTATGGCGCTGTTCGGCGAGAAGTACGGCCAGACCGTCCGCGTGGTACAGGCCGGTGACTCCATCGAGCTGTGCGGCGGTACGCATCTGGACAACACCGCGAAGGCCGGTTCGCTCAAGATCATCGGCGAGGCCTCTGTTGCAGCAGGCGTGCGCCGTATCGAGGCCGTTACCGGCAAGGCTGTTCTCAAGCTGATGAACGACCGTCAGGCGGTTCTGAACGAGGCTGCTGCCGTACTCAAGACCAACCCGAACGAGCTGTCTGCCAAGATTGAGCAGCAGGTAAACGATATGCGTGCCCTCAACAAGAAGCTCGAGAAGATGGGCGCAAAGGTCGCTGCAATGCAGATGGTTGACCTGTTCAACGTATCCCGCAACATCAAGGGCGTAGACGTGGTTGCCACCAAGCTGGATGACGCATCTGCCGACATGCTCCGCACCATGGGCGATGACATCAAGAGCAAGAAGGAGAACATGGTTGCTGTTCTCTCCGCAGTCAACGGCGACAAGGTAAGCCTGCTTTGTGTCTGCGGCGCTGAAGCTGTTAAGAAGGGCGCACACGCCGGCAAGATCATCAAGGAAGTTGCCAAGATCGTTGGCGGCGGCGGCGGCGGCCGTCCGGACAGCGCAACCGCAGGCGGCAAGAATCCGGCAAAGCTGGAGGAAGCACTCGAGGCTGTCAACAACATCGTTGAAGCAATGCTGTAATAAACTTTAGGGGCAAGCCGCGGGAACGCTCTCGCGGCACTCCCCTTTCAGAAAGGAGCGATCATTCCATGGAAGATTGTCTGTTCTGTAAAATCATCGCGGGCGATATCCCGTCGAGCAAGGTGTACGAGGATGACCTCTGCTACGCCTTCAACGACATTGACCCGCAGGCTCCCACGCATTTTCTCGTGATCCCGAAGCAGCACATCAAGTCTGTGGCCGCCGTTGATGCGTCCAACAGCGCGGTTGTGGCGCACTGCTTTGAGGTTATCGCGAAGATTGCCAAGGAGCGCGGCATGGACAGCTTCCGCGTGGTCTCCAACATCGGAGAGCAGGCGGGTCAGAGCGTGTTCCATCTACATTTCCACGTCCTTTCCGGACGGGATATGACCTGGCCGCCGGGCTAAACCTTCTTCTAAGGGGGACGCTGTCCCCCTTAGATACCCACAAAGTTCCGTAGAAACTTTGTGGGATATCCCCCTCTCGTCTGCACGGCAGACGAGACCGTGCAACGGGGCACGGGCAGTGGAGAAACAGTCCGGCAAAGCTGGACTGTTTCAGGGAATTGAATCGGCGTACTGCGGTACGCCGCTGCCTGCGCTTGCGCGAACGGCAGAAAAAAGGCACACCGTTTGGTGTGCCTTTTTGTATACGTTGGTTTATGCTTTGCTTTTTCCTTAAATAATGATGCCGTTGCAATGGTCGATCTCATGCTGGATAATCTGTGCGGTCCAGCCGGTGAAGGTTTTCAGTCTTGTCTGGAACTTTTCGTTCTGGTACTGCACCTTGATGGATTGCCAGCGGCGCGTTTTGCGCGTGCCGGTCAGCGACAAACAGCCCTCCTCGGCCTCATAGCCGCCGGACTGCTTGACGATTTGCGGGTTGAACATCACCATGTACGTTCCCTCGTTATCGAACGCGATGATGCGCTTGTTCACGCCGATCATGTTCGCCGCCATGCCGACACAGCCGTCCTTATGCGCTTCGAGCGTTTCCAGCAGGTCGGTTGCGGTTTGGATATCGTCCGGCGTGGCCTGCTCGGCCTTCTGCGCTAAAAATTTCTCGTCTTTGCAGATTTCCTGAATCATATTGTGCTCCTTATTTATGTTTGCGTTCCCAGTCGGCCATAACGGCCAGCTGCTCCGGTGTGTGGAACCAGTGCTCGCCTTGCGGCACGATGATCAGCTCCGCACCGGATTGTGCCGTGTAAGTGCGGATAGTCGCCAAGTCAGTCATGCTGTCATTTTCGCCGTAGAGAATGTACTGCGGGCAGTACCAGTCCTTTGCCGGATGCGCACGCACCCAGCAAAGGTAGTCCCACGAGATCATATCCCCTTCCCTTGCGGGATACATGCCGCGCTCGCGCAGGATTTGCTCGGTAATGCCTGCCGCGCATATTCTGTCGCAGATCAAGCGCTCCATATCCACGATGGGCGACACGAACAGCGCTTTTTCCGGTGCGGCAAACGCCAGCCGCGCAAAATACGCCCCGATGCTGGTCGCGCGCACGTTTGTCGCGCGCCAGTGTGCTCTTGCGTAAGCCATCACGCGGGTGAGTTCGGGTGCGGCTGTCCATGGTGCAAATTCCTCATCCCGGTTTTGGCGTGTGCCGTGATTCGGCAGGTCGATGGACAAAACCTGTGCGTCCGGAGCCACGATTTCGGCAAACGGCAGGGCTTCTTCCTTGCAGCCGAATTGTCCGTGAACGAACAGCCACAGCGTGTCCGACGGCTCGCCGTACAGCACCGCCGGTGTGTTTTCGATGAAGAATTGTTCGGTTTTCATGCGTTACCCTCGTCTGCCAGCCAGTTCAGCGCGCACCATGTGTGCAGTGCTGCGCCGCGCGGCAGGATATCCTCGTTGAACACGACCCTTTCGTTGTGCATCGGCTCACCGAACGCAGGATTTTCCTGCTTGGTGCCTGCACCGATGAGCAGGTATGCGCACGGTAAATCGTAGGTGTAGGACGCAAAATCCTCCGAGCCCATGCCGCCCTCGTCCATCCGATAGACCAGCTTTTCACCGAACAGCGCCCCGGCAAGGTCTGCCATACGATTGGTCAGCGCAACGTCATTCCTGAGCGGCGGCGCGGACACAATCTCTTCCGTGACGGCTGTGCCGCGGAACGCTTGTGCGGTACACTGTGCGATTTCCCCGATACGGGTGAAGATCTGCGCAGACAGGTCGCGGTCAAAGCTGCGGATGGTACCCTCGAGCACCGCAGTCTGCGGGATAATGTTGGGCGCCTCACCGCCGGTCATGCGGCCGATGGTCACGACAGCAGGCGTTTTTGCGCCGATCTCGCGGCTGATGATCTCCTGCAGCGACAGGTAAATGTGGCTTGCGATATTGAGCGGGTCCACGCCCTTTTCCGGCATTGCGCCGTGGCATCCAACGCCGTTTACCGTGATGCGGAACAGCGTGCAGCCCGCCATAAACGTGCCGCGTCCGCACAGAACCAGTCCGGACGGCGTGCCCGAATTGACGTGCAGCGCAAAGCCTGCCTGCGGTGCCGGGTCTTTCAGCACGCCCGCCGAGAGCATGGCCTTCGCGCCGGTAAAGCCCTCCTCGTCCGGCTGAAACACCAGCTTGACCGTGCCGTTCAGCTCACCTTGGTACTCGCGCAGCAGCTTTGCCGCACCGAGCAGCATCGCCGCGTGCATGTCGTGGCCGCAGACGTGCATGCAGCCGTTCGCGGATGCGAAATCCAGTCCGGTCTGCTCGGTCACGCACAACGCGTCCATGTCGGCGCGCAGGAGCAGACAGCGGCCAGTCTCGGTGCCGGTTATCTCTGCGACGACACCGCCTGCCAGCTCGCGCGGCCGATAGCCCATCTCAAGCAGGCGTTTTTTGACGCAGGCTACAGTGTTCGGCAGGTCGGTGCCGACCTCGGGTGCAGCGTGCAGCGTCCGCCGGTCGCGGACAATATCCTCGCGGATGCGCTCTGCCGATGCAAGCACCTGCTCCGCCGTTATGGTTAAGGTTTGTGACATGATTTTTCCTCCCTTGTCGGTGTTTCTATGGCAATACCGCATAATTGGACAGAAGCGATTGTGGTATGCCTTAAGTATACCATAAATTGCAGAAAAAAACCGCTCTGTTTTTATTTGGCGCAGCCATTTCCCGTATTTGCCTTGACGAAACGCGCTGTAAATTGTATCATATAGGTATATCATTGTGTCCACATGGCAACTTGGCGGCAGCGTGACAGGCTGAGGAGAAATCCGCCGATGTCATCCAGATGCAACGCAAACAAAGGGAGTATGTAGGTATGAAAAAAATTCTAAACAGCCTGCCGTTCAAGCTGCTGCTTGGCGTTGCGGTGGGCATCGTGCTCGGTCTGGTGGCGAACGAGGCCGTGATGAACGTGGTCGTGACGATCAAGCAGGTGCTCGGTCAGATCATCACGTTCTGTGTGCCGCTGATCGTTATCGGCTTTATTGCGCCGTCCATCACCAAGCTGGGCCACAACGCATCCAGAATGCTGGGCATTGCGCTCATTATCGCATATGTGTCGTCGGTCGGCGCGGCGCTGATGAGCACGGCAGCCGGTTACGCACTCATTCCACACCTGTCGATCGTATCGCAGGTTGACGGCCTGCGCGAACTGCCCGAGGTACTGTTCCAGCTGGAGATTCCGGCGGTCATGAACGTGATGAGCGCACTGGCGCTGTCGCTGATGGTCGGTCTGGCTATCACCTGGACCAAATCCAAGATGATGGAGTCCCTGCTTGACGAGGTGCAGAATATTGTCCTCGCCATCGTCACCAAGATCATCATCCCGATTCTGCCGTTCTTTATCGCGTCCACCTTCTGCGGTCTGGCGTATGAGGGCACGATCACCAAGCAGTTTCCGGTGTTCATCAAGGTCATCATCATCGTTATGATCGGTCATTATATCTGGATGGCGCTGCTCTATGGAGTTGCGGGCGCATACTCGGGCAAGAACCCGATCGAAGTGGTGAAGCACTACGGTCCGGCGTACATCACTGCGGTCGGCACGATGTCCTCTGCAGCGACTTTGGCAGTTGCTCTGCGCTGCGCAAAGAAATCCACGGTGCTGCGCAAGGACATGGTTAATTTCGGTATTCCGCTGTTCGCCAACATCCATCTGTGCGGCTCGGTGCTGACTGAGGTTTTCTTCGTCATGACAATCTCGCAGATTCTGTACGGCAAGATTCCGTCTGTCGGAACCATGATCCTGTTCTGCGTGCTGCTCGGCATTTTCGCCATCGGCGCACCCGGCGTGCCGGGCGGTACGGTTATGGCTTCGCTCGGTCTGATCACCGGCATCCTGCTGTTTGACGGCACCGGCACCGCGCTTATGCTGACCATCTTTGCCCTGCAGGACAGCTTCGGCACCGCCTGCAATGTCACCGGTGACGGCGCGCTGACGCTTATTCTGACCGGCTACGCGAATAAGCATCATATCGCGGAGGAAAAGCGTGAGGTTGAGGCAGCAGAAGTTCAGTAATCAAATATGAGAAAAGGAGCCTGCTTTTGCGGGCTTCTTTTTTGTATCGGGAGAAAGCAGGTGCTATGATGGGAAAAGTGCGGTGTATCGCGTACGGTGCAGCGTATGCGATGGCTGTTTCGACTGCACCGAAAGCAAGCGCTGCAAAGCAAATTTTCTGCAAGAATTTTCACAAAACGCTTGACTTTTCCCTCCGGATTTGGTATCCTATTTAGGCAAGGTTTGATAGACCGTTGCAAATCCGGGTGTAGCGCAGCTGGTAGCGTGCTTGACTGGGGGTCAAGAGGCCGCAGGTTCAAGTCCTGTCACTCGGACCATGTAAAACCGCTTATTCGTAATGAATAGGCGGTTTTTTGTTGCTTTTGTGGCGTTTATGAATCTCGCAGACTGCATTAAAATCCAAGCCGAAACAAAACGGATGCCTCTCCAAGCACAGAGAAGCATCCGTTTTTTGCAATTTCAATTATTTAACAGAAAACTATAACCGCAGCACACAGCAAATCACGAAGCGACGATCACACGGATTTTTCCGCCGTTTTCCGCTGTTTTATTGGCGTATACGCGGAAGCTCGTGTAGTTGGATTTCGCCGTCTGCAGCGAAACAAACCGGTTCTGCTCCGAGACGTAAACGCCGATGTTCTCTGCCAGCTCGTAATAGCCGTCCTTGGTGCGGACACCGGAGGAACCGTCAAATGCCGACGACTTTACCGTGTCAATCAATGTCAGCTTGAGCGTATCCAGCGAGGTATTGACGATGCTTTCATCGGTTGAATACCCTCTGGGGACTGCAATCGGTACACCGCCCAGACCGCGCGGCAACGTGAGTACACGGAATGTGCTTTCCTCCTGCTTTGCACCGTCCCAATATTTCATAGAAACAAAACATGTATCAATAAATCTATTAGGATTATCTTTCTTATACCGTTCTTTTTGGTCAGAAGAACATTTAGACCACTCAATCCATTCTCCATCAATTTCCACCAATTCGTCGCTCTTAGGTGCACTATTTTTCCGCTTGCCATAGCCAATACCATAAATCCAGCTTTCTCCGGTCACATCGCCGAGGACGATATTGGTCACCGTTCCTGCATTATCCTGCACGGTATACTTAATCTGCGAAGCCGGAACCGAGGTCAGGTCAATATCGCTGACGTTGATTGCATTCAGCGGTGCGCCGGAGAGCACCTCCTCATACACGCGCACCTTGGAGGAAACGGCGTTACCGCCCAGCTTGCCCTCCGCAACAGACCAGTTTCCGGCGGTCTTTCCGGAAAGCGTGCGGCGAATCAGGTCTGCCCCCTCACCGGACTGGCTGACCGTAACAAGGCGACCCATCACATCGGTTTTTACGTCCTTGGCGATTGGAATATCCCGCAGGGTCAGACCGTTTGTCAGCGTGACCGTGGCCTTTTTCCCGTCAATTTTGGTGACAATGCCCTGCATCTCCGCGCTGACGTCCTTTTTCGGGTACGCAGCCGCAACATTGCCGTCCGCGTCAAACAGCAGCGTGATGTAATCGTTCAGCTTCATATCCTTGAACGTTGCCGCCGCCTCGGAGGAAACCGAGAATTTCTGTCCCAGAATATCCACCTGAGAGGGATGGCTGTACGTTGTCGAGTCGGTCTGATATTTGCCGCTCAGCCTGGTATCCGAAACGATCGCCTGACGGTTTGCGGCATCGAGCGTCACAACATCGTACTTTTTCAGCTTGCTCGCGTCGATCTTCGCACCGTTTTTGATGATCGTATACTCTGCCGGAATCCGGCGCGAGGTCGCCAGACCGTAAACAAACGAGTGTGCGGCGCCTGCTGTCGTTTTCGGCAGGACTGCCATCAGCTGCAGCACGCCGTACTCGTTGTAGTACAGGGTCAGCGTGTCGCCGGACTGCAGGTTCGCCCATACATTTTCATACTCGCCCATGGCATAATCGCGGCTGATATACAGCTTGGTTTTACGGTCCGGACGCAGTGTTCCGTTCGTGGTAACGATACGATCCGCTTCCGCATTGACAACCTCATAAGTTTCGGTCTTGTTGCCGTTCGGAATCACACCGACCGCAACCTTGCTGCTGCCCTTGCCGATAACGATCGTGCCGTACACGCCGATCATGCTGCTGTCCAGCGTACCGGCGGTCTTACGGGGAGATTCCGCATCCACAACACCGTCCTCATAGAACAATGCCGCATCTGCAGCAAGGCCGCTGTGTGTTTTTCCGGTCTCAAGCAGAATGCAGTCCTTGACCGTCGAGGACGCGACCTTGTCAAGCAGTGTGCTGCCCTCTTCTCCCTTTTTATCCGTATTCAGAGCGTTCAGCAGAAGCACCGCCGCATCTCCGCGCTTGACTGCGGCACGCGCATCCGCAATCGTGACACCGTCCGTCAGACCGATAGCCTGTGCCTGCGCGATATAGTCCGCAGGCCAGAACGGACCGACGTCCTCCTCTTTATAGCCCAGCATACGCAGCAGCATGGTGCAGACCTCGCCGTAGCTGACAATCTTATCCGGGCCGAAGCTGCCGTCCGCATAGCCGCGGATGATGGACTTTTCCTTCAGCTCCGGATGGCGTACTGCCGCGTTGATATACGGCGCTGCCCAGTGCGAATGCTTAACATCCGGAAAAATCGTGTAGCTGGCATACGGACTTACATCCGTCACACCCATGGCGGTAACCGCCAGCTTGCAGAACTGCGCCCGCGTCAGCGCCTTGCCCGGCGCGAAGCTGCCGCCGCCTACGCCCTGCATGATACCCAGTGCATCCAGAACGGCGGCCGTCTGCGATACCCTGCTGTCTGAAATATCGGTAAACACCGCCGAAGCCGGTGCAACCATAATCAAGCCTGCCAGACACAGGCTGACAAATCTTTTTTTCATTTTCCTACCTGTCCTTTCCTTTTACTGCGTCCGCAGCGCATCTACCGGCTGCAGATTCGAGGCTTTATTGGCGGGATACAGTCCGAAGATGATACCCAGCAGCGCAGAAAACAGAAATGCACCGATGACCAGTCCCGCAGAGGGCAGTACGGTGAACTGCTCCACGGTCGGCATGTAGCTGTTCTGCGTTTTCGCAAGCAGCAGATTGCCCAGCACCGCCGAAAGAAAGCAGCCGAGCACAATGCCGATCACACCGCCGCAGCACGAGACCACCGAGGCTTCTACCAGAAACTGCCCGATAATATCCCGCTTGCGGGCACCGATTGCCATGCGGATACCGATCTCGCGGGTGCGCTCGGTGACAGACACCAGCATGATATTCATGATGCCGATACCGCCGACGAGCAGCGAGATTCCGGCGACACCGCCGCCGAGCAGCGCAAGCATGTTGTTGGAGGACTCGCTCTGCTCCTGCCACTGGCTGTCCGACGAAGCAGAAAAGTATCCGTTTCCCGCCTCGCAGCGTCCCTGCATAAAGCCCGGCAGAAGCTCGTCTGTCAGCTCGGTAATCGCTTCCTTGTCCGCCGCCTTCACGATATACTGGCGGTCTGCCATGCCGTATACACTCATCATCGTGCTCTGCAGCGTGTACGGCATCACAATCATCTGATCGTCTGTATTCAGCTTACCGTCATACTTGCCGGCATACACGCCGATGACCTCAAAGCCCTTGCCGCCGATCTGCAGCTTCTGCCCGATTGGACTCATCGCCCCGAAGAAATACTTGCGCAGTGTTTCTCCGATCACACAGACGCGGGCGCGCGTGCGGCAGTCCGCAGCGGAAATATCCCGTCCGGCGGAGATCGCATGACTTGTCACCTCGCCGTAATGCTCGTTGCCGAAGTACATATAGGTGTAGCCGCTGTTGCTGTCGTTGTTATCCAGCCTTTTGGCCCGGTACTGGATGCCGCTGTTCTGCCAGTCGTAATACTGGCTCTGCGGCGACCATGCAGCGATTTTGTCGGACAGATCATTCGTTATATAGTCCTCAAACTCCTGCCAATCGCGGTTTTTGGCACCGTATCCGTAGATGTTGATGCGGTTGACGCCCATCGCCTCATACTGCAGACGCTGCAGCTTGCTCGTGCCCTGAATCGACGCCACGATAGCGATAACCGATGCCACACCGATGATGATGCCCAGCATGGTCAGAATCGAGCGAACCTTGTTGTTCAGAATGGACTTGAACGCCATGCGAACCGTCTGCATCCAATTCATACGGCCCCTCCTTTCGTGTCCGAAATGATCCTGCCGTCCTGTATCGTCACGATACGTTTTGCCATCTGTGCAAGATGGTTGTCATGCGTGATGAGGATGATGGAGGTTCCCTGCTCATTGAGTGCAGTCAGCTTGCGCATAATATCCAGACCGGAAGCAGAATCCAGATTGCCGGTCGGCTCGTCCGCCATGATGATCGGCGGTTTGGCTGCTACCGCACGCGCGATCGCAACACGCTGCTGCTGTCCGCCGGACATCTCGCCCGGACGGTGATCCATGCGCTTTTCCAGACCGACCGAGACTAACGCCTCCTGCGCCAGACGGCGGCGTTCCTCCCGCGGCATACCGCGGTAGATGAGCGGCAGCTCGACGTTTTCGAGCGCCGTCAGCGCCGGAATCAGATTAAAGCCCTGAAAGATAAACCCGATCTCCCGGTTGCGGATACCGGACAATACGGACGGCTTCATATCGCTGACCAGCTGCCCGTTTAGATGATAAGAGCCGTAGGTCGGAATATCCAGACAGCCGAGAATGTTCATCAGCGTGGACTTGCCCGAGCCGGACTGTCCCAGAATGCACAGGAACTCCCCCCATTGCACCTGCAGCGAGATGTCATCCAGTGCACGCACTTCGTTTTCTCTTCCTTCGTTGTAAATCTTGCTCATGCGCTGAACGTCAATTAACAATTCAGCGCGGCGCTCCGTGTCAGGAGTCTGCGCCTTTCTTTCCCACATAAGCGCGCCCTCCTTAACCGACGGACATACCGGCGGACATGCCGTCACCCGACATTTCGGCATACAGATCGCTCGGACCGGCGAGGAATACCTCGGTGCCCTCTTCCAGACCGCCGAGGATTTCCGTGTTGGTCGAATCGGCAATGCCGGTCTCGACCGGTACAAGCTGATAGTCTTCCGGAATGCCTTCAGTACCCTCGGGAATCGGCAGGGTTTCCTCAAACGGAATCTCGTTTCCGTTCTCGTCCGTCAGCGGCTTGGCGAATACAGCTGTGCCGCTGTCCGTGTTGACGATAGCCGACGACGGTACCATCAGGCAGCCGTAGGACGAGGCCGTCGTGATTTTATATTCGATCGACATACCGCTGTAAATTTTCTGTCCCTCCAGCGGATCCACCGAAATGACCGCCTTGAAGGTCGGCATGCTGCCCTGCCCGTTACTGGAGTTCTGTGTCGGCTCCAGCGCAACCGACTGCACCTCGCCGGTCAGCGAAATCTCGGAGCCGTCCGACGCGTACATCGTCATAGTCGCCTGCTGTCCCTGCTGCACCGAGCCGATATCCATCGAGGAGACCTCGGCGTTGACGACAATATCATTCAAATCAGCAACCACAACGAGCGTCTCCGAGCCGGTCGCCTCCTGTCCTTCAACGGCGTTCAGGCTGACAACAACGCCGTCTATCGGAGAGGTAACGGTCGAGTTCTGAATCTTCTGCTGCAGTTCGGCAATGTGTGCCCGCTTTTCGTCTGCAACCGTCTTTGCGCTGGCAACCGTGCGGTTTGCCGCCGCAATACCATTCTGCGCGGCTGAAATCTCATCCTTAGAAGCGTCACTCGACAGGGACATGATAAGCGCACCGCCGTTGTAGGTGCTGTAGCTTGTGCCGTTCAGCTTAATGATCTCGCCGCTTATCTGTGCGGTGACGGCTTCCTCGCGGCTGTATTCCAGTGTACCTGCGTTCGCCGGATAGATCGCACCGAGGCGTCCGGCATTGATCGTCGCTGTGGCTGTCATGCCCTTTGTCAGCGAACCGGGGTTATTCACCGTAATGCCGACGCGGATAACGCGCACACCTTCACTCGAAATCTGCTGCGCTGTCTCGACCGACGATACCGTACCGCTCACCTCGCTCATCGCAGAAGCGATGGATACCGTGGCCGCCTGTCCGGTGCGAATGCTGCGGGCATATTCTGCGCTAAACGCCAGCGTCAGCTTCATCTGACGGTCATTTACCATGTAGCCGATGACCTGTCCCTCGCTCACCTGCTCACCGACACGGAAGGACACATCCTTGTTGTCCGAATCCTTCGTCGGAATCAGTTTGCCGGTAAACGGCGCCGTGATGTGCAGACGGCTCAGTTTTCTCTGCGCCGCGCTCAAGTCGGACTGTGCCTTGGAGACCTCCAGCTGCGCGTCCGAGACACCGCGTTCCGCCTCGGTCAGCTCCTTCTGTGCATCCGCAAGCTCCTTGCGGGTTTCGGTCGGGTCGATCACCAGCAGTGGATCGCCGGTGTGCACCTCGTCGCCCTCGGCAACCAGCACCTGTGTTACCTTGCCCTTAACCTCCCGGCCAAGCTCCTCACGTTTTTTTGCAGCAGTAACGCCGCTTCCCTCTATGTAGGTCTCCAGATCGCCGCAGCTGACCGCAGCCGTGGTTTGCGTCACATTCTCCGTGCCCGCATCGCGGGATTTCACCACAGCCCAGATACCGCCGCCAAGCAGCAGCGCAACTGCCGCCGCCGTAATGCCGATACGCGCACCCTTGCTCAGTCTGCGCTTTTTGCGATTCATTTTGTCTGCGTATTTGTTGCGCTTGGGCGACGCCTCGGCTGCAGGCTCTGCCGCGATTTCATCCTGTACCGCAGGCACCGCCTGCGTCTGCTCTAAAGGCGATTCTTCCTGTTTTTTGTGTCTGCCGAATACCTTCTTTTCGTTTTGACTCATACTATGATGTCCTTTCTGTTCTCTATCCATTATTGATAAAGCGGCATAGCCGCCTTATTTCCACGTAAATCTGTGCTTGCAAAAGGTTAAGCATCCTAATTTGAGTGAATATGACTTTTTCAGCGACACCTCCACTGTCGCTTCCGATCGCTGTCAGACTTTCTCGGAATTCGTTCCCGTGTCCGCATATTGCACATTTGTGCATCGGACATGTATCACCATCATATTAGCATATTGCACAAATCCTTGCAAGACGTGTTTGCTTACAATTTAGTGAAAAACACATCCGGACGGCTGGGTGACGGGCGGAAACGACAAGTTAGAATAAACTAACCCATCTGCAGTATATACCGTAACTAATAAGGCTGTATATGTCTGTGCTTTCCTTTATTATATGAATAGAGCAGGTTTTATGCACTGTACGAAGGCAAATTTTCAACGCTTGTTTTCCTGCGCTGGCAAAACGCGTTTGCTTATCATATTTTCTGGCTTCCGTCACAGCATTTGCATCTCATATTTCGACCTTTGGTGCGCAACCTACTATCAGCAAAACCCAATACACCAAACCGAATCGAAAAGGAGCGAACAAACATGACTAACACGAAAAATGGTTCTAATCAGGGCATGGTACCGGAAGCACGCGCGGCAATGGATCGCTTCAAAATGGAGGCAGCTGCCGAGGTCGGCGTAAACCTTAAGCAGGGCTATAACGGCGATCTGACCAGCCGTCAGGCCGGCTCCGTAGGCGGTCAGATGGTGAAGAAGATGATCGAATCCTACGAGCAGAATATGGCAAACCAGGGCTAAACGCTTCTCTTTCCTGCGAAAAAAGGGACACAGAATCATTCCGTGTCCCTTTACTTATGCTTTCTCTGCCTGTCTGCGGAACAGCTCATCAAGTGTTCTGCCGCACTTGTCTTTCCATTTCGTCCAGCCGTTTGCGCTTACGCCCAAAACGAAACAGGCCGCCGCACTGGGCGAGGAAAACGACATGGATTTACTCAGATAATGCTTGTTATCCTGATAAACAATATCGTTTTCCGATACAAGTCAATTTCTATCCATCCGAACAGTGCAAAGCCGCCGCTTCACAAGGAAACGGCGGCTTTTTACTCTTGCTCAGGACTCTCTCCCGTCCGTGAAAATACGCTCTGCGTCAGACGCGCTTGCGCACGCGAGCAGCTTGTCAGCCAGTTCCCTGCATTCGTCGTAGGAGTGCTTTGCAAGGTCTGCCTTTGCTGCCAGCATTGCGGATGCCGACATGGACAGATTGGTCACGCCGAGACCGCACAGCACCGGCGCCATGCCGGCCGTGCCTGCCATCTCGCCGCATACGCCGACTTCGATACCGTTCTCGTTCGCTGCTTTGGCCGTCATGGCGATCAGGCGCAGCACGCCCGGATGCAGCGGACGGTACAGGTAGGAAATCTTCTCGTTGATGCGGTCGACCGCGCAGGAATACTGAATCAGGTCATTCGTGCCGATCGAGAAGAAGTCAACCTCCTTCGCCAGCACATCTGCGCAGACAGCCGCCACCGGAATCTCGACCATAATGCCGACCTTGACGTTCGGGTTGAAGGGTACGCCTTCCGCGGTCAGCATGTCCTTCGCCTGCTCGAGCACCTGCTTTGCATCACGCACCTCATCCACCGACGAAATCATCGGGAACATGATACGCAGATCGCCGTACTGCGCGGCACGCAGCAGCGCGCGAAGCTGAATCAGAAACAGCTCCGGCTGATTCAAGCAAATGCGGATCGCGCGGTAGCCGAGGAACGGATTCTGTTCCTGCTCCAGCGCCAGTGCAGGCACTTCCTTGTCGCCGCCGATGTCCAGCGTGCGGATGATAACCGGCTTGCCCTGCATGATCTCACACGCCTTCTTGTAGGCGGCGAACTGTTCTTCCTCGCTCGGCAGGTCAGTACGATCCATGAACAGAAACTCCGAGCGGAACAGGCCAACGCCTTCACCGCCAAGCTCCGCTACGCGGACTGCGTCATCCGGCGTACCGATGTTGCCCTCGATAATGACACGGCGGCCGTCCGAGGTCGCGCCCTCCTTATCCTTGTACTGCGCGAGCATGGCACGATGCGCCGCATCTGCCTTCTGACGCTCGGCAAAGTCGGCAAGCGTCTGCTCATCCGGCTGCGCCACGACTTCGCCTGCCGCGCCGTCGATCAGCAGCAGGTCGCCGTCCGCGATCTCATCCGCCTTCTCGCCGGCACCGACAATCGCCGGAATGCCCATCGAACGCGCCATGATCGCCGAATGGCTCGTGCGGCCGCCGATCTTCGTGATAAAACCGGCAACCGGCTTGCCGCCGATCTTCGCCGTATCGGACGGTGTAAGGTCGTTCGCCACAATAATGCACGGCTCAGTGATCGTGTCAATCGCGTTGTCCGCAATGCCCTTCAGATTCTTAATGACCCGCTGAGAAATATCACCGATGTCTGCTGCACGCGCCTGCATATATTCGTCGTCGAGCGCGCGGAACATCGCCTGAAAGTTCTCGCAGTTGACAAAGCACGCGTACTCCGCGCAAACCTTCTCATCCGTTACAATGTTTGTCATACCCTCGACAAAATCAGGGTCGTCGAGCATCATCAGATGCGCATCAAAAATTTCCGCCTCAGCCGCACCGATATTCTTTTCCGCATCGTCACGCAGCACTTCGATCTGCTGCTTGGCTTTTTCCACTGCGTCGAGAACGCGCTTGCATTCGGCTTCCGCATCGGCAACGGTCTCCTTAACGACCGAAAGATCTTCTTCCTTGATAACGAGAGCCTTTGCCTTCGCCAGACCCTCCGAAACGCCGATAGCCTTGAATTTAACCATGGGTTTTCCTCCGTTTTTACGATTGTATTTTTATACAAATTTCGCAACCAAACCTATATTATATTGTACAACATCCCTATACTTTCGTCAAGCAAATAAAGTTTTTTCTGCAAACCGACATTTATTTTTTAAAAACGAGTGCCGCACTCGGGATTTGTCTGCTATAATAGAGGCATTCCACACTACTTCTACTGGAGGAAGGATAATTATGGCTAATCGCTGCACTCGTATTCCCGAGATCATGTTTCCGCGTGAAGGCGTGGATCTGTCCAAGTGGGCAGTCATCGCCTGCGACCAGTACACCTCTCAGCCGGACTACTGGGCCGAGACTGATAAGACCGTCGGTGACGCACCCTCTACCCTGCGTCTGACCCTGCCGGAGGTTTATCTGGAGGACGCGGACGTTGCTGCCCGCACGGAGAAAATCCATCAGACCATGCAGCAGTATGTGCAGGACGGCACGCTGCGCACCCTGCCCGCCGGCGTCGTTCTGACCGAGCGCTGGTCCGGCGGCTCCTGCCCGCGCCGCGGCATCGTGCTGTCGGTCGATCTGGAAGCGTATGAATACACGCCCGGTTCCGCATCCCTCATCCGCCCGACCGAAAAGACGGTTGTCGAGCGTATTCCGCCCCGTCTCAAGGTTCGTCAGGGCGCATGCCTGGAGCTGCCGCACATCATGATCCTGATCGACGATCCCGACCGTCAGATCATCGAGCCGCTGTTCGAGCAGACCGCCTCTTATGACAAGCTGTACGATACCGACCTGATGCAGAACGGCGGCCATATCACCGGCTGGTTCCTGCCGAACGGTCCGGAGACCGAGGTCATCGAGGCCAAGCTCGAAGTACTCTGCGACCGCGAGACCTTCAACAAGAAGTACGGCTGCACGGATGCACAGGCGCTGCTGCCGTATGCAGTAGGCGACGGCAACCACTCCATGGCCACCGCAAAGGCGTACTGGGAAGAGGTCAAGAAGGACCTGACTGCCGAGGAGCAGGAGAACCATCCGGCACGTTTTGCACTCGTTGAGGTTGTCAACATCCATGACGAGAGCCTGATCATCGAGCCGATCCACCGTGCTCTGTTCGGCGTAGACGCAGATGAGCTGCTCGGCGCACTGACCGACTTCTACAACGGCGAGGGCTGCAAGGCTTACGTTGCCGATGAGGCTCCCAAGAGTGAAAACGTGCACTTCTTCCCGTTCTGCTCGGCGAACAAGTCGGGCGTGTTCGTTGTCGAGAACCCGAAGTGGGCCATTCCGATCGCTACCATCCAGACCGGTCTGGACGCTTATCTTGAGACCCACACCTCCGCGAAGATCGACTACATCCACGGCACGGACGTTGTTGTTTCGCTGGCGGAAAAGCCGGGCAACCTCGGCTTCATCCTGCCGGACATCGCCAAGAACGACCTGTTCCGCGGCGTCGTTTTCGACGGCGTTCTGCCGCGCAAGACCTTCTCCATGGGTGAGGCGCACGAGAAGCGCTACTACATGGAGGCCAAGACCATCGTAAAGTAAAGGCAACACCGCACAATTAAAGCGGCGGCTCCTTGTGCAGGCTCCGGTCGCACTGCCGCGGTGCTTTGCGGAAATTTTGTGTCCTGACTTTGGCTTCGGTTCCTTGCGCGAGTTCCGTCCGCGCTGCCGAAGTTTCACGGTAATACATCAAGTATTACCGCAAAACTGTGCCTCGTCAGTACGCAAAATTTACTCGCAAATCACTCTTGTTCAATTATGCGGTATTACCTAAAGTTACGCCTTTTCAGAGGACGCAGCCGATGCGGCTGCGTCCTTTTTCCATTCCAGAACTGCCGTGTTTCCTTCTGTGCGGCAAAGCACAAAGGCAGGTGCCAGCGCGAACGGCTTTTTCGGATCGAACGGACATTGCAGACGCAGTCCGGTCTCGGTCGGCTGAATCTGCACGTTTTCGCTGGATAAAAGCGCGTCCAGAACCGCATCTCCGGTGACAAGCGGCGGCTCGGGCGGCGCATTGCTCTGCGGCAAAGACTCCGGCGCAGACGCGAGATAGAACCGTTCGGGTTCGCCCTCGCAGCCAGTCTCATGCAGCATTTGCCGCGAGAGATGCCGGCGCAGGCGCAGACGGCCATGCTCCGGTGCAGGCAGACCGACCCGCAGGATGTTTCCGTTCACGACCGTATAGCAGCGCAGCAGTTCGTCTCCGCAGACAGCGCAGTCGAGATTGACCTGCACGCCGCAGGCGTCCGGGGTCCAGTCGATCGTGCCGATTGGGTTGTCGTTACAGAATACGTCTGCGCGCATGGGCGGTTCTCCTTTCTGTGCAAATTTGAATTTTACTACTTGCTAAAGCATATAGAATGGGAGCCAACCTTTGGCTGGGAGGTCCAAAAGGATAGACACCAAGGTTTGCCCGTAGGCCACTAAAACTTGTTCCCGCGCCGTGCGCGGATTAAATGAGTACTATCCTCTTGGGACTCCAGTTTCCTTTGCTTGTTAGTCTGGCGCCAATTTCCTATATGTGACCGCTGCGAAAAGGGGAACGGCAGTCGGGTTACCACAGCGTTTCTTTCGCAAAATATGCGCAGTTCACAGACAGCGTACTGCTACACATATCGGAAAGCCTACGCAGAGGGCGGCACGGCTATGCCGCCCAAAGATTACGCCTGCGATTGCAGTGTGGCACGCGCTGTCTGACGCAGAAGAGACCCTTGTCAGCGTGTAAGGGTAGGCCGACTGCCGTTCCCCTTTTCGAAGCGGTCGCCGGTCTCTGGTCTGCGTCAAGCTAAGAAACAAAGGGAAAAGGGAGTTAAGAGGGTAGTACTCATTTAATCCGCGCACGGCGCGGGAACAAGGTTTAGTGGCCTACGGGCAAACCTTGGTGTCTACCCTCTTGCCCTTGCTGCGGGGCGCGGCACCGTTCCTGCCGTCCGCAGACGGCAAATCCCAGTCTATACGCAAAAAGCGCATACCCCATAAAAGGATATGCGCTTTCTCCCGCCGTTATACGGCTTACCCCTGCACCGAGCCGAGTCCGAAACTGACCGCCAGTGCTTCATCGACGTGCCGCATGGCTTTTTCGTCGAGCGAGCCCATTTTCTCGCGCAGGCGGCGTTTGTCCAGCGTGCGGATCTGCTCGGTCAGGATGATGGAATCCTTGGTCAGTCCGTAGTTCGGCGCACCGACCGTGATATGCGTCGGCATTTTCGCCTTGTTGATCTGCGATGTAATAGCGGCGGCGATCACGGTCGGACTGTACCGATTACCGACGTTGTTCTGCACGATCAGCACCGGTCGGATGCCGCCCTGCTCACTGCCAACCACCGGACTGAGATCGGCATAGTAAATATCTCCGCGTTTGATGTTGCTATCCACTTTGGTTCACACTCCGATGAAATAGATTTACGGTGCTGCCTGATGGTTTTCCCGCAAACCTATTTTCCCCGTGTCACACAAAATTATAACTGTATAATGCAGAAAAGCGGAGAGAGAAAAATCTCCTCCGCTTCATCTTATGCACGCAATGTCAGTAAATTACCGATAGAAACGCGGCACACGCCGGCTGATGGCGCACAGCACCTCGTACGAGATGGTCCCCGCTGCGTCTGCTGCGTCCTCTGCCGTCCAGCCTTCCGGGCCGAACACGGTCACTTCGTCACCGCGATGTACGTCTACGCCCTCCGGAATACGCACCATGCACATATCCATGCAGATGCGGCCGAGCACGGGCGCTTTCACGCCGCCGAGCAGCACCTGCGCCTTGCCCGAGCCGGTACGCAGATAGCCGTCCGCATAACCCATTGAGATAACCGCCATATGGGTCGGCTCTGCCGTCTCGAAGGTGCGTCCATAGCTGATGGTCGTATTCGCCGGAATATCGCGCACCTGCACCACACGCGCCTTGACGGTCATGGCGGGTCTCAGATCGAGCACCGGCGGCACGGAGGCATCCGGGCGATAGCCGTACAGGATAATGCCCGCACGGGTCATCGTGCAGTGCATCTTCTCGTAGGTCTGGATAGCGCCGCTGTTCGCACAATGGCGCAGCGGCAGGTCAAGACCGGCCGCTTGCAGACCCTCGCACACATCCGAGAAGCGCTTGTACTGCAATTCCGTGTACGCCTCGCCGGAGGGCACGTCGGCAACCGCAAAATGCGTGAAAATGCCTTCGCTGATCAAGCCCGGCAGCTTGGAGCACGCAAGGATATCCTGCACGGTCTGCTCACACTCCCACGACGGGAAGCCGAGCCGCGTCATGCCGGTATCCAGCTTGTAGTGTACGGTGACCGGCTTGCCGGTGCGCTCTGCTGCCGCGCTGATGAGTTCTGCGGTCTCGCGGTCGTACACCGGCACGGTGATGCCGTACTGTGCCGCCGTGTCCATGTCCTTCTCGTCCACATAGCCAAGGATGAGGATGGGCGTTTCGATGCCTGCTTCTCGCAGCTCCACACCCTCTGGAATGGTCGCTACCGCAAAATACGGTGCGTCCATCTTCTCCAGCCGCTTAGCCACCTGCACGGCACCGTGACCGTATGCGTCCGCCTTAACGACACACAGGACCGGCGCCTGCGCCTGCTCGCAGATCACGCGATAATTATGCTCGATCGCACCGAGGTCGATCTCCGCCCAAGTGCGGTGTTGATTTACTTCCATTGTTTTCGTCACTCCAACAGAACCGTTTGGCTCCTGATTTACTGACAGGATTCCACCTGTATGGTCAGCACGCGCGCACCGTCCGCATACAGTTCGGCATAGACCGGCTGCAGATCGCTTTGCCGCAGCCACACCTGCTTTTCCACGCTGTCGTCTGCATTTTCATAGCGCAGCACGAGCAGGCTTTCGCCGTTCGTGCGCTCGCTCCACACCTGCGCAGGTACAGCATACCGCAGATCGTTCAGCAGGCAGAACCACGCGTCTGCCGGTGTCAGTCCGGTATGCCGAGGAGCAATATCATCCAGCTGCAAGTCGTTGTACTGCAGCGTGAACGCGCCGTTCTCCTCGCCCGAGATGCGCCCGCCGATACCGGCGACCGACTCCGGTGCGGTCAGCGTGAAGGAATCGCTGTCCTCTCTATTATAGACATAGTCGCTTTCAAATTCCAGTACAGATTCGTCCAAATCCGAGATTATTTTCAAATGCGCCGTACAGCTGTCCAGCGATGCGAAATGCGCACGCACATCCTCGGCACTCATTTCCGCCGAGCGGCCGCAGCCGCAGAGCAGAACAAGCGCCGCCAAACCACACAGCAGCCTGTTCAGATTACCACTCCTTTGACCGGTTTATCACCATGTTTTCGAGTTATATCGTTTCAGCAGAATCGGCAGCTGCGTCAGCATATCGCTCGGCGTCATACCGTATTCGCTCAGAGCGTTCGCCGCCAGATCTCCGGCTCTGCCGTGCAGCCACGCCGCCGTACATGCCGCCCGAACCGCGTCAATGCCCTGTCCGCACAGCGAAACCAGCATGCCTGCCAGAACATCCCCGCTGCCGCCTTTCGCCATACCGGGATTGCCCGAGGTATTGCGATGGCAGCCGCCGTCCGGCGTGAAAATGCGGGTGCGGTGTCCCTTGTAGAGCACAATGCACCGATAGTCCTGCGCGAACTGTGCCGCGTCTGCAGCGGTCGCGTCCGGCTTGCCGCTGAGCCGTGCGAACTCGCCCGCGTGCGGCGTGAGCACGACCGGCTTTGCCGTTCGCCGCAATATATCCTTATGCCCGGTAATTGAATTTATGCCGTCCGCATCGAGTACAATCTGGCAGGCAGCTTTTTCGAGCAGAGTACACACGATTTCGGTCAGCGTATCCGAACGGCCGAGTCCGCACCCGATGAGCAGCGCGTCCGCCTTTTCGGCAAGCGCAAGCAGCTTCGGCAGTGCGTCCATGGAAAACAGCCCGTTTTCATCCTGCGGCATGGGCCGCACGACCGGCTCATTCAGCTTGACCGCCAGCACCGGCCACGCACCCTGCGGAACTGCCAGCGTCACAACGCCGCTTCCCATGCGGACCGCGCCCTGTGCCGAAAAATATGCCGCGCCTGTATATCCTGCCGAGCCGCATACGCACAGAATGCGGCCGTAGTCGTTTTTATTTGTCTCCGGATTGCGCGAATGCAGTACACCGTCCGCGAAGTCCTGGTTTATCTCAATCATATCGTTTCCTTTCAAGTCGAAGCCGCTGCCGCGTTCGCCTGCGCGTGTACCGCGTCGATCGCGAGGACGACCGCCAGCGCAAGTGTTTCGTCTGCGGAATCGGCAATGTCCAGCTGGTAGCAATCACCCCAGGTGAACCACTCCTTGGAGATAGACACGATCTCGCGTCCGTTCTGCGTGATGCGGTACTCATGCGCCCAGAAATCACCCTCGATCGTCCAGTCGAGACCCTCGATTTCGTATTTTTCGTAGAAAAATGTAAGCCGCTTGACGATTTCCGCGCGTTCCACGCCGTCGATGTACACGAAAAACCGCGGCATCATACTGAACACCTTCTGCTGGATGAAGGCAGTCTCGTGTCCGGTCAAGTCGGTGACATACAGCTTCTTGCCCCACGAGAAAAACTCCCCCTCGACATGGTATTTGTCGGCGCCGGTTTCATCAAAAACGGTAAACCGATCCACCCAGGAGAATACCTTTTGTTTGATATATAATTTCATATTGATCCCACCTCTCTTTTCTTACAGAATAACACGGCGTGTGCTGACCGTCAAGCACGGACGTTCTGCCGCGCTGCCGCATAGGCTGACACGAGGAGGTGATACTTTGGCGATCAAGATTTTTATCGATCAGGGACACAATCCATCCGGTCCGAACACCGGCGCGGAAGGCAGCGGACTGCTCGAGCAGGATGTGACCTACGCGGTCGGCGTGTATCTGGCCGATCTTCTGCGGGCAGACCCGCGGTTTGAGGTGCGGCTGAGCCGCACCTCACCCGAGGAAATCCTCGGCACAAGCAATGCCACCAGTCTGGCCGAGCGCGTGCGGCTGGCGAATGAGTGGCCTGCAGATTACTTCATCAGCATCCACTGCAACGCGAACGTAAATCCCGCCGTCAACGGCACTGAGGTGTATGTTTATCAGGAAAATACGCAGGCGTACTGGCTGGCGCAGCATGTGCTCGCCGGCATTGTTGCGCGTGTCGGCACACGCGATAACGGCGTGCGCATCCGTCCGAGCCTGTATGTCCTGCGGCGGACACAGATGCCTTCGATTCTGGTCGAGCTGGCATACCTGACCAATACTTCCGATGCGATGAAGCTGGAGAACGATCCGTTCGGGTTTGCACAGGGCATTTATAACGGTCTGCTCAGTTATTTTGACTTTGAACCGTATTAAACAAAAAACGAGAGGTCTTTTGACCTCTCGTGAGGCTGTCGAAAAACTAACGTTTTCCGAGCAGCCTCTCGATCGGAACCACGCTTCCGATCGAATTTCGAAGAAAAACCGCGCCTTGCAGGCACATTTTTTCTTCCCTTGTATAAATTCCGAGGTACACGCCCCCGGAATTTATGAATTTGCTCCGCAAATTCTATTTTATGCGTGCTGCCGCACAAAGCACAAGAGTTGAAATGCTGCTTTTTCGACAGACTGACGAGAGGTCTTTTGACCTCTCGTTCTATCTTTCTTAACGCACTTTACTAACGTCGCAGCTTTTCGCGCGTTAGCGCGCATTTAATAGAATTTGCAGTGCAAATTCCAAAAAAGCGGGAGCATGTATCTCGCTTTTTTTGACTTCTGGAGGGAGAAAGTTTCCGTATGGGAACTTTCGGACGACTTTGGAACGGCCCACGGTCCGTTCCTCTTGTCGGCCAAACCGTGGTTTGGCGACAGCATCTTAAAATCCTCCGGTGACGCCCAATACTTGTCCTGTTATGAAAGACGACTTATCCGAGCACAGATACAGAATACTGTCCGCGACCTCGGCTGCCGCGCCGACTCTTCCGAGCGGTGTCTGATCGGCAAGCTCCTGCATGGTATCCGCACTGTGCATGGCGTTCATGTCGGTGTCGATCACGCCCGGCGCAATGCAGTTGACCCGGATATTGCTCGGGCCAAGCTCCTGCGCGAGCGACTTGCTCAGGCCGATGATCGCAGCCTTGCTCGCGGAATAATGGCTCTCGCAGGACGCGCCGCACTCTCCCCACATGGACGACACCGTAACGATGCTTCCCTTGTGGTTGTGCAGCATTTCAGGCAGCACGGCGCGAATCGTGCGCACCGTACCCATGAGATTGACATCCAGCATGCGCATCCAGTCCGCGTCGGTGATATTCTGGAACAGCTTCTGTTCGGCGATGCCTGCATTGCAGACCACGGCATCGATCGTGCCGAACCGTGCCTTCCCTTCCGCGACCGCGAGTTCCACGGCCGCGGTATCCTGCTGATCGGCCAAAAGCGCCAGTGCGCCGGTCTCCCCAGCGAGTCTGTCCGCCGCTTCCCTGCTTTTGCTGTAAGTAAACGCGGTATTCCATCCGTTTTTGGCAAACGTGCACACACAGGCGGCACCGATGCCGCGCGAGCCTCCGGTGATGAGAACAGTCTGCGCCATGTCAGATGGCAACCGTCTGCTGTGCCTCAAACAGGCACTGGTTCAGATCCTTGCTCTGTGCCAGACCCTCCTCAATGTCGATATCGGTAACAATGTTGTTATCCGAAACAACAACACGGTTGGTCTTGCCCTCCATCAGAGCGCGAACGGCAGCATAGCCCATGCGGGTCGCCATAACACGATCCATAGCAGACGGAGAGCCGCCGCGCTGGATATGGCCGAGGATGGTAACACGGGTATCGATGCCGGTAGCCTCGTGAATCTGGTCTGCAACGTCCTGTGCAGAGCCGTAGCCCTCTGCTACAATGATGATATGGTGGTTGCGGCCCTTGATACGGCCGATGCGCATTCTCTCTACGATCTCGGTGTCGAAATCCAGCTGACGCTCGGGCAGACAGATCGCGGTCGCGCCGACTGCACAGCCAACCTGCAATGCCAGATGACCTGCACGGCGGCCCATGACCTCTACGACCGAGCAACGCTCGTGGGACTGCATGGTATCGCGCAGCTTATCGATGCACTCGATCGCAGTATTGCAGGCGGTGTCAAAACCGATGGTGTAATCCGAGCAGCCGATATCATTATCAATGGTACCCGGAACGCCGATGCACGGAACTCCCTTGCGGGAAAGCGCCTGTGCACCGCGGAATGTACCGTCACCGCCGCAGCAGATCAGGCCGTCAATACCGAGGTAACGGCAGGTGTCAGCCGCCTTCTGCAGACCTTCCTCGGTCAGCATTTCCTTGCAGCGTGCGGTGTACAGCATGGTGCCGCCCTTGCGGATAATGCCGTCTACACTGCGGGCACCCATCTCGATGATGTCACCGTTGATGAGACCGCTGTAGCCGCGGCGAATGCCGAGAACGGAAATATCGTTTGCGCTTGCGCTGCGGACTACCGAGCGAATAAGTGCGTTCATGCCGGGTGCGTCGCCGCCGCTGGTAAGTACGCCGATTCTGCGAATTTGTTTATCCATGATAAAGCCTCCCTGTTGTCGGTTCTGTTTTCTTGCTTGGCGGCACGGTCGATGCCGCACTGACCTCTGTATTACAGTTCTGTTTCCCTCTGCGGAAACCGTCTCTCTCCCTACGGATAAACACAGTCTCCTATTGTATTATAACATCTTCCTCGCGCAAGAGAAAGCGTAATCTTGTTAAAAATGCAATATCCGGTTTGCACCAGTACCGGCGGGCAGCGAGCGTCTTTTTCTTCGTGTCCATCGGGTAGAGATAGACCGGCGTATCGCCGGGCTGCGTGCGCAAAACCTCTTTAATCTGCGTCCATTCATCGCCCTGCAGACTGGAAATACGCAAAAACAGCTTTTGCGGCGCCAGCTTCGCCGCCTGCGCATCGGTGTAGACCGATTTCTGCGTGCCCTTTTTCGGCTGCTGCAGGCTCTCCACTGCACTCTCGGTGAGCGGCTGCGCCTCGTTCAGCAGCACCTTGGGCGCCTCGTCCTCTCGGGCATCGATCTTACCGGTAAGCAGGACTGCGCTGTCCTCGGTGAGATATGCGCCGCACTGCTGCAGCGAACGCGGGAACACGACAAGCTCAATCGCCGCCGTGTCATCCTCTGCGGTGACATACGCCATCATCGAGCCGTTCCTGGTCGATTTCAGCCGCACCGCCGTGATAACACAGGCAAGCCGTACGGTCATGCCGTCCTTGTAGACCGGCCTGCTGCTCTCGCCCGTCAGATCGTCGATGATCTGCTTGACGGAGGCCGCCTGCGCCTTCTGCGTCAGGCTGCGGTACTCGTCCATCGGGTGACCGGAGAGGTACAGACCGGTGGTCTCCTTCTCCATCGCCAGCAGCTCCCGCTTGGGCACTTCCGGAATGTTCGGCATCGCAATCTGCGTGTCGCGCACCTCGTCGTTGCCCATGCCGAACAGGTCCATCTGACCCTCGATGTTCTTCTTGCGGTTCTGGGCAATGGCATCTACTACGGGATTGACGATTTTCAAAAGCTGACTGCGGTAGTAGTGCATGGAATCGAACGAGCCTGCCTTGATGAGACTTTCAAGGGCTCTGCGATTGAGTTCGCGGTCGTACATGCGCTCGCAGAAATCCTGGAACGAGGTAAACAGGCCGTTCGCCTCTCGCTCCTCGACAAGCTGCTTCATAAACGAGCGTCCCACACCCTTGACGGCTGCCAGACCGAAGCGGATATTCTCGCCCGCAACCGAAAACTCATCGTATGACTCGTTTACGTCCGGCGGAAGCACCGCGATACCCATATCACGCGCCGCCTGAATATACTCGGAGATCTTATCCGAAACATCCAGAACGCTCGTCAGCAGCGCCGCCAGATATTCTCTCGGGTAATGGCACTTGAGGTACGCCGTGCGGAACGACACGACCGCGTAGCAAACCGCGTGCGCCTTGTTGAACGCATAGTTTGCAAAATCCATGATCTCGTCAAACAGACTTGCCGCAACTGCTTCGGGCACGCCGCGCTTGATGGCGCCGTCAATGCCCAGCTCCTCGTTGCCGTAGATGAAGTTGACGCGCTCCTTTTCCAGCTCCTTCATCTTCTTTTTACTCATGGCGCGGCGCACCATATCTGCCTTGCCGAGCGAGTAACCCGCAAGGCTCTGGAACACCTGCATAACCTGTTCCTGATAGATCATACAGCCGTAGGTGACGCTTAAAATCGGCTCGAGCAGCGGATGCTTGTACGTTACCTTTTCCGGATGATGACGGCACTCGATGTAGCGCGGAATGGACTGCATCGGACCGGGGCGATACAGCGCAACGACTGCGGTAATATCCTCGATGGACTGCGGGCGCAGACCGGTAACGACGTTGGTAATGCCCGCCGATTCAAGCTGGAACACGCCCATGGTCGAGCCCTTGCCGAGCATCTCGTAAGTCGCGGGGTCGCTCATATCCACGTTCTCGATGGAAAAATCCGGCGTGTGACGGCGAATCAGCTTTTCCGCGTCCGCGATAACGGTCAGGTTGCGCAGGCCGAGGAAGTCCATCTTGAGCAGACCAAGTTCCTCGATGGTCACCATCGTAAACTGCGTTACCATCTGGTCGCCGTTGCGCGAAAGCGGAACGTAGGTGTCCACGGGGTTTTTGGTGATAACCACGCCTGCGGCATGCGTCGATGCATTGCGCGGCATGCCCTCGAGCGCACGCGCAGTATCGATCAGCTCGCGCACCTGCGGCTGCTCGTCATACATTTTCTTGAGTTCCGCGTTGATGGTCAGCGCCTTGTCGATCGTAATGTGCAGTTCGTTCGGCACCTGCTTGGCAACCGCGTCAACGTCGTTGTACGGGATGTTGAGCGCACGGCCGACGTCGCGGATGGCACCGCGGGCAGCCATCGTGCCGAATGTGACGATCTGCGCTACGCGGTCCTTGCCGTACTTGCGGGTAACGTACTCGATGACCTCCGGACGGCGAACATAGCAGAAGTCCACGTCGATATCCGGCATGGAGACACGCTCCGGATTCAAAAATCGCTCGAAGTACAGCGAATAGTGAATCGGGTCAAGGTCGGTGATAGCGAGGCAGTACGACACGATCGAGCCTGCTGCCGAGCCGCGTCCGGGTCCGACAGGAATGCCCTGACTTTTCGCGTAGCCGATAAAGTCGGACACAATGAGGAAGTAATCGACAAAGCCCATCTTGGCGATCATGTCGATCTCGTACTGCAGACGCTTGCGCACGGTGCCGTCGTCGTTCGGATAGCGTCTTGCGAAGCCTTCATCGCACAGCTTCTGCAGATATTCGAGCGAGGTGTAGCCGTCCGGCACATCGAATTCGGGCAGATGGTACTTTCCAAACTCGAACTCAACCTGACAGCGTTCTGCGATCTTTACCGTGTTGGCGAGTGCCTCCGGGTGCTCCGGAAACAGCGCCGCCATTTCGTCCGCATCCTTGATGTAGAACTCCTGCGTTTCAAACTTCATGCGGGTCGGGTCGTCCACGGTCTTGCCCATCTGAATGGACATCAGCACGTCCTGAATGCGCGCATCCGCCTTGGTGAGATAATGCGCGTCGTTCGTTGCCACCAGACCGATGTTCAGCTCCCTGGAAAGCTGGTACAGACCTTCATTGACTTTCTGCTGCAGCGGAATGCCGTGGTCCTGAATTTCAAGGTAGAAATGCTCCCGGTCAAAAATATCGAGGAACTGCTCGCAGAGGTCATACGCGCCGTCCATATCACCGTCCGCCAGCGCACGCGGAATCGCGCCCGCCAGACACGCAGACAGACAAATCAGACCTTCGCTGTGCGCGCGCAGCAGCTCCATGTCGATACGCGGCTTCATGTAAAAGCCCTCGGAGAAACCGCACGACACCATGTGGATGAGGTTGCGGTAGCCGGTCATGTTCTCGCACAGCAGGATGAGGTGCGTGTGCCACTCGCCGTTGATGTAGCTGCGGTCAAAGCGCGAATGCGGCGCCAGATACACCTCGCAGCCGATGACCGGATGGATCCCCTTCGCCTTGCAGGCGCGGTAAAAGTCGATCACGCCGTACATGACGCCATGGTCGGTCAGCGCGCAAGAGGTCTGCCCCAGCTCTGCCACACGGTCCACCAGCTTTTCGATACGGCAGGCGCCGTCCAGCAGGCTGTATTCGCTGTGGACATGCAGATGTGCAAATGGTACCAATTTAGTCCTCCTTTTCCGCAAGCTCGATGATCTTTTTCAGGCGGTGGCTCAATCCCGGTTTGGAGATGGGCGGGTCGAACCGCTGCGCCAGCTCGGACAGGCTGTCCGTCGGGTATTCCAGACGCAGGCGCACGGTCTCCCACAGGTTGCCCGGAAATGCGTCCTCCCCCCGGCTGTCGATCAGCGCCTGAATCGCCGCGATCTGCCGCGCCGATGCATCGGCGGCCTTCATCATGTTCGCGGTCTCGCAGTTGACCTGCCGGTTGATCGTGTTGCGCAGATTCTTCTCTACCTTCGCCTGCATCAGCTCCATCGCCGCGTGCGGCGCACCGATGCGCGTAAGGAAATCCTCCGCGCTTGCACCGTCCTTAAAGTACAGCAGATACGCGCTGCCGCGCCGTGCCTGCTTGGGCGATAAACCTAAATCAAGCATCAGGCTTGTCTCCTCACCCGACAGACTCTGGTGGGTGGTTTTCAGCTCGAGATGGCTTTTCTTGTCCGGTCCCGCGACCGTGCCGCCCATGAGGAAGGCGCCGCGCAGAAAGGACGCAATGCAGCAGTCCTCCTCGAGCAGATTGCGGTTGATGTGGTAGGTGATGTGGCTCTTGCAGTCGTAGCCGAGCGCGTCAAACACGCGTCCGATCTGCGCCGGTTCGGTGAGTACAAGCTGCTGCTTGCGGCCTGCCTTCTGTGGCTCACACTCAACAAAAAACGCGCGCTGCAGCAGCGCCTGCAAGCGGCGGACAACGGTCATGTTCTCCGCCGACAGCCGTATCTCCTTGTGCGAAAAAACCGAGGCATGGAGCAGTGCGCCGTAAATCTCGGCACGCGTGCAGCAGGTACGCTGCATGGATACCCGACACAGCTCGTTTTTGACCTCGGTTGAAAAAGACATATATTCTCTCCGTTCTGTACAGCACGCTTCGCCTGTCCGGAACGAAGCGGGTTTATCTCTGGTAATCGCGGTGCATGGTTACTACACCGTATTCCTGCCTGCGCAGGTGTTCGCTCAGCGCCTCGGTGATAGCGACCGAGCGGTGCTTGCCGCCGGTGCATCCGATGCTGATAATCAGATTCGCCTTGCCTTCCGCGATATAGCGCGGCAGCAGAAAGTCGATCATGCCCGTCAGGTAGCGCATCAGCACATCCGCCGTACCGCCGCGGAACACATAATCGCGCACCTCCGGATCGGTGCCGTTGCGCTCGCGCAAGCTCATTTCGTAATAGGGATTGGGCAGGAAACGCACATCAAACACAAGGTCGCTCTCGGGCGGAATGCCGTACTTGAAGCCAAACGACTGTACGATGACCTCAAACACCTCTCCGCTCTCGGTGCCGGAAAACATCGTCAGCAGACGTTCGCGCAGACCGGCAGCAGACAGTCCGGTGGTGTCCACCACAAAGTCGGCACGGTCGCGCAGACCGGACAGCATTTCGCGCTCCTTTTCAATGGCGGCTGTCATGGACATGCCCTTTTCCATCAGCGGATGCTTGCGGCGCGTTTCCTTGTAGCGGCGGATGAGCGTCGGCGTGTCCGTGTTGAGGAACAGGATGCGGTAATCGCAGCCCATGCTCTTGATCGAATCCAGCGAATCAAACAGCTGCTGGAAATCGCCGCCTGCACGCACATCGGTGACGAGCGCCACACGTTCATAGCGTTCGGTTGCCGCCAGACAGATCTCCGCGAAGCGCGGTATGAGGGAGATCGGCAGATTATCGACGCAGTAATAGCCTAAGTCCTCAAGCGTGGCGACCGCGCGGCTCTTGCCTGCGCCCGACATACCGGAAATGATCAAAAAATACATGTTACCTTTCCCCCTGCCCTGTGTTTCTGCTGTGATAACGCCGCCGAGCGGCGCTGCTGATTATTTTACGATGCGCACCTCGCACTCCAGCTCCACGCCGAACTGCTCGCGCACCCTGTTCTGCACCAGTTCGATCAGGCGCAGCATGTCATCGCATGTTGCACCGCCGCGGTTGATGAGAAATCCCGCGTGCTTTTCCGAAACCTGTGCCGCGCCGACGCTCGTGCCCTTGAGACCGGCCTGCTCGATAAGCTGGCCCGCAAAGTGTCCCACGGGACGCTTAAATGTCGAGCCTGCCGACGGGAAGTTGAGCGGCTGTTTGTCGCGTCTGCGCTGCGCGAAATCGTTCATCTTATCCAGAATCGCCGCCGAATCGCCGTTCTGCAGCTGCATGGTCGAACGGAGCACCGTCCAGTCCGGATGCTTGCGGAACACGCTCGTGCGGTAGTCAAAGCCGTGCTCATCGCCCTTGAGGGTACAAATGTTGCCTTCGCCGTCCACGAACTCGGTCTCCTGCACAATGCCGGCCATTGTGCCGTCATACGCACCCGCATTCATGTAAACAGCGCCGCCCAGACTGCCCGGAATGCCGCCGGCGAACTCGGCTCCGGTCAGACCGGAACGCTGTGCGCGGCGGGCAATGCGGCTGAGCAGCGCGCCCGCCTCGGCAGAGACGGTGTTATCCTCGTTTACGCGAACTTCATCCAGCTCGGATGTGCAGACAACCGCACCGCGGATGCCCGCATCGGCCACCAGCATGTTGGAGCCGTTGCCGAGCAGCAGGAACGGAATATTGCGCTCGCGCAGTACGGCAAGTGCCGTGGTCAGTTCCCTGCGGGTCTTCGGCTGCACGAACAGGTCCGCCGGTCCGCCGATGGCGAACGTAGTATGGCGGCGCATGAGTTCGTTTTCTGCAATATCTATTTCAGGTGCGGCCTCTCGCAATGCCGCGATGCAATCCTTAATATGCTCCATAAGGCGTTTAATCCTCCAAAAAATCTATATAAAAAGTTTAAGTGGTATACCCTCGGAATTCCTGCCGCGTCATGCGGCGGCGCATCGAAGGTCCGGCACCGGGAGCAGGCTCCAGTTTGTCCTGCCGTGCCGTTTTGGTTTTTGCTTTACTGTTTATTATAACAAATACAAATGGGATAAGCAATCAGTCCAAGCGGGTTTCCGCAGATTTTTTCGGTTAAAAATCGGATTTTTCTCTATTCGGCACCGGCTGACTGGGCCACGCGAACTGCGTCAGCGTGTTCGCCCTATCCGGGGCGGCTCCTTTTCTGCACCGGCTGAGCGGGGCACTCGAACCGCCGCAGGCGGGTTCGCCCCTAACGGGCGGGAGGTTTTTCGCTTGAAATCAAGCGAGGAGTTGCGCTCTGCGGAGCGCGGGGATTCGCCGCGCCCCGCGGCGGGGCAAGAGGGTAGACACCTACGGTTTCTACCCTCTTAACTCCCGTTTCCCTTTATTTCTTAGTCTGGCGCAGATTGCCGACATGTGACCGCTTCGAAATGGGGGGAACGGCAGTCGGGTTACTCTTGCGTTTGTTTCGCAAAATATTCGCAGTTCACAGACAGCGTACTGCTACACATACGGTTTACTCTACGCAGGCGCGACATAACAGTGTCGCGCAAATCCTTGGCACGTTGTAACGCACGGCACCTGCGAGGCTAAATTGCACCGAACACCTAATCCGCAGGTGCTGTCCGCAAACTCCAAACTTACGAGTTGCGCGGCACGGGTATGCCGCGCCTGCGAAGACTTTCCGGTCTGTGTAGCAGTAATGTATCTGACACTGCGAACAGGTTGAGAAAGACACGGAAGAAAAAATCCTCTGCCGTTCTGCATCAGAACGCAAAAAAAGAGGAACACTGCTGCCTCGCAGTGTCCCTCTTTGCACATATTACTGTTTTTTGTTTTCCTGATCTTTCTGCTGTGCCGCACGGCGGCGCTCTTTTGCGCTCACAGGAGGCATTGTCTCCTGCGCTTCAACGAACGCGTGTGTCTCCGGGTCGATGCGCTTATGCCCGCGATAGTCGTTCGTATCCACGGACAGGCCGCGCTTTTTCAGCAGATGATTGATCTTCTCGGTCAACACGCTGTACAGCACGGCAAACAGCGGCACGCCGATCACCATGCCTGCGAAGCCCATCACGCCGCCGAACAGCAGAATGGCGAACATGACCCAGAAGCTCGACAGTCCGGTGGCGTTGCCGAGGATTTTCGGTCCGAGGATATTGCCGTCAAACTGCTGCAGCAGCAGCACAAAAATGACGAAATACAGCGCCTGCACCGGACTGATGACCATGATCAGAATGGTGCTCGGAATCGCACCGATGAACGGCCCGAAAAACGGGATGATATTGGTCACGCCGATGATAACCGCAATCAGGAGCGCGTACGACGTCGGCATGGTCATCCAGCCGAACGAGATCATAAGACGCATGCCAATAAAGCACAGCACGCCGATGATCGACGAGTCCATCAGCTTGCCGGTGATGAAGCCGCCGAACACGCGGTGGATATGCGCCACACGAGCCATGATGGCATTCGCCTTTTCAACCGTGAAAAAGCTGTACGTCATCTTTTTCGCCTGTGCGCAGAAGGTGTCCTTGCTGTTGAGAATGTACAGCGCGATAATGACACCGATCAGCAGGTTCATCAGCACATTTACGGTCGTAACAACGCCGCTCATCATGCTGCCGAGCTGCGGCAGCAGGTCATTTTGCGCCCAGTTCATCATCTGTGCGGAGAACTGATCGTACAGGCGCATGAAGCTGTGCTCAAGTTCCGGGTTGTTGTGCAGCAGCGACGCTACCCAGCCGGATATCTCGTTCATATACAGGTCCATCGAGTCTACCAGCGAGGTGATACTCGTGACCAGCTGCGGCAGCACCATCCACAGCAGCACGCCTACAACCGCCAGACCGAAGGCCAGCGTCAGCGCACTGCACAATCCCTTGGCAAGCCGTGTGCCGTTTTTAAATTTACGCGACATCGGCGGCTGCAGATTGCGGTACAGCATGTTGAACACCGGCATGAGCAGGTACGCCATCACAAAGCCGTAGATGAACGGGCTGAGGATGCTGAAAAATTTCTTGATCATGCCCCAGATTATTGTCATGCGGAACAGCACGAACACGACCAGTACGCAGGCTACAATGACACCTAACGCAGTCAGCCCCCACTCGATATAGTGCGGCTGCAGGTCAAGCCGGGACTTTTTTTCCTGATTGGGATCTTCCAACAATAAACTCCTTCCTGTCAGCTGTCAGCGGATGAAAACGAAGATTGAATACGCTTAGTCCTCATCCTCATCAAAGAACACGCGCCACAGCAGGTACAGCCACGTTGCGGCAAACGCTGCAAAGATGATCGCGCGGAACTTCTTGAAAAATTTAGAGAAGCAGGTGCCCAGCCACAAACCGAACGACAGCAGGCAGGTCTCGTAGATGAAGAACTCGATGAGCGAGAAGCCGCGGATCTTTTCGGTCGTGGTGTTCATAAAGCGTCCTGCCTGATCGCAAGCGTTTCCTGCGGTGTGCAGCATCTGCTCGGCACGGCTGCGCAGTGCATCGCGGTCAATACTATCCAGATAGTTTTTCATAGCTTGTTCTCTCCCTTTCGTTTTACCGTATTACGCGGACGCGCTGTCCGCCTGTGCTCCCTGGGTTTGGGGTCCCCGGCGATGCTGCACGGCGTTTTCCCCATCGGGGAAATACGGCCGAGCCGCATGCCGATTTTTTCTGCCAGTGCGTCGGCGTCCGCGCTGCTCGTCCTGCGCAGAGCCGCCTGCAGGATCAGTCCCGCAGCCCGCGCATCCGATCCAGCCTCGTGGTGGTTCAGGTCGATGTGCAGCGCGGCGGATACCGTATCCAGTTTATGATTTTCCAGCTCAGGCCATACCCGCTTGGACAGCTTTACCGTGCATAAGTACCGGCATTCGGGCATTTTCAGTCCGTAATGCGCCAGACAGCTGCAAAGCACATTCGTATCGAACATAGCGTTGTGGCACACGATGACGCTGCCCTCCGCGATGTCAGCGAGCGGCTCCCACACCTCGGCGAACGACGGTGCGTCCGCGACCATCTTCTCCTTGATGTGGTTGACGCGGACATTGCCCCAGTGGAACTTGCCCACGCATTCCGGCGGACGGATAAGCGAGATTTTCTCATCCACCAGCTGATTATCCTCAAACACGCTTGCGCCGAGTGCGCACGCGCTCAGCGGCGAGGCGTTTCCGGTCTCGAAATCCAGTGCAAGATATCTCATTGCAGCGCCTCCCGTCCGGCCGCGTCTGCGCGTTCCTTCGCCGCGAGCAGCAGTCTGTACAGCGGCGCAAGCTGCCGCATGGTCTTCAGCATGAACGGAACAAACGTGCCGTCCAGCACCGGAGCAAAGTCCTCACTGTTTGTGTAATCCACGCCGATCTCCTTGCGGTTCAGCCAGTCCTGATATTCCGGCTTTGCGTCCGGGAATTTCGGGCGCTTGTACATCTCGCCCGCAAGGTGCACCTGCGGACAGTTGTTCACCGCACGAAAGGCGTCAAGGAACAGCCTGTCTTCTGCGAGGATCATTTCGCGCAGCGCTTCCATTTCGCCTCTGCCCCACGCGCCCCAGCAGCCGAAGGCCCAGTATTCGGGATGCAGTTCAAAGTAGTATGCGGGAACGGATTCGCGTTCCCGTCGTGCTCTGCGGAAGAACAGCCACATGTTCGCCCGGTAGAGCGTTTTATCCTTGGTATATCGGGTATCGCGCCGCACGCGGGATACCATGCGGGACGGCACGGTGACGAACTGCGGGTCGATTTTGACCATCTCCGGCGTCATTTCCGCGATCAGTTCGTGAAAGGGCCGGATGGATAACCGCTTGATCTCGTCCTTGTGTGCATCGTAAAATTCTTTGCTGTTTTGCAGGCGATTCAGTTGCAGAAGATCCACGCCTTCTGCGGAAAAACCGTGAAATGCCATTTGTGTTGTTAGCCACCTTTTTGTTTTTGACGATTGTAAATCGTCCTTGAAGGTATAGAATACCTAAGGCAATACCACATAATTGAACAAAAGCGATTTACGAGTAATTTTTGCGGACTGGCGAGGCGTGGTTTTGCGGTAATACTTTGTGTATTACCGTGAAATCACAACGAAGTCAGGGCACAAAATTTCCGTAAAGCGCCGCGGCAGCGCGACCGGAGCCTGCGCAAGGAGCCGCGGCAGCGCGACCGGAGCCTGCGCAAGGAGCCGCGGCAGCGCGACCGGAGCCTGCGCAAGGAGCCGCAGCTTTAATTGTGTTGTTGCCTTATTATATTTTAGCGCGTTTTTTCATTTTCTGCAACAGGAGTTTGACAGTTTTCCGTTCATAACACGTTAATCTCCCTGTGTATTTGTGCAATTTGTTGACCGTCGCTTGACAGAAAGGGTTGTTCCCTGCCGAAAATTCTGGTATACTGAAGATAAGTATATTGATAGAAAAAGGTGGAACGATCATGCTTACTGCTGCCAAAAAGGAATTTATCGAATTTATGATGAGTGCCGACGTACTGCGCTTCGGCGATTTTACAACCAAATCCGGCCGAAAGACCCCGTATTTCGTCAACACCGGCAACTACAAGACCGGTCTGCAGAACTCCCGTCTGGGTGAGTTTTACGCAGCTCTGGTCAAGGAGACCGTCGGTGATCAGTTCGACGCAATGTTCGGTCCGGCGTACAAGGGCATCCCGCTTGCTACCTCGGTTTCCGGTGCGCTGGCCCGCAATTACGGCATCGACAAGCCGTTCTTCTTCAACCGCAAGGAGGCAAAGGACCATGGCGAAGGCGGCAATATCGTCGGCTACAAGCCGCAGGACGGTGACCGCGTTATCATCATCGAGGACGTAATCACCGCAGGCACCGCTATCCGTGAGACCATGCCGGTGCTCAAGGGCTGCGCAGATGTGAAGGTTACCGATATGTTCATTTCGGTAAACCGCTGTGAGGTCGGCCAGAACCCGGGCAAGACCGCCGTTATGGAGGTCGGCGAGGAGTTCGGCATCAAGGTGCACGCGCTCGTTACCGTGCAGGATATCCGCGAGTATCTTGCGGATAAGGAGGAGTACGCACATCTCCTGCCGCTGATGGATGCTTATATGAAGCAGTATTGCGTATTTTAACTATCGCGGCACAATCGCATAAGAAAAAAAGAACGCTCGATGGAGCGTTCTTTTTGTTTGCCTTTTTTCCACTAAGCACCGCCCATTTCGGGCGGTGCTTTCATTTTATCTCACTTTTCCGCCTGCAAAGTCTGCAAAAACTTACGCATCCTGCGGCAAGCCTCGCGCAGATGGTTCATCGAGTACGAATACGAAATACGCACATGACCCTCACCGCTCTCACCAAAGGCGCTGCCCGGAATGACCGCGACCTCCTGCTCGTGCAGCAGTCTCTCGCAGAATTCGTCACTCGACAGGCCGGTAGACTCGATCGACGGGAACATATAGAACGCGCCCTGCGGCTCAAAGCACTCGAGGCCCATGCTCCGCAGCTCGCCGAGCAGGTAGCGGCGGCGCAGGTCATACTGCTCGCGCATGCGCTCGATATCGTCCTCGCCGGTGCGGATAGCCTCAATGCCCGCGAACTGCGCGGTCGTCGGCGCGGACATAATGCCGAACTGATGAATCTTGCAGATGTGGCGCATCAGCTCCTTCGGGCCCATTGCCCAGCCGAGACGCCAACCGGTCATCGCATAGGACTTGGAGAAACCGTCCACAACAATGGTGCGCTCCTTCATGCCGTCCAGCTCCGCAAAGCAGACGTGGCGATCCGGGCCGTAGGTCAGGCTGTTGTAAATCTCATCCGACAGCACGATGATATTCGTGTCCTTGATAACCGTCGCAATCGCCTGCAGCTCATCGCGCGTCATGATCGCGCCGGTCGGGTTGTTCGGGTACGGCAGGATGAGCAGCTTGGTGCGCGGCGTAATAGCAGCGCGCAGACTGTCCGCCGTCAGCTTGAACTGGTCCTCCGCGCGGGTCGGCAGCGGCACCGGAACACCGCCTGCCATCTGCGTCAGCGGCTTGTAGCATACAAAACTCGGCTCCGGAATGAGCACCTCGTCACCCACGTTGACAATCGCACGGATGGTGTTGTCGATCGCCTCGGAGCCGCCGACCGTCACAAGGATCTCCTTGTCCGCATCGTAGCACAGGCGGTACTTGCGGCGCACGAGCGCTGCAATCTGATTGCGCAGCTCGGCAAGACCCCAGTTGGAGGTGTAGAAGGTCTGTCCTTTTTCCAGAGACTGAATGCCAGCGCGGCGAATCTGCCACGGCGTTTCAAAATCCGGCTCGCCCACACCGAGCGAGATCGCGTGCGGCATTTTAGCCGCCAGTTCAAAAAAGCGGCGAATGCCGGAAGGCTGTACCTCTTTTACACGCGCAGAGAGAATCTGCTCGTAGTTCACCATGCCATGACCTCTCTCTTATCGCTGTCTGCCGGATCGAATTCCACACTGTTGTCCTTGTATTTTTTGAGAATGAAATGCGTACCGGTGGACAGCACGTTCTCCATCGGCGCCAGCTGCTCGGAGACAAAGCGGGCAACCTCGCGCATGGTGCGTCCCTTGATGATAACGGTCAGATCGAAGCCGCCGCTCATCAGATACACGCTCTCCACTTGATGGTGCGAATAGATCTGACGGGCGATCTCATCAAAGCCCATACCCTTCTGCGGGGTGATCTTGACCTCGATGAGTGCGGTTACGCTCTCCTTGGATGTTTTATCCCAATCGACCACGGTCTTGTAGCCGAGGATCGTCGAATTCTTCTCATACGCGTTGATCGCAGCAGCCACGTCCTCCTCGGTCTCACCGAGCATCGCGGCCAGCTGTGCCGGAGTCAGACGCGCGTCCTGCGCCAGCAGATCAAGCAGCTTTTCAGGGTTTTTCATAATAAATGACCTCCCTTTTTCGTTTTTCAAGAATTACTTTATTATAGCACTGCGGTGCAGTTCTGTCTACGCTTGGAGCAGAAATTTTGCGATTGCGGAATGGAGAATTAAAAGAAGTCCGAAAAATTTTCGGACTTCTTTTCATTACGCAAAAATCAACGAACCACAGCGCCCTGATCTGCAGAGGTGACCAAACGCGAATAGCGGTACAGCCAGCCGGACTTGACATTCGGCTCACGCGGAACGTACTTGGCACGGCGTGCCTCCAGCTCCTCGTCGGAAACATTGACATTTACCTTGCTGTTCGGAATATCAATGGAGATGATATCGCCTTCCTGCACCAGACCGATCTCGCCGCCGGAAGCAGCCTCCGGCGAAACGTGACCGATGGATGCGCCGCGGGACGCACCGGAGAAACGGCCGTCCGTGATGAGCGCAACCGTGGTATCCAGCTTCATGCCGGCCAGCGCAGAGGTCGGGTTGAGCATCTCGCGCATGCCCGGACCGCCCTTCGGGCCTTCGTAGCGGATGACAACAACGTCACCCGGCACGATCTTGCCGTTGTAGATGGCGGAAATTGCGTCCTCCTCGCAGTCGAACACGCGTGCCGGACCTTCGTGCACCATCATTTCCGGCGCAACTGCCGAACGCTTGACAACGCAGCCGTTCTTTGCGATGTTGCCCCACAGAACAGCGATGCCGCCGGTCTGCGAATACGGATTCTCGAGCGGACGAACTACCTCCGGATTCTTGTTGACAACGCCCTCGAGGTTCTCGCCGACCGTCTTGCCGGTGCAGGTGATGAGCGACAGGTCGAGGAAATCGCGCTTGGTCAGCTCCTTCATGATGGCCGGAACGCCGCCTGCCATGTAAAGCTGCTCAATGTGATGCGGGCCTGCCGGAGCCAGATGGCAGATGTTCGGCACCTTGCCGGACAGTTCGTTCAGGGTTTCAAGCTGCAGCGGAACGCCTGCTTCATTTGCGATTGCCAGCAGGTGCAGAACCGAGTTGGTCGAGCAGCCGATCGCCATCTCGCAGGTAAGCGCGTTGCGGAATGCTGCCGGCGTGAGGATGTCGCGCGGCTTGATGTCCTTCTCAATCAGCTCCATGATCTTCATGCCGGCGTGCTTTGCCAGATGAATACGGGCAGCCGAAACCGCCGGAGTCGTGCCGTTGCCCGGCAGCGCCATGCCGATGGCTTCAGACAGGCAGTTCATCGAGTTTGCGGTGTACATGCCTGCGCACGAGCCGCAGCCCGGGCAGGAATTGCACTCGGCCTCGTAGAACGTTGCCTCGTCCATCATGCCGGCCTTGTAAGCGCCGACCGCCTCGAAGGTCTTGGAAAGAGATACCTCTTCACCGCCGAAATGGCCTGCCAGCATCGGGCCGCCGGAAACCAGAATGGACGGAATATTCAAACGGGCAGCCGCCATCAGCATACCGGGAACGATCTTGTCGCAGTTCGGGATGAGCACCAGACCATCCAGCTGATGCGCCTGCGCCAGCGTCTCTACGCTGTCCGCGATCAGCTCACGGCTTGCCAGCGAATATTTCATGCCGATGTGGCCCATCGCGATGCCGTCGCATACGCCGATGGCCGGAACGAGCACCGGCGTACCGCCAGCCATGCGAACGCCCGCCTTAACCGCATCCGCGATCTTATCGAGGTTGATGTGGCCCGGAATGATCTCGGAATACGCCGAAACCACGCCGATGATCGGCTGCCTGATCTCCTCATCGGTCATACCGCAGGCACGCAGCAGCGAACGGTTCGGCATGCGCTCGGGTCCTGCGGTGATGTTATCACTTCTTCTCACAGGGAATTCCTCCTTTGAAAGCAGTCCAGCAGACTGCCTGATAGAAAAAACAGGCGGACGGGAAAATCCGTCCGCCCGTTCGGGGTAGCAAGTTCACACTTCTGCACCAGTTTTCCCTTCTGGGAACCGCAGCGGACGCTGCGGCATAAAATCGGTGCACGAAGTGTGCCGTAAAAAGTCAGGACATGCGCCTGACTTTTGGCTGTAGCCCTCTAACCTTATTCCGCCGCCGTGCGGCGATAAGATGAGAGCACACCCCGACCCAGCGCTCTTGGAGCGCGTCGTTCGGGTATCAACCCATGGTTTCTACGGAACCATGGGTTGTATATAGGGGGCTTATGAAGCCCCCTATAAAAGTAAGCACAAGCGTAGCTTTACTTACTTCTTCAGCCAGCTCATCATGCCGCGCAGCTTCTTGCCGGTCTCCTCAAGCTCGGTGTCTGCTTCCAGAGCACGGGTAGCGAGGAACTTGGCACGGCCGCCTGCACGGTTCTCCTGAATCCACTCGGATGCGAAGGTACCGTCCTGGATCTCGCGCAGGATCTTCTTCATCTCCTTGCGGGTCTCCTCGGTGATGATGCGCTTGCCGGTGCGGTAATCGCCGTACTCAGCGGTGTCGGAGATGGAGTAACGCATCTTAGCAAAGCCGCCCTCGTTGATCAGGTCAACGATCAGCTTCATCTCGTGAACGCACTCGAAGTAAGCGTTCTCCGGAGCGTAGCCAGCCTCAACCAGGGTCTCAAAGCCAGCCTTCATCAGCTCGCAAACGCCGCCGCAGAGGACAGCCTGCTCACCGAACAGGTCGGTCTCGGTCTCGGTCTTGAAGGTGGACTCGAGGATGCCGGCACGGCCGCCGCCGATACCGCAAGCGTATGCCAGAGCGATGTCCATAGCCTTGCCGGAAGCGTCCTGATATACGCAAGCCAGATCCGGAACACCCTGACCCTCCTCGTATGCACGACGAACGATGTGACCCGGGCCCTTCGGAGCAACCATGATAACGTCAACATCAGCCGGCGGAACGATCTGCTTGAAGTGGATGTTGAAGCCGTGCGCGAAAGCCAGTACGTTGCCCGGCTTCAGGTTCGGAGCGATAACGTCCTTGTAGATGTCAGCCTGCTTCTCATCCGGGGTCAGCATCATGATGATGTCGCCTGCTGCTGCTGCCTCAGCCGGAGTCATAACCTCCAGACCGTAGTCCTTCGCCTTCTTCTCGTGCTTGGAGCCCGGGCGCAGACCAACTACAACATGTACACCGGAATCCTTCAGGTTCATTGCGTGAGCATGACCCTGGGAACCAAAGCCGATGATTGCAACGGTCTTGCCGTCGAGCAGAGACAGGTTGCAGTCTGCGTCATAAAACATCTTTACCATTTTTATTTCCTCCTAAAAATTTATAAAGAGTCAATTATATGAATCAGCAGTCAGTAATCAGTGATTGCAAGGGGCTTCCTCCCCGGTTATGAAACATTTCTCCGGCGCGGCAGCGCTTTTCATTCCCAATTTCTAACTCCTAATTAACCAAGATTATTTTTCGATTGCCGTAACGCCCGAACGGCTCATCTCGAGGATCTTAAAGTTCGAGATGACGTCGAGGAAGGCATCGATGCGGCTCGGCACTTCGGACAGCTCGATGATCATTTCGCTCTCCTGCGTATCGACCACGCGCGCGCCGTACAGCTCGCACAGCTGGCGAATATCGCTGCGGACACTTACGTCCGGCGTATGCAGCTTGACGAACACCAGCTCACTGCAGCAGGAGCTGTCCTCCTCGAGGTGGACAACGTGCATGACTTCCTCGAGCTTCGCGAGCTGTTTCATGATCTGCTCAAGCACCATACGGTCGCCCTGCACGATGATAGACATGCAGGAAACCTTCGGATCAGTCGTGGCCGAAACAGTCAGCGAGTCGATGTTGTAGCCGCGGCGGCCAAACAGGCTGGATACGCGTGCCAGAACACCGGCGTTGTTCTGTACGGTGACAGAAAGGATATACTTTTCCATGATTTCTCCTTCCTTATTCCGTTACAAGATCGTCAACCGTGCCGCCTGCCGGAATCATCGGCAGGACGCGCTCGTCCTTGTCGATCTGTGCATCGATCAGCACAGGACCGGTTCGCTTCACCGCTTCCCGCAGCGCGTCGCGCAGCTCGGCGATATTGGTAACACGGACGCCGCGTGCGCCGAAGGCATCGGCCAGTTTGACGTAATCTGTCTTGCGGTGCGGGTCGGTCTGCGAGTAACGGCTGCCATAGAACATTGTCTGCCACTGACGCACGTTGCCGAGCACGCGGTTATTCATAATGATCGTGATCACCGGCAGGTTATAGGAAACCGCGGTGCAGAGCTCGTTAAGGTTCATGTGGAACGAGCCGTCGCCCGTGATGTGGACAACCGTTCTGTCCGGGAAGGCCACCTGCGCGCCGATTGCCGCGCCGTAGCCGAAGCCCATCGTACCCAGGCCGCCGGACGTCAGGAACTGACGAACGTGCTTGCGGCCGTTGTACTGTGCACTCCAAAGCTGGTGCTGACCAACGTCGGTTGCGATGATGGTGTCCTCCGGGGTCTCCTCCGCAACCGTGCGGAGCAGCTGGTGCGGATGGATAACGCTCTCGTCGTCCTTCGGCACATAGTCGAGCTTTGTCTGCCACTCGGCAATCTGCGCGCGCCATGCGTCGTGCTTTGCCTCCTTGATATACGGCATAACCTTTTCGAGGAAGGTCTCCGCATCGGAAACAATGGCATAGTCAACGCCAATGTTCTTATTGATCTCCGCGTTGTCAATGTCAACATGGATAACCTTCGCCGACGGTGCAAAACGCTTGGTGTTGGTCGCAACGCGGTCGGAGAAGCGGGCACCGATGCAGACCAGCAGGTCGCAGCGCTCAACCGCCCATGCGGCGGAAACCGTGCCGTGCATACCGATCATGCCGAGACTGAGCGGCTCGGTATCCGGGATGCAGCCGATGGCCATCATGGTGTGCGCCGACGGAATATCCGCCTTGCGCTGCAGCTGCAGCAGCATGTCGCCTGCGTCAGCGGTTTCAACACCGCCGCCGTAGTAGATCACCGGACGCTCGGAGGCGGCGATCATATCCGCTACGGTCTGCAGCTCCTCGTCCGAAATCTCGTAGGTCTCGTTGATCTCGACCTTGCCCTTCGGGATAAACTCGCACTGTGCCGAGGTGATATCCTTCGGGATGTCGATCAGCACCGGACCCGGACGTCCGGAAGCGGCAATGCGGAACGCATCGCGCACGGTGTCAGCGAGTTCGTCAACATCACGGACAACGAAATTGTGCTTGGTGATTGGCATGGTGATACCGGCAATGTAAACCTCCTGAAAGGAGTCGCGGCCGATGAGGCTGGTGCCGACGTTGCCGGTGATGGCAACCATCGGGATGGAATCCATATACGCGGTAGCAATACCGGTTACGAGGTTGGTCGCACCCGGTCCGCTCGTTGCCAGGCAGACGCCTACCTTGCCGGTCACACGGGCGTAGCCGTCCGCTGCGTGTGCCGCGCCCTGTTCGTGCGCGGTCAGGATATGTCGAATGCGGTCGCTGTTTTTGTAAAGTGCGTCATAGATGTTCAAAACCGCACCGCCGGGATAACCGAAAATGGTATCAACTCCCTGCTCTACAAGTGCGTCGATCAGAATCTCTGCGCCGTTCTTTACCATTGCGAATCCGCCTCCTTTCTCTCATTTCAACATAACATACATACTTATGCAGCAGCCGGATAACGATTGCCGCAAGATACCGTATAAACAAAAAAGCCCTTGTCTCACAAAGAGACAAAGACCAAAAACTCTGCGGTACCACTCTTTTTGCCACACTGCCCTATTCGGCGGCATGACCACTCACCCGATCATTTAACGCAGATCATGCGGGATAGCTTACACTGAACCCTGTTTCATTTCATTTCAGCAATCCGGCTCCCGGAGGACTTTCGCACTTTCCGTTTCCCACTGTCTTACACCAGCCGACAGCTCTCTATCATGGGTCCGGGACGCTACTTTTCCGTTCGCAGCCTGTATCTTTTTGAATGTTGTTTATATTATAAAGGCGTTTCCTCAGAATGTCAACGTCTTTCCGACTGCAAATATGCGAAAACTGTCGTGCATATTTCTTTGTTTTTTCGCCATACTACACAATGCCAAACATATACAGTTTTTACTCCGGTAAACTGTGCGATTTTCATAAGCGAAGGAGGTGCGGGCGTATGGCAGTGCCGCTGCTGCGCACGCTGATTTTATACTGCGCGGTCATCTGCGCCGTGCGGCTGATGGGTAAACGGCAGATCGGCGAGCTGGACCCGTCCGAGCTGGTCGTTACCATTCTGGTATCCGATCTGGCGGCTGTGCCCATGCAGGATTTAGGGATTCCGCTGCTCTCCGGTCTGGTGCCGATCGCCACGCTCGTGGTGCTCGAGATTTTTCTCAGCTTCGCCGCACTCAAAAGCCGCAGATTCCGGCGGCTGCTGAACGGTCAGCCGGCCATCATCATCCGCAAGGGACAGCTCGATATTGACAAGCTGCGGCAAATGCGGCTGACGACCGACGAGGTGATAGAGACACTCCGCAAGCAGAATGTTGCAGCCGTGTCCGATGTGAAATACGGCGTCATCGAGCCGGACGGCACGCTGACGGTTATTCTCAAGCAGCCGCAGCAGCCGGTCACGGCGGAAATGCTCGGCATTACGCCCAAGGATACCGGTCTGCCGCTCGTTGTCGTGTCGGACGGCAAGATGGTTCCGCGCTCGCTCGAGCTGCTGCACCTCTCCCCTGCGGATATCGAGCGGCGGCTGAAAAACCAGAGTATCGCGGTCGAGGATGTGTTCCTGATGACGCTCGACGACTGCGGCAACACGTTCCTGCAGAAAAAGGAGGGCCGTGTATGAAGCGATTGCTGACGGCTGCCGTGCTGTGTACCGTGCTCATCCTCGGCAGTGTGTGGAGCGTAAGAGCCGTGGATAACACGGCACAGGCGGTCGCCCTCGACGTAGAGAACGACCGTCTGAATGAAGCGCGGGAGACATGGGACGCAGCACAGACCCTGCTCGGCGCTCTGCTGCTGCACAGCGAGATTGATCAGGCTGACCGGCTGTTTGACCGTGTGCTTGCCGCGCAGCACAACGGCTTGACGGACGAATTTTCGCTTGATCGCGCAGAGCTGCTCGCTCAGCTGAGGCATTTGCCGGAGGTGCAGCGTCCGACGCTTAAAAATCTGTTTTAAGGCAACACCGCACAATTAAAGCTGCGGCGCTTTGCGGAAATTTTGTGTCCTGACTTTGGCTTCGGTTCCTTGCGCGAGTTCCGTCCGCGCTGCCGAAGTTTCACGGTAATACATCAAGTATTACCGCAAAACTGCGCCTCGTCAGTACGCAAAATTTGCTCGCAAATCGCTCTTGTTCAATTATGCGGTATTCCCTTAACGGTATTCACGCACCTGCACGGACAGGCCGTCCGGATCGTAAACGTAGAAATAGCGCGCGTCCGGCTCCGGCTGACGGATATCGGACGGATTCATGCCGTGCAGGACGGCACGCTCATGCGCGCTGGCGATATCCTCCGTACCGAAGCAGAGGAACATGCCGGACGCCTTGACGGTCTTGCCCTCCGGCATGCCGATCAGCTCCAGCTGGGTTTCGCCGGAGGCGTTCTGCAGGTAGGCAATGCTGCCGCCGTTCGCGGAGAACTGCGTGTGGATCTTGAGCTCGGTGAGCGTCTGGTAAAAATGCAGCGACTTCTCGAAATCGCGCACACGGAGCGCTAAATGGTGGATGTGCATAGCAGGCACCTCGTTTCGTTGTTTTGTTTTATTGTACAAAGCAGAGTCAGCCTGTGTCAATAGGGAAATTCCGGAGATTACCGCTACACATACGGGCTACTCTGCGCAGGCGCGACACAAGGTGAATTGCCCGTAGGGCAAGAGAAGGTCCCCTGGGGGATAACAGTGTCGCGCGATTTTTTCCCGTTATACCGGAAGGCGCCTGCGAATTTAGGCGTTTGGTGCAATTTATCCTCGTAGGTGCTGTCTATAATAACGCGCTCACGAATTGCGCAACACGGGTATGTTGCGCCTGCTTAGATGAAATCGCATGTGTAGCAGTAATGTATCTGACCCTGCGAACAGTTTGCGAAAGACACGGAAGAAAAAATCCTCTGCCGTTCCCTTTTTCGAAGCGGTCACATGTCGGCAATCTGCGCCAAACCCTCTAAGGGAAAGGGGAGATTCACAAGAGGGTAGAAACCTTGGTGTCTACCCTCTTGTGCGCCCGCGCGGCGTCAGCGCACTCCCCGCTGAGGTTCAGCGGAAAACTCTCCGCCCGTTAGGAGCGAACACGCTCACGCAGTTCGCGCGCCCCGGTCAGCCGATGCAGGAAAAAGAGCCGCCCCGTCGGAGCGAACCCGCCTGCGGCAGTTCGTGTTCCCCAGTCATCCGGTGCAGGAAAAAGGAGCCGTCCGGACGGCTCCCATCTCCCCGGGCAAGCAGTAAAATTCCCTCTTGACATTCCGCAATCACCGACTACAATATTACTTAGGAAACGAAGTAATTAAACGAGGTGATTTCATGGATACCGGGCGGCTTATCAACAAGCTATCTAACTGCCTGCGCCGCCGGTCGGCGGAAACGCAAAAGCGCATTCATATCAGCGGCACCAAAGGTCAGATTCTCAACTATATTTTGATAGAAAGTCAAAAACACCCGCTCGTACAGCGCGACGTCGAGCAGGAATTCGGCCTGAGGCCTTCCACCGCAACCGAAATGCTGCAGGCCCTGCAGGCTGCCGATCTCATCCGCCGCGAACCCGATCCCGCGGACGCACGGCGCAAATGCATTGTCTGCACTGAAAAAGCCGAAGCCTTCCGTCCTGCCTGCCTGCAGGAGATTACGGAAACCGAAGCCATGCTGCTCCGCGGCATCTCGCCCGAGGAGCGGGACACATTTATGCGGATCGGGCTGAAAATGCTTTCAAATTTTGAAAAAAACGATTAGCCATTACCGCAGGGCGGGCTGCCCTGCCGCTTCGATGAAAACAATCGTTAAATTTCCAAAGGAAGGAACGTGTACAACTTGGACAACGATACTCTCCTCGGCAAAGCGCCGATACCTCGTGCAGTAGCCGCAATGGCGATTCCGAGCGTCATCAGCAGCCTTGTCACCGTGGTGTACAACATGGCGGACACCTTTTTCGTCGGACAGACCGGCGATGCCCTGCAGGTAGCCGCCGTCAGCCTGACCAACCCGATCTTCATCCTGCTGATGGCGTTCGCCAACATGTTCGGCATGGGCGGCAGTGCGATGATCTCGGTCGCGCTCGGCGAGAACAATCACCAAAGCGTGAAGAAAATCTCCTCGTTCATTTCATGGGCGAGCTTGGTCGTCGGCGCAGCATTTGCCGCCGTGCTGCTGTGCTTCACCGCATCCATCCTGCATCTGTTCGGCGCGGACGCAAGCACATTTGAGTTTGCCCGCGGCTACACGGTTTACATCGCGTTCGGCGCACCGTTCGTCATCTGGTCGGCCGCCGCCAGCTTCGTTGTGCGCGCGGAAGGCGCAAGCAAGGAGGCCATGATTGGCAGCATGATCGGCACGATTGCGAACATCGTACTCGACCCGGTTTTCGTCTCCGGTCTGGGACAGGGCGCAGCAGGCGCAGCCATTGCAACCACCATCGGCAATATGCTTGCAGCGCTGTACTACCTGTGGTATTTTCTCAAAAAGTCGCGGCGGTTTTCGCTTGCGCCGAAGGACGCGCTCTGCGGCGCGCACATTGCCGTGCGCGTGTGCTCAGCCGGTTTCCCGACCGCCATTTTCTCCGCGCTGATGTGTGTTTCAACCATTGTGCTCAACCTGATTCTGGTCGCCTACGGCAACGCGCCCGTTGCGGCGATCGGCATCGTGTTCAAAGCGAATATGTTCATCACCTTCCTGCAAATGGGCCTTGCAAACGGTGTACAGCCGATTTTCGGTTACAGCTACGGTGCGGGTGATATCAAGCGTTTTGCCGATACCGAGCGTTTTACCAAGTTGTGCTGCTTTGTTGTCGGATTGGCGGCAACCGCGCTCTATTTCTTCCTGCGCGAGCCGATCATCGGCCTGTTCGTGGACGACAGCGGCGTTATTACATACGGCGTGCAGATGCTGATCGCCTACATGCTGTCCGGCCCGTTCATCGGCTTTCTGTTCGTCAATATGAATTGTATGCAGTCGGTCGGACGCGCCCTTCCTGCTACCGTGCTGTCCGTGCTCCGACAGGGTCTGCTGCTCATTCCCCTGCTGTATCTGCTGAATGCGGTTTTCGGTCTGAATGGCGCAGTTCTCGGACAGTCCATCACGGATTATGTCACTATTGCGCTGTCGTGCGTGGTTTGGAGAAGGATTCGGCACGGATTGGAACAGCGTACCTAATAGAAAACCATACAACAAAAGAGGTCTGCAATGCAGACCTCTTTTCAGTTTGTCAAAAAAATATTATTTTAATTTTTACGCTTCGTGCGGCAGCACGCATAAAATAGAATTTGCGAAGCAAATTCATAAAAAGTCGGGGCGTGTACCTGACTTTTTATACAAGGGAAGAAAAAATGTGCCCGTCAGGGCGCGGTTTTTCTTCAGTATTCGCTCGAAAGCGTGGTTTCGAGCGAGAGGCTGCTCGGAAAACGATAGTTTTTCGACAGCCTCAAAAAGAGGTCTGCCCCGCAGACCTCTTTTCCCTATTCACTTCGCCAGCATAAAGTGTGCCAACACGGCGATACCGAGGATAATCCGATACCAGCCGAACACCTTGAAATCGTGCTTCTTGACAAAGCTCATCAGGAAACGGATGATGAGCAGCGAGGACACGAACGCGGTGATTGTACCGATACCGAGGATCATCAGCTCGGTGGATGTAAACGCAAAGCCGAACTTGAGAATCTTGAGCAGGCTTGCGCCGAACATGACCGGAATGGCCAGAAAGAACGTAAACTCCGCAGCCACGGTACGCGACACGCCGAGCAACAGTGCGCCGACGATGGTCGCGCCGGAGCGCGAGGTGCCCGGGAACACAGCCGCGATCAGCTGAAACATACCGATCATAAACACGGTCGGGTAAGTAAGCTCCGTGAGTGCATTGATGCGCGCCGGCTTTCCCTTGTGCGCGTTCTCCACCAGAATGAATGCTGCGCCGAACACGATCAGCGCGATGGAAACCGTCTGGTAATTGTAGAACAGTTCTTCAAACAGGTCGTTCCACTTGAGACCGACGATCGCCGCCGGAACACAAGCTACCAGAATTTTGATCCACAGCTTGACGGTATCCATATTCAGCACGATGGATGCGCCGCCATGACGACCCTTTCGCCGTTCAAACGGGAAAATCTGTCCCCAGAACAGGACAACGACCGCGAGTATCGCACCGAGCTGAATAACCACCTCGAACATGCTGTAAAACGCTTCCGACACATCCAGCTTTACAAACTCATTGAGCAGAATCATGTGTCCGGTACTGCTGATCGGCAGCCACTCGGTGATACCCTCTACAATGCCAAACAGAAATGCTTTGAGCAATTCTATCACAGGGTTTTCCTCCTTATTTTCTTATGTTATTTTTATACCTTACCACAACTTATGCCATCCCGCAAGCAAACAAGCGGAAATGTCATAAAAAAGTTATACTTTGCAGCAGGCTGACTTGCCATTCCGAGTGTACCGTGGTATATTATAAATGTATAGTTATGATTGACAGAAAGGTGTTTTCATGGAATATATCACCCACTCACCCGAGGAGACCGAAGCACTCGGCGCAGAATACGCCAAAAGCCTCAAGGCAGGCGACGTTGTTGCGTTCTCCGGCGACCTCGGTACCGGCAAGACCGCATTCACGCGCGGCGTGCTGCACGGACTCGGCTACAGGGGCCGCGTCACCAGCCCGACCTTTGCCATTGCAAACGAATACGAAACGCCGACGGTCAAGGTCGCGCACTTCGACCTGTACCGCATTCTCGACAGTGAAGCACTGTTCGAGATCGGCTTTGACGAATATCTCGACGGCAGCCGCATTGTGCTCATCGAATGGAGCGAAAACGCCGCGGACGTTCTGCCGGAAACCTACAAAACCGTCCACATTGCCTACGGCGATGCGGACAACGACCGCCGCATTACGATTGGAGAAGTGACTGTATGAAAATTCTTGCACTGGAATCCTCGGCGGTCAGCGCATCTGTCGCGCTCACCGAGGACGAAAAACTGGTGGCGCAGTCCTTCCAGAACTGCGGCCTGACACACTCGCGCACGCTGCTGCCGATGGCGGAAAACCTGCTGGCAAACTGCGGCGTATCGCTCGCTGACGTGGACGCGATCGCTGTCGCGCACGGCCCCGGCTCGTTTACCGGTGTGCGTATCGGTGTAGCCACGGTCAAGGGTCTGGCACTCGGCGCGGACAAGCCGTGCATCGGCGTCTCCACGCTCGAGGCGATGGCTTGGGGCGCCCGCGCACTCGGCAGCGACCTGTGCTGCGTGATGGATGCGCGTGCGGGTCAGGTCTACAACGCGCTTTTCACCGTGGAGGACGGCAAGGTACGCCGTCTGTGCGATGACCGTGCGATCAAGCTGACCGAGCTTGCCGAAGAAATCGGAGAAGCGCCGTATTTTCTGGTTGGAGATGGCGCGGATCTGTGTTATAATACTATCAAAGAGAACTGCACCGGTCTGCGGCTCGCACCCGTCGAGCTGCGGTTTGCGACCGGATTTGGTGTTGCCGCCGCCGCACTCCCCCTGTTCCGCGAGGGCAAAGCCTGCTCCCCCCAGGAGTTGGACGCCTTCTATCTGCGTCGTCCGCAGGCAGAGCGTGAGCGCATGGCACGTCTGGCACAGACCAAATAGCAGACATCACCGCACAATGAAAGCTGCGGCTTCTTGCGCAGGCTCCGGTCGCGCTGCCGCGGCGCTTTGCGGAAATTCTGTGCCCTGACTTCGTTCCGATTTCACTGTAATACACAAAGTATTACCGCAAAACCGCGCCTTGTCAGTGCGCAAAACCCACTCGCAAATCGCTCTTGTTCAATTATGCGATATTGCCTGAAGCAAAAAAGTTTTAGGATAAAGGAGATTTTTATTATGGCAACCGTACATGAAATGGACCACCCGCTTATCAAGCACAAGCTGGCGCTGATGCGCGACAAGACCACCGGCGTTAAGGAGTTCCGCGAGGCTGCTGCTGAGATTGCAATGCTGATGTGCTACGAGGCTACCCGCGATCTGCCGCTCAAGGAGATCACCATCGAGACTCCGGTCTCTGATGCGCGCGTACAGGTTATTTCCGGCAAGAAGATTGCGCTCGTGCCGATCCTGCGTGCAGGTCTGGGCATGGTTGAGGGCATTCTGGAGATGATTCCGGCAGCTAAGGTCGGCCACATCGGTCTGTACCGCAACCCGGAAACCCTGCAGCCGATCGAGTATTACTGCAAGCTGCCGAATGACATCGAGGATCGCGACGTACTGCTGCTCGACCCGATGCTGGCTACCGGCGGTTCCGCTATCGCTGCGATCGACGGCCTCAAGCGCCGCGGCGTAAAGCACATTAAGCTGATGAACCTCATCGCTGCTCCGGAAGGCGTTGCCGCTGTTCAGAAGGCACATCCGGACGTTGAGATCTTCGTTGCCGGTATCGACGAGAAGCTGAACGACCACGGCTATATCGTTCCGGGTCTTGGTGACGCCGGCGACCGTATCTTCGGCACCAAGTAAGCAATATACCGCTGAATTTTCGGTATCTGCAGTACAATTTCACACCGACCGTTCCTGCAGAGGAGGGTGAACCGTATGACATTTGATGGTATCCGGCGTTTATCCCCGTATTGGAGCCTTGCCCTTTGCTACGGCGTCGTGACGGCGGTCGGGCTGATCCCCGGTCTGCTGTATGGCAATGAATTTGCCTACTGGCTGCTCGGCTTCTGGCTGATCCTGCCGGTTTCGGCGCTGCTGTGTACGTTCCGGGCGGCATACCGCGCCCTGCCGCGATACGGTCTGATGCCCGTGTTCGTCGGCCTGTGGGCGATTGTTCTGCCGTTTGCCACGTTCCGCTCGACCGAGATGCAAAGCCTGTTTTACGGGCTTGTTCCCTCGCTGGTCGGCTTAACGTTGGGCGTACTGGTGCGCAAATTTGTATTCTGGTATCAAAACAGATAGAGACACTTTTAAGGACACTTTTGCGGTGCGGCTTATAGCAATCCGAATAGATAATGCGACAAAAGTAGCGCATACAGCGCGTGAATAGCAAGGAGATTTTACGCAGCTATGCTGACGCATAGCAAGTGAAAGCGACGCTGCTATGCGCGTGCTGTATGCGCGCACTTGTTGCAGTATTTGTTTGGATTGCTATAAAAGCCGCACCGTTTTGTTGGGAGAAAATTGAACCTATGCAATTTTACGAACTAAACTCCAGCCGCATGGACTACCGCGAGCTGAGCGCGGACGACCTCGACCTGCTGACGCCGCTCCTGCGCAGTGAGGAAACCATGCAGACGCTCGGCGGCGCACTCTCCTACGAGCAGACACTGGACTGGCTGGTGGATACGCTGCGCCGCTATCAGACCGAAGGCTGCGGCTGGCTGCTCGCACTTGATAAGCCGACCAGCGTTCCCGCGGCTCTGTGCGGCCTGACTTACGAGCAGGTCGGCGCGGAACGCGTGCTGACCGCGAACTGCATCGTCCGACATGAGCTGCGCGGCATCGGCGTCGGCCGCGAGTGCATCGCCGCGTGCCTGCTGTACGCGTTCGAATCCATGCATGCCGACGAGGTCAGCGCCTTCGTGCAGAAGGATGATCTCGCAGGACTGCATACTGCCGTTGCCTGCCGTATGCAGCCGACCGAAAAGGTCAGCCATACCGCCTTCGGCAAGACCGCACCGTGTGTACGGTGCGTTGTCCGGAATCCGCACCTCGCGGAGAAGGCAGAATCAGAAAATGAACTGTCGAAAGATGAAAAGAGCACCGAAACGTGAGTTTCGGTGCTCTTTTGTTATCATTTTGTACGATACGCATTGTTTAGAAAAAGAAATGGGAGCACACTGTGCTCCCCTGCGGTAGAAAGAACCCTCTGCCGTTCCCCTTTTCGAAGCGGTCGCCTGTCTCCGGTCTGCGCCAGATTAGGAATAAAGGAAACGAGATTCACAAGGTTTAAAACCTTGGTGTCCATCCTTGTGCGCCCGCGCGGCGTCAGCGCAGATTCCGCTCGCTTCGCAAGCGACCAGCCTCACCGATACTGCTCCGCCCAGACAGCCTCATTCGCCTCCAGAGACTTCGGCACATCCAACACCCGCTGGTTCGCGCTGCCGCGAAACCGCAGCTCGATGTTCTTCTCCGCCATGATAAACGGCCCGTCTACCAGTAAATCCAGTTGCCCGAGCAGCTTTTTCACAAACGGATCGCTCAGCTCCAACAGCTGCTCAAACGTGTAGCCCGAGTACGCCATCAGGTGCTTGCCCTTGCGCTTCAGCTCCACCGCAAGATAATACAGCGGCTCCGCCTTACAAAACGGCTCGCCACCCGAGAACGTCACACCCTTGATGAACGGATTGCGGCACATATCCTTCAGCAGCGTGTCCAGCTCAATATCCTGCCCGCCCTCAAAGTCGTGCGTCTGCGGATTGTGGCAGCCCGGACAGCCATGCGGACAGCCCTGTACAAACAGCGTATAGCGGAAGCCGGGGCCGTCCACAATGGACTCCCCGACTGTACCTGCAATGCGAATTTTACCTTCCATCAGGCGGTGTGCTCCTGACGCATGGAGCAGCAGCTCGGAACACTGTGCTTTACGCGGTCGTGCTCCTCCGCGCGCTTGCCGTTGTTGAAGCGGTCGAGCGTACCTACCAGATAACCCGTAATGCGGCGGATACGTTCAAATCCTACACCTTCACCAATCATCGGCTCCTGTGCAGCAATATTCTTAGTTTCCATGATAGAATTCTCCCTTCCCTGTCACTTTTTGACGATTTTCAATGTATTCGGCTGACGGTCGGCTTCTTCGGCAGGGTCGCCGTGATAGCCGATCGTGGTGCTGTTGTAATTTTTATACAATCCCAGCTTCTGCAGCTTGGACAGCGGAACGCCTTCGCCCTCTCGGCGGCCGCAGCGCGGACATACTTCACCGATAATGCCGGTATAGCCACAGACCGGATCGCGGTCGATCGGGTGGTTGATCGCACCGTAGCCGATACCGGCTTCCTTCATCGCCCGAACGACAGCCTCAAACGCTTCGAGGTTCTGCGTCGGGTCGCCGTCCAGCTCAATGTAGCTGATGTGGCCGCCGTTGGTCAGCTCGTGATACGGCGCCTCGCGGGCGATCTTCTCAAATGCCGAAATCGGATAGTAAACCGGCACATGGAAGGAGTTGGTGTAGTAATCACGGTCGGTAACGCCCGGAATCTTGCCGTATTTCTCACGGTCGATCTTGACAAATCGGCCGGACAGACCCTCTGCCGGGGTAGCGATCAGCGAGAAGTTGAGGTGGTATTTCTCGGTTGCCTCGTCCATGCGCTGACGCATGTGACCAACGATTTCAAGACCAAGGTTCTGCGCCTCGTCGCTCTCGCCGTGGTGTACGCCGATGAGCGCCTTGAGGCACTCTGCCAGACCGATAAAGCCGAGCGTCAGCGTTCCGTGCTTAAGCACCTCGCCAACCTCGTCATCCGGACCCAGCTTTTCGGAATCCATCCATACGCCCTCACCCATCAGGAACGGGTAGTTGCGCACGCGCTTGCCGCACTGGATGCGGAAACGGTCGAGCAGCTGGTCGATTACGAGGTCGATCTTGCGGTCGAGGTCCTCGAAGAACCAGTCCAGATCGCCGTGGCTGCGGATTGCGATGCGAGGCAGGTTGACCGACGTGAACGACAGGTTGCCGCGGCCGTAGGTAATCTCACGGGTCGGATCGCACACATTGGACATAACACGCGTGCGGCAGCCCATGTAGCCGACCTCGGTCTCCGGATGACCCGGCTTGTAATACTGCAGGTTAAACGGCGCATCGAGGAACGAGAAGTTCGGGAACATACGCTTCGCGGAAACGCGGCACGCCAGCTTGAACAGGTCGTAGTTCGGGTCGCCCTCGTTGTAGTTGACGCCCTCCTTGACCTTGAAAATGTGGATCGGGAAAATCGGAGTCTCACCGTTGCCCAGACCAGCCTCGGTCGCGAGCAGCAGCTGCTCCATGACCAGACGGCCCTCCGGAGAGGTATCCGTGCCGTAGTTGAGCGACGAGAACGGAATCTGTGCACCTGCACGCGAGTGCATGGTGTTCAGATTGTGAACCAGCGCTTCCATCGCCTGATAGGTGCCCTTGCGGGTCTCCTTATCCGCGTACTTGCGGGCAAACTTCATGCACTTTGCAACCGTCTTTTCATCAAGCGTCTCGGAAAGTGCCTTAGCCATCGCCTCGTCGTAGCCGTTGCCGCCTGCCAGACAAGCCCACTTGCCGGTCTCCTGCTCAACACGCTCGGTCAGCGCACGCGCATCGACCTCGTTGTTGTCGTCCTCACCGAACACCTCGAGGGCCTTGGCGAGATTGTCGCGGAACAGCTTGCGGAAGGTCTTGCGCACACCCGGCGCCATCGAGTAATCGAAGTTCGGCACGCTCTGACCGCCATGCTGGTCATTCTGATTAGACTGGATAGCAATGCACGCCAGCGCGGAGTACGAACGGATGTCGTTCGGCTCACGCAGGAAGCCGTGGCCGGTGGAAAAACCGTCGCGGAACAGCTTCAGCAGGTCAATCTGACAGCAGGTGGTGGTCAGCGTCAGAAAATCCAGATCGTGGATGTGGATATCACCCTCGCGGTGTGCCTTGGCGTGCGCCGGATCGAGGATGAACATCTCGTAGAACTGCTTGGCACCTTCGGAGCCGTACTTGAGCATGGTGCCCATCGCGGTATCACCATCGATATTGGCGTTCTCACGCTTGACGTCGTTCTCGAGCGAGGACTTGAACGTCAGATCCTCGTACACCTTCATCAGACGGGTGTTCATCTCACGCACGCGGGTGCGCTCGTTGCGGTACAGGATGTACTTCTTGGCCGTGCGGGCATGTCCGCTTTCAATCAGAACCTTCTCAACAGTGTCCTGCACCTGTTCAACGGTGGGAGTTTCGGTTCCAGCAGTCTCCTCCAGCGTTTTTTCGACCTGCTCTGCCAGCTCCTGCGCCATATCGTGATCCTGGCCGCCGGAGGCCTGTGCTGCGCCGAAAATTGCATTTGTGATCTTGTCGATCTCAAAGGGAGCCATGCGCCCGTCCCGCTTGACGATCTGCTGAATCATAAAGAAAAATCCCTCTCTCATACAAAAACCGCCTAACGGCGATTTCTTGATTATTTACTAAATTATGTAGTGGTGCATTCAATATCGCACAACATCTTGTGTCTGCTTATCTCTTGCTTATATATTCTACCGCCGAAACACCGCCCTGTCAAGGCGCTAAATTCTTTTTGGCACATTTGCAAGAAAAGCACTATTTTTATTGGAGCATTCTCTAAACTTTTCCTCTTGACTCGAAAAATTTATCAGAAAAGCGCGACAAATTCCACAAAGTTTCTCCTTTATTTTCTCCGTGGTAATTTCTCCCGCAAAAAAGCAGCTACACTATATATGGTATCCGTTCTATTCCCCATCGCAAGACGAAAAAAGAACCCCGGAACAGGATTCCGAGGTTCTTTGGTTTCGATCAGAAAATGATCTTATGCCTTGCCGTTGCAGCCCAGAACATTGATCAGCTTGTGGGTAACCATGTCCTTGACAGCCTGACGAGCCGGCTTCAGGTACTGGCGCGGGTCGAAGTGATCCGGATGCTCAGCGAAGTGCTCGCGGATAGAAGCGGTGATAGCCAGACGAATATCGGAGTCGATATTGATCTTGCAGACGGACAGCTGTGCAGCGTGACGCAGCTCTTCCTCCGGAATGCCGATTGCATCCGGCATCTTGCCGCCGAACTTGTTGATCTTGTCAACAAACTCACGCGGTACGGAAGAGGAACCGTGCAGTACGATCGGGAAGCCCGGCAGACGCTTGGAAACTTCCTCGAGTACGTCGAAACGCAGCGGAGGCGGAACCAGAATGCCCTGCTCGTTGCGGGTGCACTGATCCGGGGTGAACTTGTAAGCGCCGTGAGAGGTGCCGATTGCGATAGCCAGAGAGTCACAGCCGGTGCGGGTTACGAACTCCTCAACCTCTTCCGGATGGGTGTAGGAGGAATCCTCAGCGGAAACCTTTACGTCGTCCTCTACGCCAGCCAGGGTGCCGAGCTCAGCCTCGACAACAACGCCGTGAGCGTGAGCATACTCTACAACCTTCTTGGTCTCCTCAACGTTCTCGTCGAACGGACGGGAGGAGCAGTCGATCATAACGGAGGTGAAGCCGCCGTCGATGCAGGACTTGCAGGTCTCGAAGTCCGGGCCGTGGTCCAGATGCAGAGCGATCGGAATGTCCGGGCACTCCTTAACAGCAGCCTCTACCATCTTAACGAGGTAGGTGTGGTTTGCGTAAGCGCGTGCGCCCTTGGATACCTGCAGGACTACCGGAGCGTGCTGCTCCTGGCAAGCCTCGGTGATACCCTGAACGATCTCCATGTTGTTCACGTTGAAAGCGCCAACAGCGTAGCCGCCGTCGTAAGCCTTCTTGAACATCTCAGTAGTAGTAACTAAAGGCATGGGAATACTTCCTTTCTGATAAAAACTGAATCTTAAAAATTCTGCTTTTATTCTATCAGTTAAGCATGCTAAAATCAAGTCCATATCCAAAAAATCCTGTCATTTTTTCGCCGAATTCCTGCGGCAACTTTGCCAAAATTGCCAAACCTGCCGAAAACGCAGGATTTTCATTGATTTTTTTCATATTATATGATACTCTTTATGAGTAAGAAAATGCATGGCACAGCTCTGCGTTTTAATTTGCTTAGGAGGTTTTATCAATGAGTGAACTGAAAGGCGCTTGCGTCATCGGTCAGTCGGGCGGCCCGACTTCCGTAATCAACTCTTCTGTTCTGGGTGCGCTGGAGGCAGCACTGGACAATCCGTCCATCACCCGCGTATTCGGCATGGCACACGGCATCAAGGGCCTGCTGAACGACGACCTGTATGATATCGACAAGGAAGACCGCGACGAGCTGGCTCTTCTGCGCTACACCCCGTCCTCTGCACTGGGCTCCTGCCGCTACAAGCTGGCTGATCCGGATGTTGACGACACCGATTACAAGCGCATCCTTGAGATCTTCAAGAAGTACGACATCCGTTACTTCTTCTACAACGGCGGCAACGACTCCATGGATACCTGCAACAAGGTTTCCAAGTATATGATGAAGTCCGGCTACGAGTGCCGCGTAATGGGCATTCCGAAGACCATCGACAATGACCTGTTCGGCACCGACCACTGCCCGGGCTTTGCTTCCGCTGCCAAGTATATCGCTACTTCCTGCATGGAGATCTATCAGGACGCTCGCGTATACGACACCGGCATGGTCTGCGTCGTAGAGATCATGGGCCGTCACGCTGGCTGGCTGGCAGGTGCTGCCGGTCTGGCTACCGCTATGGGCGCAGGTCCGGATCTGGTTTACCTGCCGGAGACCGACTTCGACATGAAGAAGTTCCTGGCTGACGTAAAGCGCATCTACGACGAGAAGGGCAACTGCCTGGTAGCTGTTTCCGAGGGTATCCACTACGCTGATGGCTCCTTCGTATCCGAGGCTAAGACCTCTGCTACCGACGGCTTCGGCCATGCACAGCTCGGTGGTCTGGCTTCCATGTTGGCTGACACCGTTAAGAACGAGCTGGGCTGCAAGGTTCGCGGCATCGAGCTGAGCCTGCTGCAGCGCTGCGCTGCTCACTGCGCTTCCAAGACCGACGTTGACGAGTCCTATATGTCCGGCAAGGCTGCTGTTGAGAACGCAGTTGCAGGCAAGACCGACTACATGCCGGGCTTCAAGTGCACCCGTGACGAGAACGGCTACAAGTGCGAGATCGAGCTGCTCCCGCTGTCCGAGGTTGCTAACACCGAGAAGAAGGTTCCGCGTGAGTGGATCAACGAGGAAGGCAACGGCGTAACGCAGGAGTTCGTTGACTACGCTCTGCCGCTCATCAACGGCGAGAACGTTGGCCCGAAGGTATCCGGTCTGCCGCGCTTCGCTAACCTGAAGAAGATCAAGGCTGAGGCTTGATTTTCCGCGCAAACTGAATATTCTGCGCCTTGCGGCGTGTGAACGCAAAAACGGGTAGAGCCGCAAGGCTCTGCCCGTTTGCTTTTTAAGAGGAATTTCCTGTATGAATCTTTTTCGATCCAAGAAAAATCTGCTGCTGCTTGCGGCTTCCGTCATCGTCTGGCTGGGCACCTGCCTGCTCGCCACGCACTGGAACACCGTGTATGACGGTGCCGTCGGCGGCTTCCCCGCCTATCTGTGGGTATTTGCGCCGGTCGCGCTCATTTTCAACATTTTTATGAACAGCAGACCCAGTAATCCCGACGGCAGGGATCACAGCCGCTGGGCGCAGGCGCTGCTCGTCTTTCTGGTGGCGCTGATGCTGTTCATTGCCCTGCTGTCCGGCATGAACCCGCTGTATGAGATCAGCTTCTGGTGGATTGCGGCGCTGATCGTGCTGTCCTTCATCGGCCTGCTGATCGGCAAGTGCATGAACCACCCTCTGCAGGAGGCTTCGCTGCGGCAGTCCGCCTATACCATCTTCCTGCTGTACCTGTCCTACGCCATCGCGCAGCTCGGCATGATCGCCGTGCTGCATCCGGTGTCCGTTGACGAAATCATCCGCACCGGAGAAGCGGCTGGCGGTCAGAGCGGTGAATATGTCGGTCGGCTGACCAGCGATACCGCAGAGCACCCCCTCGGCGTGTATTTCTTCACCAGCGCGGATAAATCGCAGTGGTACTACTACGATGTGCTGACCGGCGAAGCCGCTGCCGATTATCACAGCGTCTACGAACCCGCTTAACAAATCGAGGTACTCTTATGCTTGAAATCATCAAGGACCCGACCTTTGCCGAGCGCAATATTCCGCTCGGCATCCTCGAAGTCACCTACCCTGACCGTTCCCAGTGGAACGCAAAGGAATTTTACGACCTCGTTCATGCCGAGCTCGACCAGCTGCACGAAAAGTACACGGATTACGACCGCAAGGCCGTTTTCGGTGAAAACCCGTACTTCCGGTTTTTCAAGAAGTTCAAAAAAACCTATCCTGTCATGCAGCAGTTTGAATCCGTGCTGTTCAAGGGCCGTCCGTTCCCCGAGGATGACCCGGTGATGGGTGTTCCCTTTCTACTGGAGCTGACAACGTTCGTACTGTCCGGCACGCATGACATCGACCGTATGGACGGCCCGCTCACCATCTTCACACCAAGTGAGAAGCTGCCGTTTCCGGGTATGCGCGCTGCAAGCACACACACCTATCCCAACGACATCTGCGGCCGTGACGGCACGGACGTCATTTTCAGCATGATCGCGGGCGCGGACAACCGCACCTGCATCCATCCGGACAGCCGCCATATGTTCCATCCTGTGTTCGGCACGCCGGATACCGATAAGGCGGTTATCGAGAACGCACTCCGGCGGCTCGAGTTCTTCGTGAAGGTTCTGGCGCCGAATGCGGTCGCAGAAAGCACAATTCTGTAACGAATTTACACTCAGGTTTTCTGTTTTCGCAGGGCGGAGCAGTTTAACCCTTAACTGCAAAACAAAAAAGCTCTCTGAACAAAGTTCAGAGAGCTTTTCTTATCTGTGCTTACTTTTTCAGCGTTTTTGCAAAGCTGTCCTTCAGAGTTACAATGCGGTTGAAGCGGCCGCTCTCGCGGTCCTTGCAGTAATAGCCCATGCGGACAAACTGGAAGCGCTCGCCTTCCTTGGCATCAGCCAGCGACGGCTCGAGCTTGCAGCCGGTCAGCTTCTTGAGCGAATCCGGATTGAGATAATCCAGATAATCCGTGCCCTCCGGTACGTCATTAACGTTCTCGAGGGTGAACAGATTATCGTACAGATACAGGTCCGCATCAATGGCGTGCTCAGCGGATACCCAGTGGATCGTGCCCTTGACCTTGCGGCCGTCCGCCGGCATACCGTTGCCGGTTTCGAGGTCAGCCGTGCAGCGGAGCTCCACGATCTCGCCGTTCTCGTCCTTGATGATCTCGTTGCACTTGACGATATACGCGCCCATCAGACGAACCTCGCCGTCCGGCTTGAGGCGCTGGAACTTCGGAGGCGGAACCTCCGCGAAATCGCTCTTTTCAATATACAGCTCACGGGTGAACGGAACCTTGCGCGTGCCAGCTTCCTCATTGCGCGGGTTGTTCGGCACTTCGAACTCCTCGCACTTGTCCTCCGGGTAGTTGGTGATGGTGAGCTTGATCGGCTCGGTGACTGCCATGCGGCGCAGCGCGGTCTCGTTCAGCTCCTCGCGGATGCAGTGCTCGAGCAGCTTGATGTCAACCAGCGAGTTGGCCTTTGCGATGCCGGCGCGCTGTACAAAATCGAGGATGGCGCTCGGCGTGTAGCCGCGGCGGCGCAGCGCACACAGCGTAGGCATACGCGGGTCATCCCAGCCCTCAACGTGCTTTTCAAATACCAGCTGGCGCAGGTAACGCTTGGACATAACGGTGTGCGTTACGTTCAGGCGGGCAAACTCGCGCTGCTTGGGATGATGCGGCAGCGGGCAGTTGTCAACCACCCACTCGTACAGCGGACGGTGGTTCTCGAACTCAATCGAGCACATGGAGTGCGTGATGCCCTCAAGTGCGTCCTGAATCGGGTGTGCAAAGTCGTACAGCGGATAGATGCACCACTTATCGCCCTGACGGTGATGGTGTGCACGCACGATGCGGTAAATCGCCGGGTCGCGCAGGTTCATGTTCGGACTTGCCATGTCGATCTTGGCACGCAGCGTCTTGGAGCCGTCGGCAAACTTGCCGTCGCGCATGTCCTGGAACAGCTGCAGGTTTTCCTCGACCGAACGGTCGCGGTACGGACTCGGCTTGCCCGGCTCGGTCAGAGAGCCGCGGTACTGGCGCATTTCCTCCTGCGTCAGATCGTCAACATACGCCTTGCCGTCCTTGATCAGCTGTACCGCGCAGTTAAAGCAGGTTTCAAAGTAGTCCGAGCCGTAGTACACACCGCCGCTCGGCTCCTCGCCGGTCAGCCACTTGATGTCCTCCCAGATGGAGTCTACATACTCGGTATCCTCCTTGACCGGGTTTGTGTCGTCATAGCGCAGATTGAACAGGCCGTTGTATTTTTTTGCGATAGACCAGTTGATGAAGATGGCCTTAGCCGAGCCGATATGCAGGTAGCCGTTCGGCTCCGGCGGAAAGCGGGTGTGGATGCGCTCGGAAAGACCGTTTTTAATATCCTCGTCGATGATTTCTGTGAGGAAGTTGTTTACATTCTCTAACATTTATTATTCTCCCTTGGAATTGAGAATTGAAAATGGAAAATTGAAAATTGCGGTATCGCGCTGCGCGCGATGATTTAATTCCGCCCTTTGGGCGGCTCCTTCATTCTCCATTATCCATTTTACATTTTCCATTATTCAGAGCGCATCTGCGCACTTAGACAGGCGTTCCAGAACCTTTTCCTTACCCAGAATACCCATTACGGTCTGGAGATCCGGTGCGTTCTGGCGGCCCGCCACTGCTACGCGGACAACCATGGACACATCACCGACGGCGCCCTTATAGGCGGACGGGTCAGCCTTATACGCCTTGGTGTCGGCGGCGTAGCCGTGTGCAGAAGCGATCTGCTTCATCTTGTCGAAGAAGCCGTCCGGCGTATCGTTCTCGTCGAACATGCCTGCAAAATCGCTCAGAATTGCCTTGGCGTCCTCAGCGGAAACGCGCTCCGGCATGGTGTAATCCGGCTGGAACAGCTCGTCGAACATGAAGTCCATATAGCCCTTGGCATCCGACCACAGCGCGAGGTCCTTGCGCGGCTTTTTGCCGCCGCGGCCGATGGCGAGGTACGCCTTGGAGAATGCCGGGTCGCGGGTCAGCAGTGCGTTAAACTCCTTGTCGTTGACAGCAGACCACTCGGCAACAAAGTCGTAAACCTGCTCTGCCGTCATGCGCGAAATAACGTTCTTGGAAACGTCGCGCAGCTTTTCAATGTCAAACAGCGCACCCGAGCCACTCATCTTCTTGGTGGTGAACTGGAAATCGTTCATCGGCAGGTCCGGATTTGCGCGGCGCCACTCCTCGAAGTTGGAGTTGAGGAGCGTCATCAGGTACTCCAGTACCGCCGGCACCGGATAGCCCTCCTGCGCGTAGAACGTCAACGCCAGTTCCGGGTCCTTGCGCTTGGACAGCTTGCGCTTGCCGCCGGTCTCCGGGTCGATCTTCATCAGCTGGGCGGTGTGTGCGTACTTGGGTGCCTTCCAGCCCATCGCGCGGAACAGCTGCAGGTGTACCGGCAGCGTTGCCAGCCACTCCTCGCCGCGGACAACGACGGTCGTGCCCATCAGATGGTCGTCCACAACGTGTGCAAAGTGGTAGGTCGGGATGCCGTCAGACTTGAGGATAACCACGTCCTGATCGTTCTCGGTGACTTCCATCTTGCCCTTTACGAGATCCTCGTGACGGATTTTATGCTCAATGCTGCCCTCCGAGCGGAAACGGACAACATACGGCGTGCCCTTGGCAAGCTCTGCCTCGATGTCCTCCATCGGACGGTCGCGCCATACGGCGTACTTGCCGTAGTAGCCGAAGTTCTCCTTGTTCTTCTCCTGCTGCTCGTGTGCGGCGGAGAGCTCCTCCTCGGTGCAGAAGCACGGGTACGCCATGCCGCGCTGCACGAGGGACTTGACGAAGGTCTGATAGATCTCGGCACGCTGGCTCTGTCGGTACGGACCGTAGATGCCAGTCTCGCCGTCAGTCGTTGCACCCTCGTCGAACGGCAGGCCGAACGACTTGAACGCGTCAATGATCATCTGCACGCCGCCCTCTACCTCACGCTTGCGGTCAGTGTCCTCAATACGCAGATAAAATACGCCCTTGGACTGGTGCGCCAGGCGCTCATCCACCAGTGCGCCGTACAGGTTGCCGAGGTGCATGAAGCCGGTCGGACTTGGGCCCATACGGGTTACCTTTGCGCCCTCGGGCAGCTCGCGCTTGGGATAGCGAGCCTCCATCTCCTCCGGCGTGGTATTGATATGCGGAAACAGCAGTTCCGCCAAACGGTTGTAATCCATTTATTTCTCACTCCAACTCGTTAGACTGCGCGGAGACGCGGTTTGTGCGCTCCACGAGTGTTTTTCCCATAATAGTATTATTTTAGCACACGATTGCGGTCTGTGCAAGACGTAAACTGCGGTTTCGCTGCTTCCTGCGCATATAGAATGGGCGCCAACCTTTAGCGGGGAGGTTCGCCGCACCCGCGGCGGCGGGCAAGAGGGTAGACACCTGCGGTTTCTAACCTATGATTTTCACTCCTTTCCCTAACGGGGGAGTGTCGCTTGAGAAGCGAACGGAACTGCGCTGACGCCGCGCGGGCGCACAAGAGGGTAGACACCTACGGTTTCCACCCTCTTGTGAATCTCCCCTTTCCCTTAGATGGCCTGGCGCAGATTGCCGACATGTGACCGCTGCGAAATACGGGGAACGGCAGAGGATTTTTTCTCTGCTGCGGACGAACTACCTTCGGAGTCCGTCCTCTTGAGCAGCCTATTCGCAGTGTCGGCGACCGTACTGCTACACAGGCGGTTTACTCTACGCAGGCGCGACATAACAGTGTCGCGCAAGTCGTCAGCACGTTATAATAGACAGGGCCTGCGAAGATAAATTGTACCAAACGCTTAATTCGTAGGTGCCGTGCGGTATAACGTGTTAAAGAGTTGCGCGGCACTGCTATGCCGCGCCCAGCGGAGGTTTTCTGGTCTGTGTAGCAGTACGCTATCTGTGAACTGCGAATATTTCACGAAAGACACGCTGCGGTAACCCGACTGCCGTTCCCCTTTTCGCAGCGGTCACATGTTGGCAATCTGCGCCAGACTATCCAAGGGAAAGGTAGGAGTTCAAAGAGGAAGGGAAACCGCAGGTGTCCCTTCCTTTTTGCCCCAGCCGCGGGTGCGGCAGTCTCCCGCGCTCCGCAGAGCGCAACTCTCCGCTGAGGTTCAGCGAAAAAACTGCCGCCCGGACAGGGCGAACCCGCTGACGCAACTCGTGTGCCCCAGTGCGTCGGTGCAGAAGAAACAAAGAAAAACGGCACAGCTTACGCCATGCCGTTTCTGTTTTACGGATTCTCCGCCGGAGCATTCGTACCGTTCGCCGTATTCGGCCGCTTCGCCGCGTTATTGTTATCTCCGGTCACGGCGTCTGCACCGTCGCGGATGGCGTTGCCTGCCTCATCCATCGCGTCTCCGACGGCGTTGCCTGCATCGTCCACGCCGTTGCGAACATCATCACCGACGGTATTCGTGTTGGTGTCGTGCCGCTCATCAACAGCGTTGTTGGTGCCGTTGTTGGTGCCATTGCCGTTGTCTGTGCCGTTATCCTTGCTGTTGCTGCCGCAGCCGCAGACGAACAGCATCGTCAGCGCCGCCAGCAGGGCGATCAGCTTTTTCATAGCAGTCCCTCCTAATCTGTTTTCGTTAGTATGAGGCTGCTTTTTCAAATTTATGCACCGAAATCAATTTTTTTAAGATGATGTAATACGACCGAGCAGGTCAGCCCCGTCACCAGTCCGAGCGGCACGCTCATCACGAGCAGGAACGGCAAATATGCGATCACGGCCCAGTTTTTCAGCCAGATCACAGCCGCTGCCATCTGCCCGATATTATGCGCCGCGGCGCCGCCTACGCTCACGCCGAACAGTGAGCAGAATCTGCCTTCGGCTTTGAGCAGGATTCCCATCACGATGAGCGACAGCAGGCCGCCGAACAGCGAGAACAGGAACGCCGACACGCTGCCCATCAGCAGCGAGGAAATGGCAACGCGCGTTACCACGATGGCGAATGCGTCTCTCGCGCTCAGCCGCGTGAGCGCAAACAGCGTCACCACGTTCGCTAGCCCTAATTTGACGCCGGGCACGGGCACGATGGCATCCAGCGGGAACATACGCTCAACCAGCGAGAGCACAACAGCCACCGCCGCCAGCATACCGCAGAGCGTCAATCGTTTTGCATTTTTCATGTGCTGCACCCCTTACGATGCCACAGCGTCGATGCCGCTGTCATTCACGCCGACCAGCTTGAGCACCACGCGGTGAGGCAGACAGACCGCCGCCTGTCCGGCATGGGTAAGTGTACCGGTGCGCACGCACACCTGATCCCGACAGTCCGCGTCCGCCATTTTCGCTGTTTTGCCCGAGAGCACAATGGTGTTGCCGTCCAGCTTGATCGTGCGGTCGGTCGCATCGGTCAGCTGCACCCGCTCGATGAGCGTATCGTTCTGCCAGACCTCGGCGTACAGCTTGTCGCCGGAGCTGTGGAACGCCAGCGCTGCCGCCAGTGCGCCTGCCATCACCAGAACCACGCCAATGATGATAAAATCACCGAATTTCAGCTTATTCCGCATAGGTGTATCCCTTTTTCTCGCCGAGAAACTCAAACGTGCAGTCCCCTGTCTTGGATGTGGTGTACACCTGCTTGTCCGAGGTGATGAACACGGCCGCAATCTTGTTTTCCTCGCAGAATTTCATGCCCTTATCCAGACCCATGACGAACAGCGCCGTTGTCAGCGCATCCGCCTTGGTCGAGCAGGGATCAATGACGGTCACGCCGCGCAGGCCGCTGTCCGCCGGATACCCTGTTGCGGGGTCAAAAATGTGGTGGTAGCGTTTGCCGTCCTTTTCAAAAAAGCGCTCGTAATCACCCGAGGTAACAACCGAGCCGTCCCGCAGCGACACCACCGCAATCGAGTCCGTGTTGTCGTCCGGATCGGCAATGCCGATGTTCCAGTTGTCCGTGCCGCTGTCTGCGGTTTTGCCGCCGTACATCTCGACATTGCCGCTCAGCCGCGCCAGAACGTGCCACTGATCCGAGGTGTCGCTCTCCACCATTTCGTGCACGATGTCGCCTGCGTAACCCTTGCCGATACCGCCCAGATCGACCTGTGCGCCATTCAGCAGCTGCACCTGATTGTTGCCGAGCAGCTTGACGTTCTGATAGCCGACATGCGTCAGCGCTTCATCAATCTCGCTCTGCGCGGGCACACGCGCGTTGTCCGTGCCGATGCCCCAGAGGTCGGTCAGCGGCGCCATCGTCGGGTCAAACGCACCGTTTGTCATCTCGGCGTACTCGAGCGCCTTCTCAAGCGCGGTGTAGGTGTCATCGCTCACCTCGGTCGGCTGACCGTTCGCGTGGTTCAGCTTGTAGAGATCGCCCGCCTGCTGCGTGCGCGAGAGCGCCGCGTCCAGCTGATTGACGCGCTGCTCGATCTTAATCGCCATGTCCTCTGCCGCGCTTTCGCTCTTTTCGCTCGACACATCGACCGACATATAGGTGTCCATCGCAAAAAAGTCCTCGGTGGTAGTATAAAGCTGTGCACTGCTGCCGCTTGAGCCGCAGCCGGACAGCGCAAGCAGCAGCATCGCCGCTGCAAAATAGCGTTTCATAGCATTGCTCCTTTGTTTATACAATACGAAATCACTGTACATTATACCGCACGTTCCCGCAGCGCGCAAGTATCATATAAGACAAAAAACAGCACCGAACCGTCGGCTGTCGCGAAACTACAGTTTCGCCGACAAGCAGGAACGGACCGTGGGCCGTTCCAAAGTCGTCCGAAAGTTCCTATACAGAAACTTTCTCCCTCCAGAAGTTCAAAAAGGGTGATACATGCTCCCCCTTTTTGAGCATTTGCAGAGCAAATGCTATTTCATGCGCGCTGCCGCGCGATACCTGAAACAACAAATTCTAAACTTTAGGTATAAAAAACAGCACCGAACCGCAAAGTTCGATGCTGTTTGTGACTTATGCAGCCAAAGGATTAAAGGCCAAGCTCCTTCTGGAGAGCCTCGATCATTTCCTTGTACTCCTCGTCCTTCAGGATAACCGGCTCCGGATTGGTGATGGCAAAGCTGCCGCCGAACTCAAAGCCGCCCTCGTACTTCGGTACGATGTGGAAATGCAGGTGCGGATTGCTGTCGCCGAACGAACCGAGGTTGATCTTGGTGCAGCCCCACAGCTTCTTAATAGCGCCGGAAGCAGCAGCCAGATCTGCACAGTAATCGTTGCGCTCCTGCTCGTCGCACTCGCACAGCTCCTTCTTATGGCTCTTGAGCGCCAGTGCGCAGCGGCCCTTGTGTGCCTGATCCTTGAACAGGTACAGGGTACCTGCCTTCATGTCGCCAACCTTAAACATGATTGCTTCGCGGCCCTCATGGTGCTCATCACAGTAAAAACAGCCCATTGTTATGATCTCCTTCATGTATAAATTCTCCGGCAGGTCACACCCTGCCGTAATCTATCTTTATTATACAACGGCCCGACCGGGATTTCCACTGTTTTTTATATTGCGTACAAATTCGTATCCCAAGCCGGAACATAAGGATGGTGACGCAGATACAGCCGGTAGTTCGGCTGCAGCGCATGGATGAGCAGCGGCAGCTGAAAGAAATCCTCACTGCGGTGATAGGCAGCAACGTTCAGCTTGGGTGCGTACTGCCGAATGGTTTTCTCGGCGCCGGCGATGGCTTCGCGCTCTGCGCCCTCCACGTCCATTTTAAGATAGGTGCACGGGCGGCCGGACAGCACGCTGTCGAGCGCACGCATCTGCGTCTCTTTGCCCTGCCCCGCTACGCGGGACTGGCGGCCTGCCTGATCGGTGAAGCATTTGACCGTGTCCTCGTTCCACGCGCCCGCCTGCACGAGCGTAACATCGCCCGTGATATTGGCACTCGCCCACTCATTCAGCTTGCGGAAGCTGCGGCGATCGGGTTCGAGGGCGGTAACGGACGCAAACTTGCCGTCCGTGTAGTGCAGCAGCTCGCGGATGGTGTCGCCGTTGTATGCGCCGAGGTCGGAGAAATGCTCCTCTGCGGTCGGGCGCAGGAGATTATGAAACACCTCATCCTTGTCGGATTCACTGTGGCGCAGGTATTCCATTTTGCCGGACAGCTTGAAGCGCACGGTATCCAGAAAAACCTCGCGCGACAAATCATCTGCCAGAAGATCATACGCCCGCTGCATCTCGTCCTGGTGCGCGCGCACGAAATCCTCATCGAACAGCGGTCCCTCGACCACCGGCACGTCCGGCGCCACCACGTCGTATTTTTCCTCGAGCGCATACATCAGCTGCAGCACCTCGGGTCTCTGGCTGGCGAACGCAATCACGATTACGATGTCCTCGCCCAGCTCGGCTACCGTGTCCGACAGCTTGCGCACGCAGAACCCGTGGAACAGATTGCCGCGGGCAAATTCATCACTTGCGAACACCGCAGACGCGCGAATGCCCAGACGGTCAAACTGCGCAAGTATTTTGTCTGCGCCGTCGCCCATGCCGTACAGCGCGATTGGACGCGTTTCTTCCTGCAATCGGCGCCAGACCGACTGCTCTAACGATAAAAAATCCATAATTTCTCCCATTCTATATACAAATGACATTTATCTAACTTTTACCGTAGGGCGGGTGCCTCACGGTAGTTGTTTAATCCAATCCGCAGAATTGATATTGTGCTAACCGGATAAAACGTACGCGCAATGCGCGCCCCTACAATATTTTACATGGTACAGCATAATCAACCGACCGGAACACCGTATCTGTTTTCTCCCTACTATTATACGAAAACCATCTGCGGATTGTAAAGCCAAAATTTTGCTTGTTTGCGGTTGCGGATTGCGCTCCCTTCATATATAATTATAATTAGTGAATGAGAGGTGTGTGGTGTTATGTCCAAGCCGAACGGTATTGTGGCAATGAATCCGGAAAAATACCGCGAGATCGACGGCGTTGTGTTCGACGAAGCGAGCTATGCGCGGCATTGCCAACCGAAAACCGAAGAAGCACCTGCTCCCGAGACCGCACCCGAAGCAAGTGATCCGGCACAGTCTGCCGCACCAGCACCTGTTTTCGCGGTGGACCCCTACCCGGAGGGCTGGTATCCGGCCGATGACGAGCGCCCTCCGGTGCCCATCATGGGCGGCGCTGTCCCCTCGACAGCAGGTGAGGAAACCGCTGTCTCCGCATCCGGTGAAACTACCGTTATACAGACCGTTTGCGTGCCGTGCGGCTCAGGCTCCGGCTCGTATGTGACCTCGTACACCACCTCTTACCGCACCAGTTATTCCGGTTCCGGATCGGGTTCGTTCCGGTTCGGTTCCGGCTCGTGCCCGGTCGGCGGCTACGGATTGGAGCTGATCTGATGCAGGCGTTCCACTCCAACTGGACAAAGCCGTTTTTCGTCCGCAATCCCCATATGGAATACCGAATCGAGCCGTTTGAACTGCTCACGACCGCGCTTTCCGCGCTCGAGTGGCGCAGGGAGAACGGTTCGATCCGCATGATCTGCGACACACCTGCCAAGCGTTATTATGAATCGCTCGGGCTTTGTTTTTTGTGGGATGACGGCGTGTATCCTCTGTTGGACACCATGCCCGAGGACATAAACGCCACAGCCTTCTGGGCGGCCGGCAAGCTGTACGCGCTCTCCGCTGTGCCATCGCCGTGCGTGATGCTTGATACAGATTTCATCTGCTGGAAATCCATCAGTAATCTGCTCGACGGACCGGACACCGCAGCCATCCACCGCGAGGACATTACGCCGTCCATCTATCCGGATCAAACGGCATTCGCCAAAACCGAAGGCTTCCCGCTTGATTCATTTGACTGGACGGTACAGCCGTTCAATACCGCGCTCGCCTATTTCGGCAATGACGAGTTCCGACGGTACTACACGGACACCGCCATCCGCTTCATGCGCTGCTCACCGGATGCCGACGACACACTCACCTACATGGTGTTCGCCGAGCAGCGGCTGCTCGCCATGTGCGCCGAGAAAAAGCACGCGCATGCGGCTGCCCTCAGTGACCTGCCTGCGCTGTTCGGCGGTGCGCAGAACGGATATTTTACCCATATCTGGGGCTTCAAGCAGCAAATGCGGGAGAATCCCGAGTTGTATGAGGATTTCTGCAGACGGTGTGCCGCAAGGCTGCAGAAGGACTTCCCGAAGGAATCCAAAACGATTGCGAAAATTGCGGAATTATCTCCGTTTTTTGCATAAAAAAAGACAGCCTGTCGGCTGTCTTTTTGCTTTTTGTTTACGGAAAATGCAGCTATGTTCATTCTCCGTTTTCCATTCAGAATTTACCGCTTCTCCCATGTCCCGAACTGCTGGTATGGCTGACGCTGCCGGAAAATCCGGCTCCGCCGTGACCGCCGCCGGTCGAGTTGTTATTATTGTCATTTCGCGGAATCTGCCGCCGCTTCTGCGAGGTATAACGGTAAATATCGCGGCTGAGCGTCAGATTGAGGCCGCCGTTTCCCACATACCGGTTTGCAGTCGTCTGTGTATGCACGGATTTCATCTGCGAACGGAACACCATGCACACGATCAGCGCCGCCACGCACGAAATGAGCAGCGACAGGCCGAATGCACCGCCGAGCGAAAACGAATCGTCCGCTGTGTCTTCCTGCGTACTGTCCGAAATCTCGACCTCATTATGCACCGGCACACCGGCTTTGCCGCCTTCGGCTACATGCTGCAGATACCACTCACAGCCGGAAACGAAGTCCGAAAAGCCGCCGTACCAATCATCGTTTCCGAAATTATCCAGGAAATACGACTCCAAATCCTGCAGGACCGCATCGCTGAAAATCTCCTCGGCTTTCGCGCCGTGCGCATAGGTCGCAAAATCGCGGTCATCCAGACTGATGAGCAGCGCCACGCCGTCGCCGTCCTCGCTCGCACCCAGATCAAGCTCGTTGTAGAGCTGCTCTGCCGCATCATAAGCGTCATCGCCGTACGGCGTGTAGTCGTCAATCGTTATGATGCCGACACCGATGCCGTATTTCTCCGCGATCGCCCTGATTTTTTCCTCGAGCGTGTCAATCTGGACCTGCGTCAGCACCTCTTCATAGTCGAACACGCGCGGCTTGTCTGCCGACGGGTCAATCGAATCCGTACCGCCGAGCGGTGCGGTCTGGTCAGTTTCCTCCGTCTGGGTGGTCGAGGTATCGCTCTCATCCGTTATATCGTCCTCAACCGCAAAGGCCGGAAACAGCAGCAAAAGCACTGCTAAGAGCGCAGCCAGACGCAGTTTTCTCTTGTTTTTCATCTACGCCGCCTCCTTACAGAAAATACAGCAGCGCCGTCAGCACCGCAGTCATGGGCGCGGCAACGGCGGCAAACAGACCCCAGAACCGTTTTCTGTCCACCGGCAGGTCACCGACCATGCGTCCGGTCTGACCGTTCATCGCAAACATGTAATTCTTGCCGTTCCAGCGGGTATTCAGCATCCAGACCGGCAGCAGCGCGTAATGTACACCGGTGCGTTTGAGGTGAATATCCTCGCCGGTCGGCGTGACCGAGGTATACGGACGGCCGTTTCGCGCGGTTCCCTGCAGCGCATCCGACAGCGACTGCCGACAGCGCTTGTCCGCACGGCTGCTGCTCTCCTCGATGGAAACATCGAACTTATCCGCGAAAAATCCGGGCAGATAGGCGGTCGAAAATGGCTTCAGGCCGGCATAATCAAACGGCTCGATGGAATCCATATAATCATCCGGCATCTTGCGCGATGCATCCACCGGAACACGGCTGAACGGCAGCGTGCCCGCGCGCTGCACCTCGTAAAAGCTGGTCTCGGTGATTTCCGTGTCTCCGTGACGGAACACGCGCGTGGTCGTCGCCATGTAATTCGCGCTGCCTTCGGCTTCGCCGTCGAACAGCCAGAACGGTACATAAATGCCGCGCAGCTCCTCGATATGGTTATTATCGCGGAACAGCTTGGGCAGCAGCAGCTTTCCCTTGTAATGCTGCTTGAGCGCGGAAACCGCATCCTCCTTGCTCAGCTTGAACGGCAGTATGTAGTCCGGCTTGAGAATGCCGCTGAACTGCTCGGGAATGACGGTCGGGTTGCCGCAGTACGGGCACGAGGTCGCCGCCGTGGTCTCCTCGCAGATCAGCTGCGCACCGCAGGACGGACAGCTGTATACGCGCATCTTGTCTGCGTCCGTGCCCCAGTCCTCATCTGCGGAGGACTGCCATTCACCGGTGTCGCTCCCTGTCTCCGGCTGAGACGCGGCCTGCTGTTCCTTTTCAGCGTACAGCTTTTCGATCTCTGCCGGGTCAAATGACGAGCCGCAGTAGTCGCATTGCAGCCGTCCCGCGGCGCCGTCGTAGTGCAGCGGTCCCGTGCAGGACGGGCATTGGTAGTTTGTTGCTTTGTCTGACATTTCTTCACCATCACTTTTTATTTTTGAAGTGAATCCGTAGGGCGGGTTGCCCTCACCCTACGATATACATTGGATCGTCTATCATTTTTACATATTTGGTTTTGCCTTGCCGCACTCCGAGCAAAACTTTCCCTGATTGACTGCGCCGCACGAGCACGTCCAGGTCGTATTCTCCGGTCGGGGCTTTCCGCACTCGGAGCAGAATTTTCCGGTATTGACCGTACCGCAAACGCATTTCCAGCTGCTCTGCTCAGGTCTGGGTCTGCCGCAGCCCATGCAGAATTTGCCGGTGTTTCCGGTCTGTCCGCACGAGCACGTCCACTCACCTGCCGTCTGCGCCTGCTGCTGACCCATTGCGTACAGATTCTGCACGCTGGCTCCACCTGCCTGACCGGCCATATTCATGCCCATGAACGCCATCGCCGGACCGGCGTTCGCATTCGCTGCCGCAGACTTCATCGCCTCGGCCTGCGCGTGCACGAGCGAGCCTGCCGCACGGGTCGGATCGCGGTAGGCAGCCTCGCGCTGCATTTCCTTGATGGTCTTTTCGTCCTCCTCGTCCGCCTTGACCGAGTTGACGCCGAACGACACGATCTCGATGCCGCGCAGCTCACGCCACTTGGACGAAAGCTGTTCGTTGAGCGCGTCTGCAATTTCCATCGTATGCGCGGGCAGCGCCGAGTAGCGCACACCGTTTGCACCAATGCGCGCAAAGGCGGGCTGCAGCGCGGTCAGCAGCTCGCTTTTGAGCTGGCTGTCCAGATTTTCCCGCCGGTATTCCTCTGCCATGTTGCCGCACACGTTGGTATAGAACAGCATGGGATTGACAATCTTGTAGCTGTACTCGCCGAAGCACCGCAGACCAATGTCCATGTCGATGCCCGCCCGCTCATCGAGCACGCGGAACGGCACCGGAGACGCGGTTCCGTACTTGTTGCCGGTCAGCTCCTTGGTGTTGAAATAGTAGACGCGCTGCGTGCGCGGCGCTTCTCCGCCGAACGTGAAGCGCTTGGCCATGTTGGCGAACATTTTGCACACGCTGTCACCGAACGAACCGGCGAAAATAGTCGGCTCGGCGGACGAATCGTAGACGAACTCACCCGGCTCGAATGCGGCTTCCACGACCTTGCCCTGATCGACGATCATCATCGCCTGTCCGTCCGCCACCGCGATGACCGAGCCGCTCGTGATGATATCCTCGTCGCCCTTGGTGTTGCTCGACCGCCTGGTGACCTTTTTGCGGCCCTTGACCGCGAGCACATCCGCGTCTATCGCATCACAGTAAAAATATTCCTTCCACTGGTCAGCCAGCACACCGCCGCCCGCGCCTGCTGCTGCTTTGATAAGTCCCATTTGACATTCTCCTTTTATCTGATAGAGTGCCGTTGTTTTACAATCTATACCTTGGTTTAAGAAATCCTATTTCCAGTTTACGTTTTTTCAGCGCAAAGCGCAAGTCCATTCACACACATTTCACATTTTTGTCAAGATACGGTTGTGCCATGCTATTTCTTTCGCTTTTTCGTAGACTTTCGACGTGCGGTGTGATAAAATAAGATATCTGCATACCGCATATTTCGGAGGCGGTACTGTCTGGAGGAGTAAACAATGGAAGCGAACAAGGAAAATCAGCAGAGCATTGAACAGGCGTTCAATCAGGCTCTGGACGCATATAAGGCAGGCAATTTTGCTGAAGCGGCCGGTCAGTGGCTGGCTCTTGCGGAGGACGGCTGCGCACCGGCGCAGCGTGCGCTCGGCTCGCTGTATGAGCGCGGACAGGGCGTGGAAAAGAATGCTGAGAATGCCTTTGAATGGACAAAAAAGGCGGCTGAGCAAAACGATCCGGTTGCTATGTTCAATCTGGCGTGCTACCATGACAAGGGCTTCGGCGCGGAAAAGAACCAGCAGACCGCGCTCACCTGGTACCGCAAGGCCGCTGAATACGGCCATCCGGAGGCTGCGGCACTAATCGCCAGCCTGATCGAGACGGGCGACCGCGGCTTGGAAAAGGACATGGACGAGGCTGTCCGTTGGTACCAGATTGCCGCAAACCGCGGCAACGTACTGGCGATGGGTCGTCTGGCATGGCTGTACAGCACCGGTACCGGCGTTCCGCAGGATGCGACCTTCGCCTTCCAGTATTTTCTCAAGGCTGCTCAGGGCGGCAACGCAGCGTGCATGATGAACACCGCTATCCTGTACGCACGCGGCGAAGGCACACCGCATGACGCGCACGAGGCGCTCTACTGGGCCGAGCAAGCCAAGAAGCACGGCGCTCCACAGGCCGAGCGGCTCATCAATGCCATCAAGAAGAACGGATAAGATCGAAAACCGGCGTTTTTACGTCGGTTTTTCTTTTTTTGCAGATCAGATCAAGCGGCACAGCTTATTCTCCTGTATCATGCAGGGACAAGGAGGGATTTTCATGCAAAACTGGCACGACAATGTTCTGCGGCTGATCGCCGAGATTGACCGCTGTATCCGTGCGCGTGAGGGCGAAACGCTGACACTCGCGTATTTAACTCGGCTGCTTGACTGTTCGCAGTCGCAGGTTTCGCACACATTCGCAACTACGAGAGCATCGGTTACTGGGATTTTATGCAAAGGCAGGCTCGCATTCCCGGAGCGGATTTAGAAACGGTCAGCGCGCTTCTGCGGCAGCTTGTCCCCGAAGCCGAGCAGCAGATGGCGTTCGTGAACGAGCCGAGCGGCCGCCGGCTGCTGTCTGGATACCGCACCCGGTCGTGTGTTCTATTTTGTGCACGATTGTGTACGTTTCTGGAAGTATATCCGGCCTGTTGTTCGATTTTAAAAAAACAGTTGAAATTTTTTCTCGATGGTGATACAGTTATATAGTTACTCATTTTCACCGATTGGAAAGGAATTTCATGACATTTTATCAGGAATTACAGGTCAATCAGGCAGGCTCAAAGAAAATCATCCGTGAGAGTGCGTCACAGCGCGAAAAGCTGTACCATATTGCCGTGTATTTGACCAAAATTGCGATAACCGTCGCATTCTGCTTTGTTTTCGTTTCACTTTACAGTCTGGGCTTCGGCGCAGACAACAGCATCGTCGGCGTAGTCGTGCTGCTGTATCTGCTCGTATTCCGCAGCGCACATCTGTGCATTCGCACAGGACAGTCCACGCTGCTGCTCGCCGGATTTTTCGGCATTATGGCCGTCGGACCGCATGCAGCCAATCTGGCCGGTCCGGTCGGCGGATTGTTCATCAATGCTGCTGCGATTGCCCTGCTCATTCTGTTCGGCTGCCACGAGCCAAGAATGTTCAATCAGTCCACACTCGTGCTCGGCTATCTGCTGTTGTATGGTTACGATGTGAGCGGGCACGCCTATCAAATGCGCCTGTTTGGACTTGCTGCCGGTGCGCTTCTGGTCTGCGCGGTATTCTATGGCAACCATCGCGGCAATGCCTATGAGCTCTGTGCAGGAGACATCCTTCCTGCTTTCGATCTGCGCCATCCGCGCTCCAAATGGCAGCTTTGCCAGATCATCTGCGTTCCGCTCGTGCTTTTCCTCGCAGAGCTGAGCGGCATGCCGCGTGCGATGTGGGCGGGCATTGCCGCCATGAGCGCAATCCTTCCCGCGATGGACGATATGCGCTACCGCGTTCGCTGGCGTATCATCGGAAATATTGTGGGTGTTTGCTGCTTTTTAGCGCTGTATTTCCTGCTTCCGTCCTCGATTTACGCCTATATCGGCGTGATTGGCGGCATCGGTGTCGGTTTTTCCGCGAAATACGGCTGGCAGGCTGTGTTCAACACGTTCGGTGCGCTCGCTATTGCAACCAGCGCATACGGACTCAAAAGCGCGGTCGGTCTGCGTGTCGCACAGAATATGTTCGGCGTGGTGTTCGCGCTGCTGTTCTGCCTGATCCTCCACCGCATTTTCGCCCGCTGGGAGCGCTCTGCAAGCTGAGCAAACAGCCGTTCTGTGCAAATGCACGGAACGGCTGTTTCTTTTTTTCGCATACCGTCAACCATTTTTCCAAAATCAGTTGACATTGCAGTAAATCTGTGGTTTAATGCAATAAGCAAAACAACGAGGAGGAACTCCCAATGAGTGACATTTCCAGCAAGCCCGCACAGCGCAGCGCGTTTTCCGTGCGCGACATCTGCTATTCCGGACTGTTCGCAGCGGTCATTGCGATCATGGCGCAGATTTCCATTCCGATGCCCGGCGGCGTACCGATGACCATGCAGACGTTCGCGATTACGCTGGCGGCTGTCGTACTCGGCGCCAAGCTGAGCACAGTTTCATGCGTAATTTATCTGCTGCTCGGTGCCGTCGGCGTACCGGTGCTCGCGAACTTTTCCGGCGGTTTTGACAAGTTTATCGGTCCTACCGGCGGTTTTCTGATCTCCTTCCCGCTGATGGCGTTTATCATCGGCTGGGGCGCCGATCACCGTCATGCATTCCGCGGCGCGTATGTCATCGCGCTGATCGTCGGCACGATTGCCAACTATGTTGTCGGCACGGTGATGTTCTGCGTACTCATGAACAGCTCGATCGCCGCAGGCGTGACCGCATGCGTGCTGCCGTTCATCCCGACCGCTGTCATCAAGGCTGTTCTTGCAACCGTGATCGGCTTTCTTGTTCGCAAGCGCATCCCGGGGCTAAAGGCATGATCCGGCTGCGCCCGCATCATCTGCTTTGCACACAAGGGTACTCCGGCAGGGGCTATAGCACAGAATTTGTGCAAAATATGAGTGCAATTGTGCATTCTCTGCGAAATGTACCGGGAACCCGAATCCGGCTTGTCTTTGGCTCGGATTCTCTGTGCGCGCACTGCCCGCACCACACCGCTGATGACCTGTGCGAAGCACAGGAAAAGGTCTCTCGCTTTGACCGAAAGACGGTCGAATACTTTAATTTGCACGAGGGCGTGTATGTTTATCAGGACCTGATCCGTGCAATCGACACACAAATGACATCGGTCATGCTGGAGGATATTTGTCGCGGATGTGCGTGGTACCCCGTCAGCGCCTGCAAAAAGAATATCTGCGGAAAATGAAATGAGGCACACCGAAAGGTGTGCCTCAGCTTGTCGAAAAAGTCAGATTTCTATTTTGTGCTTCGTGCGACAGCACGTATAAAATAGAATTTGCGCAGCAAATTCATAAAAACCGGGGGGCGTGGTCCAGACCACCCTCTCTTGCCGCTATGCGGCAATTCACCTTGTGTACCTCGGTTTTTATACAAGGGAAGAAAAAATGTGTCCGGAGGACGCGGTTTTTCTTCAGCATTCGATCGAAAGCGTGGTTTCGATCGAGAGGCTGCCCGAAAAACGATAGTTTTTCGACAGCCTCAGGCACACCGAAAGGTGTGCCTTTCCCCCTGTCACCAGAAAATATATTGTCACTTCTCACAATTTATCATGTCCAGTTTCAGATATTCCTACAAATTTCCATCAAGATATTGACAACCACCTTCAAGGTGGTTATTCTTATCTTATAACAAACACCTTACAGGTGATTATCAAAACAGAGGTGAGGCCAATGAAGCGCTTCAAGCTGTCCAACTCCGAGGAAATTCTGATGGACACCTTATGGCGGGAAAACCGTCCGCTCACAACACTGCAGCTTGCCGAAAAAATTACGGAGGCCCGCTGGAACACCAATTATATCGACAAACTGCTCGGTCAGCTTGTCAAAAAAGGCATGGTGCAGGTCAGCGGTCTGCTGCAGAACGGACGCTATCAGTCGCGGCAGTTCGTCCCCTGCTACACCAAGGACGAATTTCTGGCGAACATGCTCGAGGAGCAAGGCGTGAACCAGGCACTGTTTGCCCGAATCGCCGTAGCGCTGTTCAAAAAACCTGCCAAATCAAACGAATCCGAGCAGGAAGAAAAGCTGATTGCCGAGCTGGAAAAAATGGTCGATCAGTACGAAGCTGCGCTGCAGAACAAAGAAGATAAATAATATGCAAATAACCCTATTTTCCTTTATATCTGCACTTTTATGGAGCAGTTTGTTGATTATTGTGATCTATCTTGTGCGGCGCACACGCTTCCGGCCGCATTTCGGCGTGCTGACTATGGTGCTGCTTTACCTGTTCTGCGCCGCGCGCCTGCTGCTGCCGCTCGAGTTTCCGCACGCAGTGATTGTGAGCGACAGCGTCGTGTATCCGCGCATCTACAACTTTCTGGCGCGCAAGCCCGATTCGGTCACGCACCTGCCGGTCGGACTGCTTTTGTGTGCAATCTGGCTGCTCGGCACAGTTTTTCTGCTGATCCATTACGCGTTGCAGTATTGCAAAGCCATCCGCGCTGCGCGGCAAGCCAAGCCATGGGACAGCCGCACGGCTTTCCTGCTGAGCGAGATCCGGCGGCAGACCGGCCGCACCATCAAAGTTCGCGGACGTACAGCCGCGAATATCGAATCTGCCTTTGGCGTAGGTGTGCTGCGCCGGTACATCATTCTGCCGGACAAGACGTACACAGACGCCGAACTGCACTACATTCTGCTGCACGAGTACACGCATTTTCTCAACCATGATACGGCTGTCAAGCTGCTCGTAACGCTGTACTGCATCATTTTCTGGTGGAATCCGGTCGTATACCTGCTGCAGAAGGATTTGGAACAGACGCTCGAGCTTAAATGCGACCGTGCGATTGCACAGACGCTGAATGCAAAGGAACGCACAGCCTATCTGCGCGCCATCCTCGCCGCAATGAAGCAAGGCTGCACGCAGCAGCCGGTGCCGCAGCCGTCCACGGCCCTGTTTCGCGCCGAGGCAGACAAGGCCATGCGGGAGCGGTTCACCGCCGTGCTCACCTGCGCGGAGCAGCCGAACGACCGAACCGCAAGTGCCGTACTCATCGGCAGCTTTGCTGTCCTGCTGGCACTGTCGTATGCGGTGCTGCCGCAGCCGGCATTCGAGCCACCGGCCGAGCCCGACAGCAGCTCGACCGTCTATTTTGACGACGAGAATGCCTATCTCAAGCAAAGTGCGGACGGACGATACTGGCTGTGCATTGACGGCCACAAGCCGTATGAGCTGACAGAAGGTGATGTGCAATTTTATCTGGAGCACTCGGTTTTCAAATATATCCGCGAGACCGAGCAATAAAAGGCAGCTGCCGAAGGATAGCGGCAGCACAGAGAGTAAAAGCAAAATGTGGGACGAAATAGAAGCAGCTGAGATGTGGGGTCTCAGCTGCTTTTTGTTCAGACAAAAGAAAAAGCCACTCACAATGAGTGGCTTGGTGGTGGACATTAACGGGTTCGAACCGCTGACCTTCCGCACGTCAAGCGGTTATAGAAAATGCCGATTTTGTTAGATATATCGTCATTTTTTGAGGTTCGTCTTTCTTGTTTTCCTACACATTTTCTACATCTATCAAAACTCTTTATAATATCTTCCCTGTTATATCTTTTACGCTGTACCTTTCTCCATAAACACAGCATAGTCATCAACATTCCTGATAGCCTAACCGCTTATGACAGGCTATATAGTATAACCTATCATATCAAAAATGTCAATAAAAACATTGACAAACCCCTACTATTTGCTTATTATTATGTTACAGTTCTATTATAGCAGGAGTTGTTTAGAGTGATTTTATCCGATAAAGATATCCGCGTCCTCTGCACGCAGCCAGAGCATCCTTTGATATCTCCTTTCGACGAGTTTCGCCTGCAAGGTGCTTCTTACGATGTTTCCATGTCAGATGTTATCCATGTTTTCAAAGATGATGTGCGAACAATTTCTTTAACCGACCAAAATGCGATTGATTCTTTGTACAAAGAAGTTCCTATTCCCGATTCTTCTTCATTCATTCTGAAACCGATGGAATACATCTTAGTGACATTGAAAGAAACTATCTGCATTCCTTCCAATATGATTGCACATATTCGTCCAAGGACCAAGTTTACTCGATTGGGTATTATTGTTTCGGATCAGCACTGCAATCCTGGATATCGAGGAACTCTGCAGATTGGTCTGCGAAATGTAAGCCCTAATTCTATCGCTTTGACGTCTGACATGCCTATCGCTCAGATTGTTTTTGAAGAACTAAAAAGCGAGCCTTCGCCTGAAAAAGTTTATAGTGCTAAGGCAGATGCTTCTTACCATAATGAAAATGAGTTTTTAGGTGCTAAATTTACAGAATCCGATTTTTCACCTAAGGCACAAGAACTATATAGAAAAATCATGAGCGGAGCCTACCTCAATGACAGATAACAACGATCATATCACTACCGAGGAACTTATTCATGCATATGTGTCCGATCGCTTAAAAGATAATGCTACTGATGGTATAGCTGCATCCGAATTACTTCGATTACAGCAGCATGCCGAACGTGATATCTATAAAGATATTCGAAACGAAATACTCCGTGACATCACAGAAGATGAAAAGAAAAAGAAGCTCAAAGAAATAAAGCGTGCCGTAGGAAAGGAACGCTTTATCCAGTTGACAACTCTTCTTTTAGAAAGCGGTTTATTAGCGTTCCTTATTGGCATTTTGGTCAATCAAGTGACTAGTCTTTTGACTAAACATATTTGTCCCGACGGATATTCTGGTTGGATTATCGCAATCTTATCATTCTTGATCGTTGTAGTTTTTGTTGGCTTAATTCTCCGGAACATTAGCCAGTTTTTCAATATAGGAGAGGAAAATGAATCCAAGTAGTCGAAAAATATTAGTTGGCGAGAAATATCTGCACTTCAAAGGCAAACTATATCAGGTTCTCGCCATTGCCACGCATACAGAAACCAGTGAGCCTTTGGTAATTTATCAGGCTCTCTATGATGATTTCAAAATCTATGCACGGCCATACGATATGTTTGCATCAGAGGTAGATCACAAGAAGTATCCGAATGTCACACAGCGTTTTCGGTTTGCTCATGTGATTTTTGATGGCAATACTCCAAAACCAACTGAATAACAACAGGCCCTCGGTGTCCAAATCGAACACCGAGGGCCTTACTATTTACTTAACTGCGGCTGCCAGCTTCTTCACGAGGTCCTCGCCCCACTGATAGCGGAGCAGATACTCGATCGTCTTATCTTCCAGACCTGCGGTTTCCCGCAGCGTATCAACTGCGGCCTGTACAGCCTCATCGCCGTCCGGGACAAATGTGCGGCACTGCGGTGCGGTGATGCTCGGAACCTTGCGAACAGCGTCATACCCGATCATAAAGCCCGCCTGCTGGAGCGATCTCATCTTGATATAGTTAGTGACGTCCTTTGTAATGACGTCGCACTCGTAGGTCTTGCCGTTGAGCAGGACCTTTTTCTTTTCTACCACTTCGTCGTCCTCCTTCTTCGGTTCGGGTTCAACCGGCGCGGTCAGCCGCGCCTTAAACTTGCGCCACAGGCTCTCATCACGCACCCACGGCTCCGGGCAGTCCTTACCCGTTACGTCATAATGGCGCACAACATGATCCACGTCGATGCCGTACTTGTCCATCAGCCAGCGCACCAGCTCAACCGTGCGGTCTACCGTCTGGGCGGTAATAACGTACTTGCCGTTTACCTTGTCCGAGCACATCTCCACACCCAGACTGTTGCGGTTCATACAGATATTGTGCAGCGGGTGATGCGAGCTTTCCAACGGACCGCCGCAGTGCCATGCACCGTCTGTATCGCGGACAGACTGCACAACACTGTGCTCATCGACAAAATAATGCGCCGACGCCTGCAAGCCGCTGTTGTTGTGGAAATACTGCGCATTATTCATGGCGGTATCACCGTTACCGGCCGTATAGTGTACGACAATATACTTGATACTGTTGCCGCCTCGGCCAGAATAGAAATTGCTCGAGTCAGCCTGCAGAAACGGAATATTCGTCATAGCGCACCTCACTTTTCCAGCGGCGCAGTGTACGACTTAGCGCGATCCGAGTCCGTCAGACCGCTGGTGGTCGGGTCATTAAGTGCCGACCACACGTTGCAGGCAATCAAAAACAGGCAGTACGGGTTTGCCGCCGTGGCCTTGATAATCTGCCATACGCCCGCCCAGGTGGTCATGTCCGCGGCGGTCAGGCCGGCATAGGCCAGCGCCGTTGCGAACGCACCAAGGGCGATCTGCACCCAGAACACCGGGTTCTTGATTCTGATTTTCCAGTTCATAAGTACCTCTCTTTCTCAGTTCAAGCCGATCTGCCGAGCAATGTAGCCGATAACGATACCGATCACAGCCGTAGCGCCGTAGGCCACAACCTTGCGCCACATCGCGCCGTCGCGGTCCTCGAGCGTTTCAAGGCGCTTGCCCTGCTTTTCCTGCTCCTTGACCATGCTCTCAACCGAGGTTGCCAGCTTGCCGACCGAGGCGGTCAGCTGGTTCAGCTCGCGCATATTATTCTCCAACAGCTCAATGCGCTTGTCCTGCCGACGATTTTCTTCTTCGAGCCGTCGGCGAAACTCTTCGTGCTCGGCACGAGTGATGGGATTATCCATATAACCTCTTTCCCCGAGGCATAAAAATGCCCCGTCCCTGTCGTTCTTGACAAAGCCGGAGCATATGCTATAATATAAGCAAAGGGAACGCTGTTACAGCAGTCAGACCCTATAGACCGTTCATTTAGATGACCGTTCGTGGATCAGACGAGCGGTCATCGCGCTTTTATACAGAAAATGTACAGTACAATGACCGCACACATAAAAAGCCTAAATGCTTTCTTCTGCATTCGCGCCACCTCCTTCCTGCCGCAGACTGCGGGAAAGGAACAGAAGGTCTGACCGCCATATGTAACAGCGTCCGCCTGTATTATAGCATACACCGCCGAACCCTGTCAACGAACCGCCTTTTCAGGCGGTTTTTTGTTGTTTACAGCCCCAGCAGGCGCTTATCCTCAACGCTGAGAAGTTCAGGCACACCGGTCTGCTGTGCGCGCCAGTGCTTGTACTGCGCACGCGCGAGCGCGTCATGCTTGAGGTTGTGGGCGTCATCGAACTTATCGAGCTGCACGCCCATGTCTCCGTGGTACTTCTTCACTTCTGCGTAGTTCTTGATGTAGATATTCGATTCGTACATAGTTCTGCTCCTTTACTTTACGATTGCATCCAGACGCCCGAGTGCGTCCTCAACTGCCTTATCCTGTGCGAGCATTTCACTTTGCCGCCGCACGATTTCCGCAAGCTGTGCGCAGATACCGCACAGCTCGTCAATCAGTTGTGCGTCACTCACTTACAGCATCCTTCGTGCCGCCGAACTCAGCCGGCACAAGCTCCGGCATACCGCACTCATCAATCAGGATTTCCGCTACCTGCTTTTTCAGCTTTGTGGGAACCTGCTCAAACTCACACTTGCCGAGGATTACGCGCTGCGCAAATAACATTGCCATCATAATAACCGTCCTTTCAAAACGTTCTCGAATGTTGTTGATAAACTTACGCATAGACGACTTGCGCCATCTCTGCAATGCAGTCCTCGTAAAAAGACTGCTGATCTGTCAGCGCAGCCACCTGCTGTCTGAGCGTTGCGTTCTGCGCTTGCAGTTCTTCGTTTTCTGCCACGATTTCCGCCTTGCTTTTCTCGTTCGCCTTGGCCTCCATCAGCAGGGCTTCGCGGTTTGCTTTTACCTCATCCAGCAGCGCGGGCGTGTCCTCGACCTCGGTCGTGTACTCGTCATACACCCAGCCGGTGTGACCGTCCTTGCCCTTCTCCTGCTTGGCATTCTGGGTAAAGCGTACCCATGCCCTGCCGGGCTTGTTTGGTATACTGCCTGCCGCAACCTCAGGCGGTTTGACATCTCCGTGCACTCTCAATTCGTACCACTCCTTTCAAATTCTGCACGCCCACTGGACGCACATATTTAACCATTATCGTTTTGCTGGCACACCATTTCAGCCGCCCAAGTCGACTAAGCAATGCTTGTGCCATCTTTGCCGACACACGTTCCCGCTTTGCCGCTCGTCTAAGCTGTCGCAGTGTCCGCAGCAGGCTGTGCTTGCGCAGTACGACTACATTGCGACCAAACTTATACCCGACAGCATCAACCTTGCGCTTCCTGATCGGGTACACTTGCCAGTCATTCTTGAGCGTCAGACCAAGTGTTCTCAGGTGCTGTTCTGCCACCTTGACAGCCTTATGCAGTGCTCTTTTGGAGCGTCCAAAGATTGTCACGTTGTCCATGTAGCGCACTTCACAGACAACGCCCTTGCAGCTACACAGCACGCGGTCAAGTGTTTCCAGATAGTAATTCGCAAGCCACTGACAGATATAGTAGCCAATCGCCAGACCGTCAGCAATGATGCGCATTACCAGATTAACAAACCGCTTGTCCTTGATCTTGCGTTCCAGCGCCCGACGGATACCGTCCGGTGGAATACTATCGTAGAACTTGCGAACGTCCATCTGCGCACAATACCGGCTGTCCTTTGGTCTGCGCTGTACCATGTGCGTAATCTGCCGCATAGCACGAGCACCGCCGCGCCCAGGAATGCTTGCACATGACCAATGGTGCATACCGCGCATCAAAACCGGCTGCATAGCACGGACGCAAAGCCAATGCACACAGCCGTCCGGGTAGAACGGTACAACCTTAATATCACGCCATTTGCGGCTTGATACGTCGTACACGCGCTTGACCTTCGGTTTTGTCGGTATGAAGCTGTCCGTCCGCAGCATGACCAGCAGCTTTTCGGCGTATGCGTCAATGTTCGCCAGTACACGTCGGACGCTGCGACGATTTTTCTTGCCGTTTGCGGCAAGCCGTATTGTTTCTGTTATAAATGCTCTGTCGAGCATCTTTTCGTAGAGGAATCCAACTCTTTTAGGGATTGTTATCACATCCTTATTGCCTGCGAGAGTATTCGAGTAACCTACTAACTCCCGTCCTCTGGGCATGATTTTCACCAAGGGGTGAGGAAAAGCCTGCGCAATGATAATTGAGTTGCTAAGTAGACGCGCGGAGATGTTCGAGTTCGAATTCGAAGAGGTGTTGTTCGCATTGAAGTACAACAGACCTGCATTCGAGCCATTGCTCCAATTGCCACCAACATACAGCACGTGCTCCACGACGCGCAGACAGTCCCTTATTCACTTAAAATTTACACTTTGAAACATGCCGGGGGTTGCGACCCCCGGACCCCCGGAGGGGATTGCGCGGCTACGCCTCGCACAGGAGACGCGCGGAGATGTCCGAGTTCGAATTCGAAGAGGTGTAGTTCGCATTGAAGCACAACAGACCTGCAGACGAGCCACCGCACCAATCGCCACCAACATACAGCACGCGCCAACCGGAAGACGAGTTCGCATAATCTGGAATGTACGTTGTTTCCGAACCGCCAGACGTTTTCGGAATGAGTAGACCATTATCGGTAACGGTCAAGTCCTTAATCCAACCAGAGCCGGGAAGCGTACCGATTTTGGTATAGCCGGTTGCAGTATCGTCCGCGTACTTGCTCGGGTCGGTGCAGTAGTACGCCGTTGTACCGTTGGCGTTAAAGCCGTCTACCCACTGGTATACGTTGCCCCAGAGGTTTTCGATCCAGCGGTACTGGACTGCGTTATTGCGGAGTCCGGTGTGGAATGTCATGGTGTCTGTGGCACCAGAATTGATTGCATAATTGTAATCCACATAACCGCGCCCGATTTTACTCTGACAGTTCCAATCAGCGAATTCCACAACATACAGAAAGATAATTGCGCAGTAAGTTGCGAAGTCGTACAGATGGAATTTGCTGTTAAATGCTCCGTTGGTAATTCCGCTTTTCACCAAGTCCCGGAAGCCTGCTCGCGAAATATTTACCCGCGGTGTGCTGCCAGTCGAACCTCCACCATATTCACCATTAGAAGTATACCTGCCGATATATTTTCCACTGCCCGGGTGTTTCGTCATACCAGTTTTCGGATTGTCCGAAACGTAGAAATACTGCTTCGTGCCGTTTCTCTTAGCAGCAACGTAAAAAGCAGGGATAAACACCATGGTATAATCACTTCTACGAGTAAACGCGCTGTTTCCCTTCCATGCGGTTACTGCGCCAGAAGAGTTGAGATTGCATTCCTTCATTCCGTTCCACGGCGCATAGCTGTCAAACAAGCTGCTTCCAGAGCCAGTTCCGACAGCTGGAATTGGCTCAGTCGTCACCGACCGCGTAACCAATCCGTAAGGGTCAGTGCTCGGAGTTAAGCGCGTCAACGCCGTGCTCGAATTACTCGTATCCCAGCAAACACCGAACACGTTAGCGTAGATCAGCGTCAGGCTCTTGCTCTGACCACTGGCGGTAATGCTTACCGTGCCCTCTGCGGTCTGGTCACCCTTGGTAGCCTTGATTGCCCATGTGCCCGCCTTACCGACGGTAAATACCGCCGTGCCGGTGCTCGTCTTGGTCAATACCGTACTGCCCAGTGTAGCCGTAACCGTCGAACCGCTATCTACGGTTACGGTAATCGTACTCTGGAATTTCTCAAGATTGACACTCAGCGCCGTGTAATATGCCTTGGTTGCAACCTCGGTTGTATACGTCGTACCGGACAGTGCAGCGCTCAGTGTGTAGGTGGTATTGATGCCGAGCACGCTTACAGTTGCCGTCTTGCTGCTGTCTACCGTGCCGGTGTAGGTTTCCCCGCCGCCCTTGAGTGTCCACGCCTGCCCGACAAAATCAGCCGCAAACGTCAGCGTAATCCGGCTGCCGCCGGATGTTGGTGCGTCTACCTCGCCCACGGTATTATCAGCCGTAAAACCGAGGTACTTTCCCTTCTTTCCCTTGATCTTGTTCTGCTTTGCCGCAAACAGCGCACTGTGCGCGCTTGCGCTCGTATTATGCGTATCTACGGCGCCCTTGCCCTCGTAATTCATCTCCGGCAGCTGTGCTGCTGGCACCTTGCCGTCAGCGCCCAGACCTGCAATGCCGTCAGCCTTGCCCTTATCCGCCGCCGATACCGCGCCCAGATCAGAGGCAGTCAGACCGCCGTCCTTGGCAACCTTTTTCACCTCTGCTGCAAGTTCAGCGGTTTTCACGCGGGCTGCAACTTCGTTGTCCAGCTTGTCCCAGTTGCCATTCAACGCCTGATCGATGTTAAACGTGTTTGCGCCGTCTGCCGCTGGATCATACTTAAACAGCTCCAAATTTTTGGTTTTTGTACTCAATATATCACTCCTCAGAAGGCAAAATCGCTGATACGGTGCCTTTGCAGCTCATCGACCGTCATAGCAGATACCTCACGCACCAGCAGCCAGCGCCACAAATACTTGACCGCCAGATGACACGGCACAGTCTGCTCAATCGCATCCCTAAGTGCCGCCAACGCTGTGTTGTCAGGCATACCATACGCGCCTACAAACGTCAGCACAATCACGCCCTTTGCAAAGCCGACGGAGATCTCGCCGTTGCGCCACGAGTCACACACGCTCTGGATGCGCTCCACGTCACACTTGCCGGCACCGCGCCAGCGTGCGATCAGTGCCGTGCGGCGCTCTTCCAGCGTGCCGGTTGACGGCAGGTTGACCGCCCGTTCCTCGGTCTCCAGCAGCCACGTCATGCTGGCCGGAAAGAGCTGCGCCGCCGCGTCCAGCATCTCCGTGCGCTGGCTCTCATCCAGCCCGCGGATGGCCTCCAGCAGGTCGCGCACCCACCGGTCTTTGCGGTAAGCCGTCGGCAGGCTTATCAGCATATCCTCATACATAGGCGATGCTCACCTCTCCCAGCACCGGGCACTCGCGCTCACCGACCGCGATGTTGGCTGTGCCGCCGCCGACCGCCAGGCCCTCAAAGTCCACCACGCCGTCGGCCGACAGGATAGCCGCCGCGATCTGCGCGTAAGAAACGTAATCCTGCACGAACACCGTCCCGGCGAGATACGCCGCGACCGCCGCTTTGACTGCCGCCGTCACGCTGTCCGCCTCTGCGGTGTTCGATTTGAACACCTTGCAGGAAATGGCGATCTTCTTCTCCGCCGCCGCCGACACAAAGCACTGCGCGCCGATCGGCGCCTGCCCCCTTCCGGCTCCCTCGCTCTCGGGGTCAATGTACGCCTGCACCGCCTGCACCAGCTCCTCGCTCGCAGGCTGTCCCGCGCTGTCCACAATGACCACGTCCACGGTATACGCGCCGCGCGCCTGCGGAAAGACCTTGACGTGCCCCACGCCCGAGCACTCGAGCGCCCACTGCTGATAGTGGTATACGTTGCCGGAGGTCGCCAGAGTCCGCAGCCGCAGCAGATACCGCGCGTAATACTCCGCATCGCTCTCCTCGGCATAACCGCCGCCAATCGGTTCAGGGTTATCACACGAGGCAATGCCCTGCACTGCCACCGGCATCTGCGTCACGCTGTGCGCGGGCAGATTGCCTGCCGTGCCGTCCACCGTGCAGGTGACCGGTACAGTACCCTCGCCCTCAATGGCTACGGTCTCTGTCGCATAATACTGAACACCGCCGCCGCTCTCGAACAGCGTGCCCTGCTCGACCGTGCCTGTGCCGGTGACGGTCAGGCTGCCGTGCGCAAAGGTCGCCGCCTTGCGCTCCAGGCCGGAGCGCGGATAGATGTAACGGTCAAGAGCGCTGTCGTGCAGGTTTTCCGGGTCGAGCTGCTGTTTGGCCTCGTCGATGGCATCGTCCGTGCCCTCCATGCGGAGCGACACCGCCGCCAGCAGGTCATAGGTCGGGAAACCGATGGTTTTCTGATAGCTTTCCGGCATTGCCGCAAGCATCTCGTCTAAAATCTCACTCGCTGACATACGTCGTCACCTCCTCACTCTCTCCGCTGTGCAGGCGGACCGTGAAGCGTACCTCCACGCCGCGCCGCACGCGCGTAAACTTAAAACTGTCAAGCGACCGGATAGCCGGACAGAACGCAGCGGTCTCCCGCACGTTGCGCTCGATCTCGGCAAAAATCCACCCCTCCGGCACTCTGCGGTCAAGGCTTGCCGCCTCCACGCCCGGCTGGGTCGTGCCGCTCGTCCGGTAGATTGGAATCGCACCAGGCTTTTGCCGGAGCATAAGCTCAAGCCACTGCTTGACCGCCTCCACGCCCTGCCGCTCCACCAGAGCGCCGTCAACCAGTGGGAAACTGCCCGAGCGTCCGTCCTCGTGGAAGACAAACGCCGGAGACCGCCCGATGCTCTCCGCAACCTGCGCGGGCAGCTCCTCCGGGATAACCGGAAACACATCGGCCATAGCCGACACCTCCTAAACTCACATGTGCCAATCCGCAGCCGCCACGCTGTCCGCCAGCGTCGGTGCAGGCTGCAGCATCGCCGTCGCAAACGCGATGATCCACGCCACCGTGATATCAATGCGTCCGCGGCTCCGCTTTTTGGTTGGCTTGATATTCTCATTGTCATCACTGACGCACCGCAGATTGAGAAAACACTGCCGTGCCGCCGTGTTGTGCACATGCAGCATCTCATGCGCTCGGATGAGCCGCTCCAGCTCCTTCATCGGCGGCGAGATGGACCGGATACCCTGCGGTATCTCGACAACCTCGGTCACCGTACCGGCAAGCCGCTCGCGGATGTTCTGCATCACAGTCGCACCCAGATACGGGTCAAAGCCGACCATACGCAGGTCGTAATCCTGTGCGGCCTGTACCACAGCGTCAGCCACAGCCGCAAAGTCGATGATATCTCCCTCACAGCCATGCAGGAAACCTGCGCGTATCCAGTCCCGGTACGGCACATGATCCTCGCGCTCGCGTGCGTCAATGCCGTCAAGCGGCATCCACCCGGCAGGCAGAGCCACCCACCTGTCCAGACCCTCCTGCGGCGGAAACACCAGTACAAAGGCGGTAAGGTCGGTGCTCTTGGAGAGGTCAACGCCGCCGTAACAGGTCTTGCCGCGCAGCAGCTGCACGGCCTCGCGCCAGTCCTTACAGCCGGGCGGATTCCACTGCGTTTTGTCATAGATGGTTATCGGTATCCACCCGACAGTCGCCGTGGCAATCCACTGGTTAAGCCTGAGCCAACGGAACAGCCGCTCAGCGGCCTCGCTCTTCTTGGCGTCCGCCGCCTGGGCGCGGATGGTGGCCATCTTGAGCGTCTTGCCGAGCGACGGATTGCACCGCCGCCACAGGTCCTCGTCGTAGATATTGAGGTCCTTCAGTTCATCCTCGTCCTCGATCAGTCCGAGACCGTAGATGATCGGCAGCCAACGCGGGTCATCGTAGGCTTTCTCGTCCCTCGCGCCGCGCCGCCATCGGTAGATAGCGAGCGCCTTCTCGTGGACTTCCCAACCGATGGATTTGCGGTCGGGGTCATCTCCGGCGGTGGTCAGCACGATCCACACCGGCTGACGGCGTGCGTCACCGGCACCAAACGTCATAACGTCCCACAGGTCGCGGCTCGGCTGGGCGTGCAGCTCGTCAAAGATAACGCAGCTCGGCTTGTAGCCGTGCTTGCTGTACGCCTCGCTGGACAGCACCTTGAGCCTGCTGCCGCTCGTCTCGTCGTAGATGGTCTTAGTGCTGTCCACGATGCGGCTGCGCTTTTTGAGCGCCGGACTCTGCTCGACCATGTACTTGGCCGCCGCAAAGACGATGCCCGCATTGTCGCGGTCAGCCGCTACGACATACACCTCGCCGTTAATCTCGCCGTCGGCAAACAGGTGGTACACGCCCAGACCGGCAGCGATTTCCGACTTGCCGTTCTTCTTTGCAATCTCAAGGTACAGGTACTGGTATCGCCGCAGGTAGTTGCCTGCCGGGTCGTCCTCGTCCTCGATCAGCTGACCGTAAAACTCGGTTATCATGTCGCGCTGCCAGTCCATCAGGCGCAGCGGCACACCGCTGGAGCACGTCAGGCACTCCAAAAAATCGCAGACAAACTGCGCCTGCTCCTCGTCAAACATCCGCTGCACCTCCTCCGTTACAGACTGTCCAAAACCAACAGCTCACTGCCTTGCAGAATGGCTGCCGCCTGATTGCCGACTTTCCACTCTTTCGCCCGAGCAGTCGCGGTCATAATCAGGCCATCTCCCGTGCTGAACTGAAATTCCTTGCTTACCACAGAAAAAATCAACTTGGGCGTTACCTGCAAGACCTCGGCACGATACCAGCCTTTGGGTAGGCTCTTTGCCGCTTTTCTCGCGGTGTTCTTGATGGCCAAAGCCATCTCTGTATCCCATGACACTGGCATGCACTCCTTTCCACATCTTGCACAGTTTTATCCACAACTGCGCTATATTTAGTAGTTATCCCCACGGCGTACAGAAACCGGACACCTCACCATAGCTGCGCGTTACGCGCTTGACGCTGTTGGAGTAGTTGCCCTCCACCGTCTCAAACGACGATGCTCCAGCAGAAATTACAATGCCGATGTGACGGTCGCCCTGAATCATCAGGTCACCCGCCTTGGGCTTGTAACTGCCTGCCGATTTGTACTTGCCGCGTGATTTGAAATAGCTGGTCATATCGCCAACGTAGCCGTAGCTTGTCGGGATAGGCGCACCGGACTTGTACGCACACCAGCAAATAAAATAGACGCACCACGCGACACCGTTGTGGCCTGCCCACTGACCGTACTTGTTGATATCCTTGCCGGACTCCTTGTAGCCGACCTCACCCAGTGCCGTATTGACAAACGACACCGCACTGCCAGAGCCGCCGCCCGAGCCGCCGATGATCGCGGAGCCGTTTTTGCGTCCCCAGCGGTTGCATTCAGCGTTCGAGGACATCAAGAGGTCGAAGTGGTACACGCCGTTCTCAATCTGGATCGCGCCGCCTCTGTCGTTGACCGTGTAGGTCGTTCCGTCGAGGCTTGTGCCGGTGTCGCGCACCGTGATTTTGGTGCCAAACGGCACAGACGGCGGTGCGGCGCAGGTGTGCTTACTCGGGTCGAGCCTGTTGCCCTGTGCATCCAGATAACCGCCCTCCAGCGCATTGTTGGCGGGATAGTAAGCCGTAAACAATGCCTTGACGATCGTGCCGCCCGAGCCGCTGTCGCTGCCGCCGGACAGATCCGGCAGGCCGAACACCTGCACCTTGTCCGTGCTGGCGGCCTTGATGGCTGCCGCGTCGGTCTTGCCCTCGGCGGCGGCTCGCACCTGCTCGAGCGCCGTGATTTCGAGCGCCATCGTGTGCCCTGCACCGCCGTAGTGATGCTCCACGCGAGTAATACGGAAGTTGCCCTTGATGCCGAACGCGGGCGAGTTGAATCGCAGTACCACGCCGCTCTTCACCTCATCACAGCCCCAGATTTCCGAGATGGAGCGCGTCTGCCCTACCTTGTCGGCGTTCTTGAGCAGATTTTTCACCATCTGCCCAAGCACAGCCGTACCGGGGTTCTCGGTCACGGTCTCAATATGTTGCATAAATCCGTAGCGCTTGATGGATGCCGCGTTGCTGGCCTGTGCGCCGATGTACGCCTTGCCGTCGTCCTCGGCGGCAATGACAACAGCGTTGTAGGTGTCCTCAATGCTGTCCTCGCCGCTCACCTGGCCGAGCGCCCAGGTGATGTCAAACGCCGCAAGGTTTTTCGCCGGCTTGTGCATCGCCTTGATGGGAGAGACCGGTAGTGCTTCCACCACGAGACCGGTATCGTCTACCCTGTGACGGTACTCTTTGCCGGTCGCCGCCGCGCAGGTGTCCAGTACATCGCTGATGATGTCGGACGGCGTTGAGCCTGTCCACAGCTGCGTGATCTTGGTCGGCAGGCTGCACACCTTGCCGACCGTCACGCCCGCCTTGGCACACGCCTTGCGGATGACCTGATCGGCGGCAAGGTTGTTGACCTGCAGCACGATTTCTGACTTATTCAGATACCAGCCGCGGTCATAAGCGGTAACACCGCCGTCCAACGTCACCGTGATAATGATGCCGGAAAAGACCGTTTTGCCCTGATTGGTCACGCGCACCTTGTCGCCCGGCGCAAGCGCCAGCTTAGGCGTGTACTTGTCCCACGGCGAGATAAACGTCGTAAACGTCAGCTCCGCCGCCAGTGTGTCAAGGTCATCCGTCAGCGTCATATCACTGGCAAACGCCGTAATGTCGCGCGGCTGTGCGCCGTCGCGGTACAAGACGAGCTTGTGCTCGTCTACATAGCCTGCCGCCATGCGGCGCACCTCCTCACGTGATAAATCGGTATTCTGTCACGGCGATGCTGTACTCCAGGTCGCCGTTGCGGCGCACGGTGACATCAAAGCTGTCCACCGTCACCGGCATGTTAAGCCGTGCCGCGCCCTTGCTGTCGAGCACGATCAGCCGGAACGGCACCTTCTTGTCGCGCCACCGGTCGAAGAAATCGACATACGCCCAACCATCCGCAGACGCCTCAGACGGCATGAAGAAGTATCGGTGCACTGGAAGCAGCGCCGTCCACTCCATGTGCCGCAGACAAAGCGTGCCGATGCGGCGATAGTCTCGGCTCAGGCCCTCGTAGGTCTCGTGGTGCTGCTCCGGCTGTGGGATTGGGAAATCCGGCGGACAGTGCGGCAGCGTCCAGACCTCCTCGTTGTTGTTGACCGAGAAAATTATCTTGTACACGCACCGCACCTCCTTATGTGTTGCCAAGCGCCGCGAGCACCTTGCGGCCGACGTACTCACCGACCTGTTCGGTATACTCCCGGTTGCCGATCACGTTGCCCTGGATGGTGACGTTGACCGTCACGCTCCGACCGCCTGCCGCCTTGACAGACACATCATGCGGGATGATCTGCGTGCCGCTCGGCAGGTTCATGATTTCGCCGCCGCGCTCGTTGACTCTTGTAAAGCCGCCACGCCAGTAGGGCGTGCCGGTTGCCTTGCCGAGTCCCGGCAGGCTCAGCAGGCTGCTGGGTGTCGGCTTAGGTACCGTCGTAGTGGTCGAGGTCGTGGTCTTGACCGGACCGGCCGTGGTTGTCGTTTTGCTGTTGGTCTTGGTCTGGGTTGTTCCGGTGGTAGACGTGCCCGAGCGATTGCCCGTTGTGGCATTGTCTACCCACTCGATAGCGTCGCCCAGTACACCCTTGGCACCCTTGTACAGACTGCCGAGGATAGGAATGCTCTCAATCTTGTCATTGAGCCACGACAGCTTGCTTGCTACCCATTCCAGCGCCGTCTTAGCGGCATTTTTGACCTTGTTGAACGCACCGGAAAAGGCAGTGCCAATGCGAATGCTGACGTCCTTAAACTTGTTCCAAAGGCTCTGCGCTGTGTCCGTAATTTTGTCACCAAACAAAAGCCAGACGGCAATCAAGGCCTCAATAGCCAGAATGATTACACCGATAGGGTTTGCATTCATCGCAATATTGAGTCCAGTCTGCGCTGTGGTTGCTGCACCTGTTGCTGCAGCCTGTGCACCTGTAACGCCGATCATCGTACCGATAGTTTGAATGCAACCGCCAATATTGCTGATTGCATCCGTAAGGCCTGTATTAAACTGGGACAGCTTAACCATGCCAAAAGCAATGCCAAGTAGTCCTACAACCGTTTTTAATTCCGCGCTATGATCTTTACAAAACTGCATGGCATCTTTTGCCTTATCCAGCGCATCGCTCAGCAGGTCAATGCCGCCCTTTGCCAGCTCTGCCGCTTTCGGGATGCCGTCAGATAGTTTATCGGCGAGAACCGTAAGACCGCCATTTTCCACCCATGACTTAACCTTATCAAGCCACTCTCCGATTCTTTGCGCTGCTGCACCAACATACTTATCTACCTGCGCCTGCAGATTGGATAAATCAAGTCCACTGATCCAAGTGGAGAGGTCTGCAGCTTTTCTGTAAATCCAGTCCAGCGCCGAGCCAGAGCGGATGGAACCGTCCTCGGCAGCACCGGCCAGCACCCACAGCTGGTTTTTCAGCTTGGAGCTGGTGTCGCCCACCTTGGCGAGCATCTCGTCCAAGGTCGCATGATTACGCCGCGCATTGACTACCTGCTGGTTGTTCGCATAGAAACTGTCAGCGGCCTTGTCATAGGTCTTGGAGAGCGTATCCATGATCAGCTGATTGCGTTTGCTGACATCGGTTGTTTTCTCCAGCTTGGCGTTAAAATCATCCTCCAGAATACCGACCCAGTTAAGCGCATCCGCAAAAACGCCTGTCACCTGACCGGTTCGTGCGGTTTCATTTGCGGACTCAACTAATCCCTCGATTGGCAGAGAATCGCCAAACGTGCCGTGCACGCCTGCCGCAATGCGTGTCCATGTAGCTACATCCTTTTCGGTTTTAGCCATGTTGGCAAGTAGCTGAGAGGCTTCGGTCGCGGTGTCCGTATCGCCAAGAATAGCATAAAAATTGCGATAGCTCTTGCGAGCCACATCGGCGGAAAAGCCCGCTGCCTGAAATCCGGCGTTGAGTTTGCCCTGCGCTATGCGGTATTCCTCGGTCGCGCCGTCCAACGCAGCAAATCCAACAGCAATGCCCGTAATGCTCGCAGTGATTGCCAGTGCTGACGTTTTTGCGATATTTACAAGCCCGTTAAAGCCTTTTTTAGCGGTATCCGTCAGCGCTTTAACCGACTTATTTTTAAACGCTACCACACTGCGCGTAGCGGAGAGCATACTACCGTCGATAGCTTTGCCTGACTTTTTAGCGTTTTTTGCAGCTTCAACCAATCCGCCTGACAGTTTATCCTGCACCGTCAGGACGGTGTTGATAACCTTATTTTTAGCCACTGTTCCGTCCCTCCTCCGGTGCGTATGCGCGGCAGATGCCTGCCGCAATCAGGTTTATCATATCCTCGTACCAGCGCGCCCGCCCGACTCGCAGCACCGCACGGTCTGCGTAGCTCATCTGCCGGATTTGCTCCGGCGTGATGCCTCGCGCCGCGTAAAATGCTGCAAGGTCGAGCACCGGGTCGCGCTCAATCAGTTTTTTGCCGGGTCCTCATCCTCATCACCGGCAATCAGGCCGAGCCAGGTAAACAGGACTGCCGCGAGCTCATTGACCTCGCGGACATCCATCAGCACCCAGATAACGTCGTACGGGTCGGTCACGCCGAGCGCGGTGTGCAGCTCCGGGTCCTGCAATGCCGGACAACAGTCGTAGATCAGCTGTGCGCCGATGTTCAGCATCTGCGCCGGCTGGTCGCGTGCCGCCAGAAAAGCCTCATAAGCGTCCAGCTGCGCGGTGTGCCCGATCTTTACAAAATCAAGCAGCTGACCGCCGACCTTAAACTGAATGACCTTGGCTTTGTCAGCCTTGCGCTGCTCGGCTTTCGCCGCCAGCGCGTCCAGTAACTTTTTATCCATATACCATTTCCTCCATAAATTCGCCGGTCTCCTCGGCGGTCTCGATCCAGGTGAGCCGCAGCATGACTGTCAGCGTCTCGCCGTCTGCGTCGCAGGTGATGTCGTCCTCCGGGATGAGCACCACGTCCTGCACGGTCACGCCCTCCCGCAGCGCCGTGCGGATCGCGTCAGCGGCGGCGTTCAGTTCGTCCCGCGGGCGCGTGCCGTCGGCGGGATAAAAATAAATCTCGATGTCGCAGCCGGTCTCGGCGTAGTCGTCCGTGCCCATGCCGTCGGTCTGACCAACGTCAATGCGGTAACTGCGCCGCACCAGCGGAGCCTTAACATCGTCACGGATACGCCCGGCAGGCAGGTCGGCGGCCCCCAGCGCCGCACTTACCACCGCGCCGAGCGCATCGTCTATCTCTTTCCATCGGATCATAGCTTGTTAATCACCTCGTCCAGAGCGTCCTCGGCGGCCTGCTGAAACTGCTCATCAAAGCCTTGCGCGGCCTTGTCAAAGACCTCGCGGCCCGGCTGCTTCTTTCCTCGGGTGCCGTCTCGTGCTTTGGGTGTCCATTCCTGCTCGACCAGATGGCCGATCGGGTCACCCGAATACACGCGGATACGCATCTGGCCGTCCTTGGTATACACCTTGCCGCGCTTGATGCTCTTGTGGTACTGACCGGCGGCGCGGTCATACTCTTTGCGGTGCACCGCTGTGCGGTTGACCGTTGCACGCGCCTGCTGGGCGGTCTTGCGGCGCAGCTTGCTGCCCTCATCGCGGAGCAGCTTTTTCTGCACCTTTTCCAGCTCCTTGGGCTGTGCGCCCAGCTGCTCGGCAAACTCCATCAGCTCCGAGCAATCAAAACCATCACGAGCCATCGCGTGTCACCTCTCCCTGCCGCAGTGTGCAGTAGATTTCTACCCAGCCGCGGCGGTTATAGATTGGCAGCCAGTACGACACATCGAGCCGCTGACCGCGGATAATAAAGTACATCTCGCGGCACAGCTCCGGCAGGCTGGCGCTCCGGCAGACCACGCGGTGCGTGATCTCGGCACGCTCAGCGTCACCGGTCAGCGTCTCCGTGCGCCCGCTTGTCGGGTTGACGGCAGCCCAGATTGTCCGGGCTTTGGTGTAGCAGTAGTCGGTCTCGCCGTTTGGCTGCTCCACCGGTGCGGCAAGCCATACTTCGGCGCGGTCGCGCAGATCACGCACCTGTGTCGCCATCGCCCGCACCTCCAAACGCACAAACGAGCTTGAGCTGGTTTACCAACTGCCGCACGAGCGGCGGAACCGTAGCCAGGGCGGCGGCTGCATTGTCTGCACACTTGCCCTCGTACTGGTTCAGCACCATCGCCTGCACGATAAGGTCATACATCGCCTCGTGGCCGTCACGAGTGATACCGCACTGTGTGAGATAGCTGTCGCCCATCTCCGCAAAGCCGGTCAGCTGCGCATCGTCCTCATCGTAGTCAATGCGGCAGTATTGTTTGATTGCGGTCAGCCGCTCGGCGGTAATCATACGACCACCGCCCGGAGTTCTGCCTCAGCGATGGCGATGGCACGCTTGCGGGCGGTGTTCAAATTGGACACCGGCGGCTGCGGCTCTGGCTCTTGGCTCTGGCTCTTCGCGGCGTTGTACGCCGCGCGCAGCTTGTCCATGTCGGGCAGCGCGCCGACTGCATTGTAAATGTTTGCAGGGTCTACCGGCTCGCCGCTCTGCGGCTCCTCGATGATCTCATCGACAAGGCCGGCGTCAAGCGCCGTGCGCGCAGAAAGAAAGGTTTCCCTGTCCATCAAGCGCCGCAGTGCTGCCGGACTGGTTTTATTGGCGACTTTGCGCTCGTACCCAGCAATGATGCTCTCGGTGATGCTCTCCAGCATCTGCACGCTTTCGCGGTGTACGTTCTGGTTGCCTTCCGTGACGGTGAGGGGCAGGTGGATCATCACCTGCGCCACCGGGCTGCACGCCACGGTGTCCGCGCCCACCATCGCCACCGAGGCCGCCGAGCCCGCAAGGCTCTGCACCTCGGCGCGGATACGGACGCCGTCTCGCGATGCCCGCCGCAGTACGCTGTACATCTCAAATCCCGCAAAGACCGAGCCGCCAGGCGAATTGATTTCGAGCGTGAACTCTTCGTCCGCAGGGTTCTCCGCGATGGCCTGGCGGATGTCTGCCGGACAGACAGCGGAGAGTCCCCACCAGCGCAGGACGGGCGCGTCATCGTCTGCCACGATGCGCCCGTTTAAGCTGTATCTCATGCCGCACCTCCTTACAGGGTCTCCAGAACCTCGAAGTTGCCGAACTTGAACGGGATTTCCTCCTCGGTCTTGGACTTCTTCTCAAATTTGGCGAGCGTGAACTCGTCAATCGTAATGTCGCTGTACGCAACACGCTCGGCCTTGCTCGTGCCCGGCATGGTCTGGCTGGTGATGATGGTGATGGTCGGCATCTCGCCGGATTTGTACGCCGCAGACATCAGGCTCAGCACATCACTGTCGATCTTGAGCGTAGTCAGCGTGCCTTCGCCCGAGTAGCCGTTATAAACGCGATATGTAGCCGGATCGCCACAGACATTGATCTCCTCAAAATCACCGGAAACCTTGGCCTCAACCGACTGCAGCGTGGTCAGCTTTTTGCCGTTAAACCACGCATGACCGCCGTTGCCGTGCATAATGCGATTGGGGTTAAATTCAGGCATCCTGTGCCCTCCTCTCTAAAAATGGGAAGGGCGGCAGCAGCGCCGCCCTTGTGTCAGTCCTTACGCAATGGTCAGAGATACCGCAGCAGCGGCCTCAGAGTCGAACACCTGTGCGTCCAGACGAGTAATCGCGCGGACCTCGGTGCTGTTGGTCTTCCATGCGTTGCCGCCGATGTCGGTCGATGCGATCTCAAGCGGCTGACGGCGGAACAAAGTAGCGTACTGCGTAAAATCACCGAAGTAGATCGGCGCCTTGCTGGTCGCGGTCTTGAGGATGCCGTTAGACACAACGGTAATGCCGCGGCCAAACAGCAGTTTGCCGGTCGAGCCGGTCGGGTCGGGCTGGAGCAGCGGGCGCTTGTTGCCGTCGAGCAGCTGATCGAGGGCGTTAAAGCCGTCCTGATTGGTGACAAAATGCGCCGTCGCGGAGATGGCCGGGTCAAGGCCGGTGTTGAGCAGCTTCTTGAGCGTGCCCACCACAGCGGCGGTGGTCGCCGCCGTCGCAGATTCATCCAGAGCCGCCAGCTTGGTGACAAGCAGATTGTTCTCGGTGATGATCTGCTTCTTGGCGAGCCAGCGAGAGATATACGCCAGCAGCGCCTCGTCGGTGTCGCGCAGCAGGTCGTTGGATACCGGCAGGATCAGCGCGTAGTCCTCGACCTTGTACGCAATCTTGCGAAATGCCGGCTTGTCATCCTGCGGAATGTCGTCCATCTCGGCAATCTTAGTGAAGCCCTTGGTCGGCGCGGTGTCTACCACGCGCGAGCCAGACAGGAACGATACATTCTCGACCGCAAACAGGTCGGACAGCGGCACCAGAGAGCGGCGCAGCTCGTTAATACGGGTCTGGATGTCCTGCGGCACCAGCAGACCGCCGTCTGCCTCGACACCCTCGGTCATGGCACCGGCGTTTTCGGCTGCCATGGCACGACGCAGAACGTCTGCGTTGGTCTCAAAGGCTGCACGCTGGCCGCGTGCCTGGGCGCGGATGCACTCCGCAAAGGCATGGACGCACTCGCGGCTGTTGACCGGCTCTGCCGCCGGAGGATCGGTGCCGCTGGTCGGCACGCCTTCCGGCTCTGCCGGTACATTCTCCTCGGCTTCCATGATTGCCTTTACGCGGGCAATCTCCGCATCAACGGCGGTGTTCTCTGCCAGCGCCGCGTCAAATGCGGTCTGGTCACCTGCCGCATCCGCCTGTCTCATGCGGTCTACAATGCCGCGCTTCTTAGCGAGCAGGTCAAGCAGTTTCTTCTTCATAGGTCTTGCCTCCTTAATTGTTGTTGTAGTTACGCCATGGTGATCGGGAAAATGAGGTCGGTCATCGAGCCGAGAATCTTGACGTTGGCCGTCAGATAGACAGTGCGCTTGAACGGGTTGGCCTTGACGGTATCATCGTCCCAGTCGGCAGCCTCGCTCTTGCCGGATGCCACCCACGCGGCACGCTGCGCGTCCGTGTCGATGCGGGCCGCATTGGCATAGTCCGGGTCAAGGATGCTCTGCTGCATCAGCTGACGGAAATAGCTGCTGTTGAGCGAGGCCACCAGCATCATCTGGTTGTCGCGGCTGTTGCGGTAGTTGCCGAGGTAGGTCTCACGGAATACGGACGTAATGTCGTCGCGCATCATGTCCATCGCCTCGACCGTCTCGATAAACTGCATGTCCTCGGTTTTGGTCTTGCCGTCGGTCGTGGTCATCGAGTTAATGCCCTGCGCCACGCGCACATTGCCGTCCTCGTCGTTGACAAGGATAAACTTGCCGCTGCCGAGCGCCGCGTCGTTGTCCGCAACTTCCTGCACCTCGCTGAGGTTGCTGCACAGGTAGTTGGTACTGCCGCGGGTGACGTTGCACACCGCGAAGATACCGAGCAGGCTCGGCAGATAGGTCACGCCGTCTTTCTTGCCGCGGTCATCCGTGTAGGTAACCGACTCGTTGACAAAATTGACAACGTGCATATCGTCCGGCGCGGTGGTCAGGTTATGGCAGACCGCCTTATAGGTCTTGTGCTTGGTGTTATCCTGCGTCTTGACCCACGCAGACAGCGCCAGACCATCATCTGCACTCTGACCGGCAATAGTCAGCCAGCCGGTCTTGACGCGCTTGCCGATCTCGGCGAGCGTATCTGCCAGAGCGCCGTCCGCATCACAGCGGAATACATGCGCCTGATACGGCGCAAAGCCGAGCAGGTCGCAGATAGCAGCGTAATTGTCTGCGGTGTACAGGCTCTCGTCCGCCTGCGCGGCAGACAGGTCGCTGTACTGCTTGTGCGTAAATGTCTTGTCGGTGTCGTCTCTCACGATCAGGATTGCGACACCGCGCTCGCTGCGGCCGATCAGGCTCACAGCACGCTGCTCAAACGTAATGTCGATTTTAGGCATTGTGATTGCCATTATGGGGTCACTCCTTTCTGTTCCTCGCCGTCCGCTCCGTTGCGGCGGCGGCTCAGGTCCCGCCAGTCCTCCAGCGGGACGTAGTTAAGGCTTGCCAGACGGTCATCGCCGCCGGGCACGTCCGGCAGGTCCTCGAGTGCGCGGATATCGTCCACGCTGTACGCGCCGATCTCGCGCATGGACTTGTACCATGCAGCCCGAGCCGTCCAGTCTCCGCGCAGCTCGCCCATCATGTTGCGGCGCAGCTGCAGGCCGCGGCTGCACTCGCTCTCAAGCAGCAGCTTGTGCGTATCCTCCTGCTCGTGCTCGCTGACGATCGGCGACAGTGTGCGCTGGATATACTCAATGGCCGCCTGCGTGTTGGCGGCATAGCTCTCCTTGCCCGCGCCGAGCTTGTAAAACGGGATGTTAAACAGCCGGGCAATGTCCTCGACGCTGGCAGCCTTGCTCTCGATAAACTGCGCGTCACGGTTTGTTGCGGTCAGCGGCGTGTACTTGAGGCCGTTATCCAGCACCGCAATGCGGTAAGCGTTGTCCGCTCCGGAGTGGATGCTTTCCCACTCGGCACGGATTTTGCTCTTGATGTCCACTTTCTCACCGCCGATGGTGGTCGACCTTGGCGAGAGGTCGGTGTCGGTGGTCAGAATGCCGCTTACCTGACCGCCGTTGCGGTAGTAGTTGCTCTCGTATCGCTGTGCCTGCAGGGCTGCCTCAATGGTCTCGGCACCGCGGCGCAGATAGCTGATGCCCTCAAGGCCGTCTGTGCTGAATGCCTTGTAATGCAGCACATCGGTCGGCCAGAACTTGCGGTACTCGTGCGTCTTGGGATTGATGCCGACATACCACAGCTTGGCGTTGGTGTCGAGGATCGGCAGCATGTAGCCCGGCGCGATCGGCAGCAGCTCCACCGGCTGTCCCCACTTGTCGCGCAGGATGAGCGCGTAAGCGTTGCCGTACGCAATACGGCGGCTCTCCATCAGCTTGTGATAGTCAAAGGCGGTCAGGGCCTCGGTCGGCCTGCCGGTCAGCAGCCGCACCGCCGGGTGGTCGGGTACCCGCTCGCGGGTCTCGCCGTCCATCAGGTAGATCGGCATTTTAGCCACGCTGTCCGAGATGATCTCGATGCAGGCATTGACGGCAGGCAGCTTCATAGCCTGCATTTCCTTGCCGCCGAACAGGGTGCTGCCGCCCGTGCTCCATCCGGTCGGGTCGTCCAGCGTCAGCGTGGTCTGACCACGGATGCGGTGTAAAATCTTATCTGCGATCATTGCTGCACCGCCTTACACGACCATCAAAATCGACAGCAAGATAGCGAGCACACCGCCCGCGATTGCGGCCAGCGGCGGCCAAATCGTGTAGAGTCCAACCATAATAACAACCACGCCGCCCAACAGCAGAGCGTCAGACAGCAGCGCGACTACGATTTTCTTCATCATTCACTTTCCTCCTCTGTCGGTGCGTCATCCTCCGGCGCGTCAACCAGATTATCCAGCAGTGCACACTCGCCTGCCGTCGCAATGCCGAGGTACGCCATCAACGCCGCACGGCCGTAATCGTCGGTGCCGTTGTCGCGCTCCCAATATTCGGTCGCCTCGCGCCAGGTCATAGTGCGGTGCTCAGCGTTCACACCGCTCGCAATCAGGCGGATATCCTCCGCTTTGCTGATGTAGTCGATGCGTTTTTCTTTCTTTGCCATCTCTCTCACCCCTTTCCGAGCAAAAAATAAGAGCCGACGAGACAAATTGCTCGTTGGCTCTGGCTCTCAGGCTCTGGCTCTCTACCGCTTTCCCGCGTCGGCTCTGTTAAATTGATTTCCGGTGCTCTGACGGACGCGGCGGCGTTCCGTTACCGCCGTGCCCTGCGCAAAATTATTTTGGAGGTTGTTTCTCGGGCAGCTGCTGCCGCCCGTCACAGCACCGGAATGCTGTTGTCACTTTTCCGCCTGTTTCTGCTGTGCGCCTGTTCGCTTGCTGCTGCACAGCGCACAGGTCCGGCGGTTGTCTCTCGGCGGCCGCTTGCCGCAGATAACGCACAGACCGGCAGCGTAGCGAGCGTCACGCCGCTCACGCTGTTTCTCGGTGGCTCGCTGAGAGTATTCCTTGCGCTTCTCGGCGGTCAGCTCGTTAAAATACCGCATGGTGCGCTCCGTGTTTTGAGCCGCACACGCGGCGCAGGTCGTGCGGCCGCTGCGTGCCTTAGCCTTGCGGCAGCGCACGCAGATGCCGTGCGTCTTATACCACTCATACTCCTCGCGGTCATACATCGTCAAAACCTCCATAATTTGCACCATCCGGTGCTCTGACGGACGGGCGAGGTACAAGAGGACAAACCCTCGCCGCCGCCAAAAGAAATAGGTAAGGTGTTTCGGGTGGGTCGCCCGTCACAGCACCGGATTTTACTTTTTGTGTGCGGTGTTCAGTTTGGACACCACATTTTCAATCCAGCCATCGGTTTTCCAACGCACAGAAACCATATACTGCACCACCGGTCAGCACAATCCATAATACCCAGAACAAAAAGATGGCAATATTACCTTGTCTTACAGCAAGGTCTCTAACTGCCTGAGGTTCCGCATCGACATAAAACCGGTTGCTGTCTGCAATCATATGATCTTTGATTTGCGTATGTATACTGCCAACCATATTTGCGTCCACAGCTTCGTAATAATGCCGCACAAGTCTGCTGTCATAGATTGTATCGCCCTGTTGGTGCGCTGTAACGGAAAACTTATCCGCCGGGAATGATGCACCCATGAACATGTATGTTTCTGTGCTGTCTTTCTCCCGGTCAATCTCGTCCCACGTCCAATACACCTCGGTGCGAGTGTATGTGTGCCCCTTTCCGTCCGTAGAGGTTACAACGCGCGTGTGCATGGTATATTGCTCCGTGATTTTGGTCAGCTGCGCATATTCGCCATCTAAATCATCAGCCGAAACGGGTTGTTCGGCAACCAGATTGCCGTAAGCGATGACATTCCCGAAGTCGGTATCCAGCGCATATTGAAACTGCTGATCGTCTGTAATCTGCGTTGCCGTGGTAAATTCCTCGTTTGTCTCAGCGATATGGTCACTGATTTTGCTACCGAGCAGAAATCCCAGTGCCACCATAACGAACACGATTGCAACGCTGAACGCAATCTCACGAGGCTTAATCTCCATCGCCGCCACCGAACAGGTTCTGCGGAGCATCTTCCGGTGCATCGTAGTCCGTGTAGGTCGTGTCGATTGTCTGATAGTTCATTACCCACAGCAGAAAACCGGTCGGGAAAGACCGTACCAGCTTGTTGTATGCCCGTACCTGCTGATTGTAGTTGTTGCGGTACTGCGCGATCTGGTTCTCGGTCAGCGCAAGTTCGGTCATGAGTTGCTTGTAATTTTCGTTTGCCTTGAGTTCCGGGTACTGCTCCGCAACAGCATTTAACGTAACCTGTGCTTCTTCTACCTTGCCCGATGCAGCAGCAGTGCGGGCCTGCGTAATCTTCGTCAGCGTGTCGCTCTCATAGGTCTGATAGGACTTTACTGCGTCCACCAGATTGTAAACGAGATCAACACGGCGTTTCTCTGCTACCTGCACGTCAGCTGCTGACGAGCTGACCTGTTCCTCCGCCGATACCGCGCGGTTATTGACCGACACGAACGCAGCGGCGATCATAAGTACCAGCGCGGCCACGATAGCCAGCACGATTAAAGTGGTTTTCTTCATTTTGTTTTCCTCCTATTTTCGGTGTTCAAACTGGACACCGCCTTGCGCATTTTCTTATGCGGGCACTCCCGCACCTGGCCTGCCCGTCTCCATGCGCTCTCGCAAAAGCCCTGGACGTTGAGCATCGGGCACATAGCCGGACAGATTGTTCGATCTTGCATTGTTTGCTCCTCCTGCGCTCCGACGGACGCACCCACTCGTCTGCATTCCGGGTGCACCCGCTTGTATCCTTGCCACTCTGACGTGGGGGACGGCGTAATGGCTGACCACCGTCCGCCGCAGCGCAGGAAGCTGTCCGAGGCTCTGACGGACAGGCGAGGAAATATCACAAAACTCACCTACCGCCAAAGGTCGAAGCTCGAGCAGGCATTACACTGCCCGTCACAACCTCGGACGTATGTCTCACGCCTTCCGGCGCTCTGCCCGCTCGCGCAGCATTTTGCTGAGCGGGTCCTCGTCGGCCTCATCCTTGGGCGGCTCCGGCATCACGAGGCGGCACCGCGCCGACACGCTCAGACCGAGCGCCGACGCACAGCTCTGGCACTGACCAAAGTAAACGTTCGCCGTCTTGGTCCAGCTGCCCGCCTCCTTGGCGTCGCCCTGCATGATCGCACGGTTCGCCCAGTTCTGGGCGTTCTGCCATGCGGCGCGAGCGATAAAATACCGCGCAAGCATGTCATAGTCAAGGTCGGAAAAGATATGCAGGGCAACCAGCTTTTTCGCAGTCAGCCGGTATTCTGCCTCCATCACCTGCGGCAGATACTTGGGCACCGTGATGCGTTTCGGCTCCTTCGCCCGCACCTCGCTTTTGGCTTTTGCCTCGATCTCGGCGTTTGTACGGTGTCCTGCCATGCGCTTTCGCGCCTGCTTGATGTCCACCGTGCCGTCCGCCTCCCGCGGAATTGGCTTGCTGGCTGGCATATCTCTCACCTCACTCTCTCAAATTCCGAAGCCGCTCGGCCTTCCGGCCGGTCAGCGCCTCCCATCGGCGTAAAATTACATCGCAATACCGCGGTGACAACTCCACCGCCACGCATTTACGGTTTGCCTGTTCGCAAGCCAGCAGCGTCGTGCCACTGCCGCAGAACGGGTCATACACCGTGTCACCAACGTCCGTACTGTTGCGAATCAGGTAGTCAAACAGCGGAATCGGCTTCATGGTCGGGTGGTCGCGGTTCGCCTTCGGGCGCGGACAGTCGATCACGGTCGTTTGGCTGCGGTCGCTGCACCACTTGTGCGCGGCTCCCGGCTTCCAGCCGTACAGACACGGTTCGTGCTTCCACTGGTAATCCTGTCGGCCCATCACAAAGCAATCCTTGTTCCAGATCAGCTGCTCGCGCACTGGCCATCCAAGCTGTTCCACCGCCCGAGCGAACACATCCCACGTTTTGCTCGCACACCAGATGTAATACGCTGCGCCCTCTCGCAGCCACTCGCTGACAGCAGCAAACGAGCCGGTCAGCAGTTCCATCAGCGCGTCACGGTCAGCGCCATCATTCTCGATGGTCATTGCGTCGCCGGTCTTGCCGACGTAATCAACGCCATACGGCGGGTCAGTAAGTAGTAAATCAACTTTTTGTGTTACCCCCCCCCGAAAATTTTGTCTAAATACGCTTTTTCGGTACAATTTCCGCACAAAAGAACGTGGTCACCGAGTTTCCACACATCGCCGTCCTGGGCGCGACTGGGCGTGTCGGAATCCGGTTCGCCGCTATCGCCGTCATCTTCGGCGGCAGGCGGTTCTTCGTTCGGGTCCTCTATTTCCATGTCCGCTGCCGTGAATCCGGTGATTGTCAGATCCATGCCCGCGGACTGCATCTCGCCCAGCTCAAGCGCCAGCATCTCGGTGTCCCAGCCGGACTGCTCCGCAAGGCGGTTGTCTGCCAGGATGTATGCACGCCGCTGTGCGTCCGTCAGGTGCTCAACGAGTACGCACGGCACCTCGGTCATGCCCTCGGCCTGCGCCGCCAGTACGCGCCCGTGTCCGGCGATGATATTCCGGTCGCTGTCAATCAGCACCGGATTGACAAAACCAAACTCCCGCAGGCTCGCTCTGATTTGGGCGATCTGGCTCTCGCTGTGCGTCCGCGCATTGCGGGCATAGGGCACCAGCTCGCCGATCGGCACCCGCGCCAGCTGCTCCGGCATAAACCACGCCGCTTTTACCTCGCCCGGCCCTGCCGGACCGACGCTTTTCTTGTTTGCCATTTTCAAAACCTCCAAAATTCCCGCTCCATTGGGAAAAAATCTCGCACGAATGGGGGGCTGCGGTCTAGAGCGCCCCGCCGCAAAACTTTCCGAGGGCGGGGGGACCCCGAGAAATCTTGAGATTTCTCGCCAAGTTCGCGCACACCCACCTGCCTGCGCCCGTCCAAGCGTTCCGCCGGTCAGCGCCGTTTCGTCTTGCCTTTAGCCCTGCTTTCGGCCATGGTCTTTGCGCTGTGGCAACCGTGGCACAGGCTTTGCAGGTTGCTTGGGTCGGTAAAGCGCTGCCAGTCTCCGTTGTGCGACTCGATGTGGTCAACGTCTGTCGCTCGGACTCGGCGGCCTTGCCGTGCGCACTCGCGGCACCACGGCTCACGCAGCAGCTGTGCCGGCCGCAGGTTGTCCGTCCAGATCGGCAGGCTGTACCAGCCACGCCACCGGCGGCTCTCTGTGCTGCGCCGTGCGCTGTCCTTGGGTCTGTGCTTGTCACAGTACCCGCACCGCACCAGCTCCCGGCAGCCGGGATGCAGGCACGGCCTCAGCGGCTTACTTGTCATACTCGAGCATGTCGTGCAGGGCGGACTCGGTAGACGTGATGATGCTCTTGAGCCGACAGATGCGCACCGTCAGCTTGTAGCGCTTCTCAAAGCTCGGTTCAAGCTCACGTTCCCGCAGCAGATCAAGCCGCCGCTGACGCAGCCGGTCGAGGTTGCGCTTGTACTCAGGTATCATCTCGCGCACCGTTTGCACGACACTCACCGTCCTTCCTGGCAAAAAATAAGAGCCAAATAGCCACACCATTCGGTGCAGTTATTCGGCTCTGGCTCTCAGGCGCTGGCGCTCCCCGTCAAACTCAATGACGGTCTCACATTTGCAAAATTTACAAAACAACGGGAAATCCCGCAACACTGTGCGTCCCTTGATTGCGACCACGTTGGTCGGCCGCTTGCATCGCGGGCACACAAGTTTTATTCTTTTGTCTTGATTATACACCTTTCGTCCTCCTATGTCTACCCGTTCGCTTTCGTTTCTCCACAACCGTGGCATATGTTATAGAGCATTTCAAGCCAGCAACAACGCGCGTGCGTGTGCGCGTTGCATGTGTATTATAATAGGTATTTTTCGGCATTAAATATTTCACAAACCGGCAGGACGCTATCTCGTTCCGGCCGCCGCCCTCATCGAGCACCTGTGCTCCGGGCGGTGCATCAACGGTCGTCCCGTCGTCCACCCACTCGTAAGTCGTGACCGGGCGGGCAAGATTCCGGCTGCCAACAAACTGCTTTTTGCCGTTGAGTGACGCCTCGCGTCGCTCCTTGGTTAAGTAACCGGCCCAGCCGTCATACCCACGCTCTCTAATATAATTAAGCTGTATGTCATCGCCCCAGATCCAGAGTGACCGCATCAGCTCCAAGTCACCGCCTGCGGCGTTGATGATAATGTGCGCGTGAGGCCGGTGGTCTCCGTGCCTGCCCTCGAGCACATAAATGTATTTCAGATCCGGCAGACCTCGCGCCTTGCGGTAGGCCCGCATCTGTGCAAACACCTTGCCGAGATGCTTGCGTGTCACGTCGGCGCTTTCCGGCAGATCTGCATCTCGATAGGTGACGGTCAGCACCAGATCGGTATCATCAAAGTTGGTTGCCATCAGCATTTCCAGTTTGCGCTGCGCCGTGTTGGCGTTGGTGCGTTGGATCTGTTCCTCTGTCACCTCGCGGATCCGCTTGCGCTCCTGCTTGCTGGCGTTCGGCCGCGGCACCGTGTAGGTAATGTCCCACACAAGCCGTCCGGCTCGGATTGTCTTTCTCCTCTTCATTCAAGTCCTCCCGGTGTCCAAATTGAACACCACAGCGGACGAGGCTGTCCCCGTCCGCGTAGTTTTATAGAATATCCGCAAAATTTCGGTTTGTCAAATATTTTTTAACCAACGATTAAATGTCTCGATATACTGGCGCTCTATTTCCGCAATGCCGCGATAAAATCCCATCAGCAGCAAATTATTTTTGCTCTCAGCAATCTTTTCCTGCTCACGGCACAGCTTACGATGGTCTTTTGCCATATCGCACTGTATCTTGATCGCCATAGTGATGGCTTTCAACAATTTACTGCTCATCTGACGCGGACCAATCGTATCTATATTGTCCACTTCATTTTCGACTACCATCAGCACACGCTCGATAGTTTCCGGATCGCAAACGTCTGTGTTCCAACTGGTTTCCTTTTTCAGAAATTCCAAGTGCTTTCTCAAATCGCTTACGGCAATGTAGCGTTCTCCAATCATTCCGGGAACACCTCCGTCCACGAGCTGACGAGGATATTTGCTTCGCACTCCTCATCGGCCAAGTCCGGGAAATACCACTTGCCACCCTTGTAGATATACTCGCCATATCGTCCGGCACAGCCGCACAGACTGCACAGCACCCGAGCGCCCTCCGGCGGTCGCTCTTCGGTGTACTTGTGCCAGATGCTGCACGCCGGATGGTCGGCAATCATCTCAAATGGGTCAATACCGACCGATGCTGCCATCTCAAACAGCTCCGCAAGGTCAGGCACACAGCCGAACGGCTGCGAAGCCCACAGCCAACTCATATTCCACCGGAAACGCTTATCCTCAAAATCATCAGCGCACCGAATATCCTTGCAGGCCAGCGCAAAGCGGATATTGCGCCGAGCTTCTGCCAGCGGCGAAGCGTTGAACTCTGCCAGTCTGCGTTCCCGTTCCTCGTTGTCCTTGACCTTGTTTTTCTCCCGCTCAATGCGCTGCTTGACCTTGCCGCACACGCGGTCACAGTTGGCGGCAAGCGAGCACTCATGGCAGCAGCCCTCGCAGTGCCCGTCTTTGACCCATGCGGCACGCTTGTCCGCTCCGGTGCAAGGCTCTATGCCGGGCGATGCCTCCGGGCAGGTCAGCGGTGTAAAATCAAATTCCGCCGCCTTGCGGTGCGCTTTAATCTTTTTGCTGTCCAGACTCCAATAGCGGTCCTTGTACGCGCCATGCAGTTCCCTTTGCAGGTCTGCATCACACTGGCTCAGCTCATAGGCGGCGCTGTCGTTGATGCGGTGGCACTTAAAATCGCCTTGCCAAGCCTTGGTCAGCCCGTTGTTGATAGCCTTTGCCCTGGCGATCTGGCTCTCGGACGTTTTGAGCACCTCGGCAACATAGCTGCGCAGCTTGCCCGGCAGCTCGACCACGCCGCGTGCCTGCAAATCCTTGAGCGCGGCCTCAATCTCCTTTGCCGCCTGACCGGTGTACTCAGCGGTCAGGCCGCCGCCACCGCGTGCCATCGTGTTGGTCCAGTGCAGAATCAGCGTCTGGATGGACGGGTCAAGGTCGGCATCGAGCACAATACAGGGCGCGGTCTTGCGGTCGAGCAGCGCCAGCGCGTTCCGGCGGCGGTGTCCTGCAAGGAGTAAGTACCCTCCCTCGGCCTTGCGGCGTACCACAAGCGGCTGCTGCAATCCAATCACCTTGATGGACTCCGCCAACTCGTCAATGTCGTTCTGCGCGTAGCTGTTGTTCTCGTTTTCCTCGATTTCAACGAGTGGAAGCTGCTCCACCCGCATTTCTCCGGTGTCCGATTTGGACACCGCCTCGCCCATCAGCTCCGCAAGATTAAATTTCTTTGCCATCTCAAAGCACCTCCATGAGTTCTTCCACCCATGCTCGGTAGTCGCGGGCGACCGCCGAGGTCGGAGACCAGCGCGTGACCGGCTGTGCGGCGTAGGTGCTCTCGGTCACCTTGTCGGTGCGTCTGATCTTTTGCGTAAACAGCTGAATCGGGCTGTGCTCTCGCAGCCAGTCCTCGCTCTGGCGCGTTGCGTCAGCGTTGTGCCAGATGGTCAGCAGACCGCGAACACTGCGCTTGGCAAGGCCGGTGCTCTGCACACTGGCAATCTGATCGGCAAGCAGCCGCATACCGGACATCTCAAACGCGCCCGGCTTGATCGGCACGAAGACCATATCACTGGCAGCAATCGCCGAGATGCACGGCAAGCTGAATGACGGCGGACAATCGAAGATCATCACGTCGTACGCATCATCCTCGACCAGTGCGTCACGCAGATCGGCGTACACGCGAACCGCCTGCTTGCGGTCAATGTCGGCGTCCAGATCAACCGAGGCGAGCTGCATGTCGGACGGGACGATGTCAAGATCACGGTAAATGGTGTGCTGGATGACGTCCTCGTAGTAGGCCGTGCCGCCGTCGAACAGGTCGGCCGTGCTGCAGGCGTCAGGTACTACGCCGATGTACTGGCTGGCGTCACCCTGCGGGTCGCTGTCTACCAACAGGACGCGCTTGCCATAGTCGGCAGCCAAAATGCCTGCAAGGTTTACGGCGGTAACCGTCTTGCCGACGCCACCCTTTAAGTTTACAACAGAGATTGTTTTCAAGATGTTTTCGCTCCTTTTTCTTGTTTCAGTGGTTTACTTCGTTCGCGGACCGTATTTCCGCCTCTGAATACCATGCTTTTCGAGTACCGCTCGCACCGTTTTGCTTGAGCGGTGCATGCTTGCCGCCACGATTGCGAGAGGCATTGTCTCGTACATTTCGCAGATTTCGCGCTCCTCTTTGTCAGTCAGCGCTATCCGCGGGCCTCCTGCCGGTCTGCCGCCGTTCGGCGGCGCAGGCTGGACTTCCTTGCGGGCCACGCCGCGTGCGTCGCGGTCTTGGGTGTATACGGTTTCGCGGTAACAGTACGGCACGCCGAATACGCCGGTGCCGGACACCTCGACCGTTGCGTAGATGCCCTTCGGGTGCCGCCAGATGATGCGGCGTGTCTCAGATGCCATGCTGCACCTCACCGTATTCGTCAATAGTCACGTCGAGATCTTCGCTAAATGCTGCATCGCATAACTGTTCCATCATCACATTCGCAAGGCTGCGACCAGTGTGCTTTTCGATGACATGACGCAGCACAAGCAGGACGCGCAAGAAATCATCCTGCAGCTCTTCGGGATTCCGCGGAATCACCTTAGAGGTCACAGTCTCGCCGTTAATTTTAATCTCAATCATGCTGTTTCTCCTTCCGGTTCCGTTTGATATATCCAAGCACCGCGCCGATTGCCTCGGCTCTCTCTCGGTATTCCCGCCGCATTTCCGGCGGACAGACCTTACTCTGCGCGTACAACCGGCGGCGCTCAAACCGCAGCCTTGGGATTGCTTTGCTTAGCTTCATGCTTTTTCTCCATTCTGGCGGTCTGCAGGATCACTTCCCGCTGGCCGTCCATGTACTCGGCAAACTGCTGCAGGCTGCCGTCAAAGTCGAGCCGAACCTTGCCGAGCCGACCTTCTTTGTTTTTCAGCACCTGCAGGCAGCGCTCATTCGGTGGTGCGTTTTCTTCCTCGTTGATGTACAGCGCCAGCACGGCATCGGCGTCCTGCTCAATCTGACCGGACTCACGCAGATCGGTGAGCGTCGGTGCTGCGTCAGGTCTTGCGGTTGAAGCACGGTTGAGCTGACTGAGCGCCACAACCAGAATACCGTGTGTCTGTGCCATTGCGTGCAAATCCAGAGAAATGCGCGTTACCTGCTCAAAGCGATCCTTGCCACGGCCGGTCAGCTGCTGGAGATAGTCGATAAAGACGATCTTGTGCCTGCGCTGTAAGGCGGTCGAGAGAATATCCTGCACACTCCAGCCGCTGGCCGGAATGAGTTCAACGTCGCTCTCCATAATCTCGCCTTTCAGTCGCACCACGCGCTCCCATTCTTCCTGCGTCATCTCTCGGCGGTTGATACGGCCGAAGTCCACGATTGCACGATTGGCAATGATGCGGTTGGTCAGCTTGGCCGGCGATGTTTCCAGGCTGTAAAAGCCAACCTTGTCGTGCCGTCCCATGTGTACCGCCATCTGCAGAGCCATTGCTGTCTTGCCTGCCGACGGTCTGCCGGCCAGCACGACGAAATCGCCGTAATCGCTGTACAGGCGGCCGTCAAGGCGGCTGAATCCGTAGCTGATAAACTTGCGCTTGGTGGATTGCTCCTCGACGAAGTTGACTATCGCGTCCTGCATCGTTACGATCTGAACGCCCGACCGCTCCCCTGCTGCGGCGCTGGCCTGTGCGATCAGCTCGCGGCCCTCATCGCTGGTCTGAATCTGAGCCAGCCGGTCCGCCAGATCGTGCAGGCGGGTCACTCGGGTCTGCTCCTGCATCGCAGCAACATAGGATTTCCAACGTCGGCCGGTCAGGGTGACTTCCATGCAGGCGAAGAACAGCGGCTCGTATTCTTTGCCGACAGCCGCGCGAAGCGTGACTGCATCAAGCGGCTTGCCCGCGTTGAAAATCTGCCGGGCTGCCAGATATACGTTGCGCAGTTCCTCGCGAGTGAAGTCCTGCTCGCTCGTTGCTGCGAACAGCTCACCAGCAATCTGTGGCTCGAGCAGCAGTGAGCCAATCACGCTGTATTCTGCATCAAGCGGTGCTACCATTCTTCCACCTCCTCTGCTTTCTTCCGCGGCGGCTTGGCAGCCGCCGGATTATCGTACTTGCCCTCAAGCACCTTGACCAGATTATTCTCGTTCAGCAGCCAGTCAAAATCGGCTTTCCAGTGGCGGTCGTTCTGGCCGGCGCAAAAGCTGCTCGCCTGTGCCCTGCGGAACGCCTCATCGAGCTGCTCCGGTGTGTAGCCCTTGCCGTAGATCAGGCGCACCGCTCGGCGGCGCTTGTCCGTCAGCCGGACGACTCTCGGCAGGCTTGTGCAGATGGCGTTGTACCGGTCTGCAAGCTGCTGCGGCTTATTGCTTATTTCGGGCTTATTTGCCTTATCTTCCTCTTCTCTTATATGTGTCTTTAACTGTTCATTAATCATTTCACCGTTTGGTGACAGGTTGTCACCGTTCCGTGACAGGGTGGTGTCACCAAACGGTGACACCTCACCACCAAATGGTGAAATGGGTAATTTGCTCTCGTCGAGGGCGTAAAACAGGGTGCGGTCATGGCTGTCCCTGGCGTAGTTCGCGGTCAGCAGAACGCCCTTGTCCTTGAGGTTCTTGACGATGCGCTCAATCTGCCGCCGTGACCAAAACGGGAACAGTTTTTCCATGGCACGCAGACTGTTGTACGTCCAGTAACGGCCTTCGTGATAGTGCCGGTCGTTGGCGGCGTTCTTTTCGATCCAGAACTGCAGGCGCGAGATAAAAACCGCACCATCCACGCCGTACATTTCAGCCACAGCACCGTCAAAATGGAAATTCATGTGTCAACCTTCCCCTCCTTTCGCCTCTCGCTCAGCATAATGCTTGCCTTGTACATGTCGATGTTCTGGCGCAGGTGATGATACAAGCCGACCATCACCAGAAATTCAGCCAGTTCTCCCGGTCGGCTGCTCTTCTTCTCTGCCAGCTCCGCGATTTCTGTCCACAGCTCGTCAGGGATTGGCAGCCGCACGTTTACCTCATGCATCGCGCACACCTCCCAACAACAGTGCCAGACCGACCACTCCGACCAGCACCGTACCCCACAGCGGCAGCGTGCCGTTGTCCGTCAGTCCGGCCGTGAGCAGCAGCAGCGTAAAGCCGATGCCGACCATGCGCGGGCGCACGCCCTGACAGCCGCCATCGAGCACCTCAAAATCCGGTACTTGACGGTCGATGGCTGTGGTGGTATAATTATAAATACAAGATGTTTTTGCATTGACGCTCAGTACGGTTGCCGCCGTCTGGGCGTTTTTTCTTTGTCCGTTTTTCAATTTTCTCGCTCCTTTGCTGTCTCGCCGCTGATCAAGGCCATCTCTGCCAGATAGGCCCGCCGCAGCATACGCTGCACAATGGCGTTATATCGCGATGATTCATCATCGTCGATTTTGCGGTCGAGGGCGATCATCGCCAGATCGTGCGCGTCGGCACGCTCCTGCTCGTAGTCCTCGCTCTCCAAGCCGACCTCCAAGGCCAGCTGCTGCAGCTCCACATTGCTTTCCGGCCGCCGCCACAGTGTACCCAGCGGACACCGGTTGCAGTAATATCCGCGCAGCCACGGCGCACGATACGCCTCTGCCATCTCAGCCACGCGCACCGGCGTAGGTGTCCGGTCCTCCTGCTCGATGGCCTGCAGATTCCGCACCGACCAGCCAAGCATCTCGGCTGCTTTTTCCTGCGTCAAACCCGCACCTTCGCGGGCACTTTGGTAGATATTCTGGTATCTTTCCATCGTTGTCCTCGCCTTTCCGTTTGTGATAAAATTATCACAGAATGTAACCGATACGCTGTTGCCGCAGCGCTTCTGTATCGGCCTGCTCCTTTGCTTTTTCAAAACGCAGGACTTCATCCTGGCGGACCTTCCAGCCTGCAATTTTTACTGCTGACAGCTGACCGCTCCGGAGCAAGGTGCGAACGTATGACGGCGAGCACATCCAGCGCTCGGCAAGCTGGTCAACCGTCATATACTTGTTCGATGCCATTTAGATTACCTCCTTTTCGTTCTTGTAAAGATCGTCCAGCGTGCAGCCGAGCAATTTAGCAATTGCAGGTAGCATCTCGGCGCGCGGAAACGATTTTCCGGTTTCCCACATAGCAATTCTGCCGCGCGCTACGCCGAGCGCGTCAGCCATTTGCATCTGCGTCAGACCTTTGCGTTCACGCAATTTTTTAATAGCAATCATGCTTGCACCTCCTTGTCAGTTTCACTGACATTATAATAACGCTTCCCGCGCATTTTGTCAATATAAAAAACAATTATTTTTCTACTGCTGTTGTTTTGTCAATTATATTGACTTATAATATAATGAGATAGGAGTGACAGGCAGTGAACAGAATTAAAGAGTTGCGCAAAGAACATAAGATTACACAAGAAAAGTTAGCGGCAATCCTCGGTATATCGCGCAGCGCCATCGCTATGTATGAAACCGAAAAATGCGATTTAAGCAACGACATCCTGATTGCCTGCGCCTCTTTTTTTGATGTGTCCACCGATTATCTGCTTGGACAATCAGACATAAAAAAAGCGCCCTCTTACGAGGACGCGGGGCTTTCTGCCGAAGAAGCGGAGCTGCTTAAACTTTTTCGTTCGGCACCGGAAGCACTGCAGGACGCTGCACTTCGGGTGCTGGAGGCAAACCAGCGCAAAGAATAGTCTTTATTTCGTCCAGCGTGGTCTGTGGATCTACCAGCCCACGCACAAGACGGATAAACTGTTGTTCTTTCGCTGTCATAACTCGCCCTCCCGAAAAAATCGAACATGTGTTTGTATTTCCAATAATACACCGTATGTTGGTTTTTGGCAAGAGGGAAAATCTATATCTTGTAAAAATACAAAGGAAGCGTGTTCAAATCGGACACCGAAAGGCGCTTGTATATGATTACTCCTAACACATGGGTCAGCGTTTCCGATCCAGAGGAACTTCTGGCATTATCAAAGAAACTCAAGCTGACACCCAAAACATTTACCGAACCCAAGCCGCTTATTTATAACGGATTTTTCGTTGATTCTCCTGCTTCATGCAAACTTGTTGGCTATAAAGACGATTCTTTTGTTGTAATTGATGTAAATGGTCAGCTGCACACTATACACATAGATTGCCTGTTGGATATGCAATCCTCTACACGCAGTAAACACACTCCAACAGAGAACCTTGCACCTGCAAATTCTGCATCTTCTGTTTATACGGTTATTGATATTGAAACCACAGGATTAAGCCGGTATAATTCTGAAATCATTGAATTTGGTGCTCTAAGAATTGAAAACGGAAAACCTGTCCGCAGCTTCTCACAGTTGGTTTGCCCCGTTTCTCCGATTCCGCTCGATAGCATAGAAGTCACCGGCATCACCAACGAAATGTTGGCAGAACAGCCCCCTATCGAAACCGCACTGCCTGCATTCCTTGATTTTATTCAGGACTCACCTATCATTGGTCATAATATTTTGGCGTTTGATTTGCCTATCATCAATCGCATCTGCACAGAGAATGATCTGCCTCCAGTAGAGAATCCCTGTTGCGATATGCTACCTCTGGCCCGTGATTGTATGCAAATATCTCATTACAATCTTTCTTTTATCGCAGAACAGCTTCAAGTAGAACTCGGTCAGGCACATCGCGCCTTGGGCGATTGCGAAACCACATATCGGTGTTTTGAAGCTCTGCAAAAGCGATACAATCCCAAAATTATTTGGCAAAGCGCTAATATACTTCCACTTGAACACAAGGAAGAAAAGTCCAATAAATCACATATCACAGCAAAGCAGTTCTCGTATTACAGATCAAGACCCAAAGCAAAGGATATTCATCCCACTGTCGATATGTTTGACCCTGCACATCCGCTGTATGACTTAACCTGTGTTATCACAGGTGAAATGCAGAACATGGATCTTCATGATGCTATGCAATGTATTGCAGACTGTGGCGGACATAATGCCGATAGTATTACCCGCAAAACTGACCTGTTGATTATTGGTGCAAACTCTGATCCGAATCATAAAAGCGGCAAAATCACTAAAGCTGAAGAATATATCGTTAAGGGTTTTCCAATCAAAATTATCACGGAAGCCGAATTTTTGCAGTTGCTCAATAACCAGTCAGATTGTTTGGACAATAAACCACTTTCCGAACCTGAGCGTATTATGCAGGAGTTCCTGTCTGTCATCCAGCAGGCTGATCCTCGCTATGATTTACGGAAGATTTCGCTTCAATTTCGTACACCCAAATCATCCCAGCCTTATTACGCAATTGAATGTTTTGGGCAATCCTGTATGACCTTCAAAGGAAGTACACAGTTGTATCTCGAAGTTTCTCCAAGAATTCAATCGCTGTTTACCGATTGTGATATTGCTCTCGATGATTCACGCCCAAACAACTGGGCGCGTATGGCCGCAAGAGCATTTTCGTTCAAAAAAACACCACAACTTGCCATCGAAATATACGAGAAGTTTCTTTCGATAAATGGTTTTGACTGTTGTTCACGCTATCTGCAGTGCAGTGAGGCTGGACATTGTACTCACCCAGATCTGATGACAGCTGGGCAGTGTACATATCGCCGAAAACTACGCTCAGGTCAAATCTTCTACGGTCCTAATCGCAATGTCTAAAAAATACAGCAGACCTCTCCCCTTGAGGTCTGCTATATTTGGCCAGTTCACATTCTATATATATCATGTAAACTCTATATGTTGTATGTGCGTTATTATATATCAATATATTGTACTTGCAGTTATGCCTTTTATGGAATAAAATATAGTTAGGGAGGATATGCTTTGAATAAGGATCAACTGCTTCGTATGCTGGATGCATTCCTGTCCCAATCAGGACTGTACCACCACGAGGCATTGCCGGACGACTTGCTTTCTCTGCTGCGTAAAAGCGGCATTGAAGCCGAGTTCTTAAATGAATTTGTCAAAATGCAATCCCAATACAATGCCCTTGGTCGTGCGCAGGCTGAACAGCTTCGCCAATACGAACGCATTGACGACCGTCTATACAGCTTACATATCGACAAAGGCAGGAAATTCAATATCCGTATTCTTTATGCGTATCACTCTGTTACCGGCCAGCGTATTCTGCTTCATGCGTTCTGGGAACGCCGTTCCCGTGATTACGAAAGTGCAATCGCAGTTGCTTATGCGCGGCTCAATGATCTGGAGGAGGACACACTATGAAATACACCAACGATTGGAGCGACCTTCTCGCCACGCTCACAGAAGATATTCCGGCCGAAGAACTGGAGGCTGATATTCTGCTTGCGGACATTGCAGGCAAGATTTCCGCCGAACGGATCAAGCGCGGTTTATCCCAACAGGCTTTTGCTGAATTACTCGATGTAACGCAGAGTCAGGTTTCCAAAATCGAAAACGGCGATAACAACTTTACGATCCGTCGTCTGGTTTCCATCGCCCATAAGCTCTCTATGCCATTGAAAATCCTGTTCGGCGAAAAGCCTGTCCTGAACCAGAAGCCAGTTTCCGTTTCCGTCACCAGTGAGCAATCCTCGTATGGATGCGCTCATTCTAACAACGTGATCGCATTTCCCGGCTCTTATTGCAGTGAAATGTGATTTTCCACAGAAAGGGTCTTAATGATGAACACCTATGTTAATCGCTTTTCCTTTGCGCTCAATGATCGTAAAGACGAAGTTACCATCGTATTCGCACAGGATGCACCTCAGTTTGCATCCAATGGCGCCATCGAGAAAGTAGACTACGAACCGGTCGCCAACCTTGTTATGAGCCAGCACATTGCATCCGAGTTGGCAAAGAAGTTGTTGGAGGCATTGAACGGTGACGATACCGCTCTTATAGAAACGCCTGTACAGTAAAATAACAGCAGACCTCTCCCCCTGGGGTCTGCTATATTTTCAACCGTGTAATCGAACAAATGTTCCATTTTGGAGGTTTTTATGGCTAACAAGTACAAATACTCACGCACCATTGTCATCGGTCACAAGGACGATGGCACACCGATCCGCAAGTACATCCAAGACAACAACAAGGCAAGATTTGAGGCCAAGGTACGCGCCGTGCAAATGCTGGTCGCACGCGGCGGCACGCCCGGCAAGGTTACTGTCGAGCAGTGGGCGTGGCAGTGGTATCACACCTACAAGGAGCCGCACGTTGGCGAGAGCCAGCGCAACAATTACGAGGAGCACTTGCGGCTGCGCATCTGTCCGGCGATTGGTTTTCTGGCACTGGACAGTGTGAAGCCGTTCCAGCTGCAGGAAATGATGAACAACGCAAGGACCAGCAAAGGCAAGCCGCTCGGTGCAAGCACCGCCGCCAAACTGCATTACATCACGCACGCTATCTTTGATCAGGCGGAGATTAACGGCCTGATTGCCTCCTCCCCATTCCGGCGTATCGAAACCGTGGGCGAGGATGAGAAAAGCCGCCGGGCGCTGACCCGCGCCGAGGAGCAGATCGTGCGCGAAGTCGCAAAGCGTCACTATGCCGGACCGTGGGTGCTGCTCATGCTTGACTGCGGCCTGCGCCGCGGCGAAACCGTGCCGATCGGTGCCCGCGATGTCAAAGACGGCCTGCTGTGTATCTCGCAGTCGGTCGAATATAAAACACAGTCGAACCAACCGACTTTGAAGTCTACGAAAACCGCAGCCGGAGCACGCTATGTTCCCATCCCTGACGAACTTCAAAAACAGCTGGACATGAAATCGCGGTATTTCTTTCATGTCGAAAACGGCCGCATGCTGTCCATGACAAAAATGCGCCGTATGTGGCACAGCTTCCAGCGGGCCTGCGACATCGCGGCCGGTGCCGAGCTGTACCGCAACGCCATCATCAAGCATGCCTTTGATCCGGCCATCACGCCGCACTACCTCCGGCACACTTACTGCAGCAATCTGCGCCGTCAGGGCGTAGATCTGAAAACCGCTCAGTACCTCATGGGCCACGCAGACATCAGCACCACCGCCAACATTTACAGCCACGTCACCGAGGAAGATGTGCGGGAATTGCAGGTTTGATTTCCTACACGTTTCCTACATCACTTTTGTTTTTGTTGGTTTTCTGTGCTGTATGTGCTGTGAAATGCACATTCTGCTTTTTACATTTTCCAGAACATTTTCCACCGCAAATACCTAAAAGTCTTAAATATAGAAAAAATCCCGTCATTTCTGACGGGATTTGAATTGGTGGACATTAACGGGTTCGAACCGCTGACCTTCCGCACGTCAAGCGGATGCTCTTCCAGCTGAGCTAAATGTCCAAATCAGGGATGGCGGCTGCCATCCCTGTTGGCTGCAAATTTTTACTTGGTCTTGCTGCGGCCCAGATACTCACCGGTACGGGTGTCGATCTGGATGCGCTCACCCTGCTCGATAAAGATCGGAACCTTAACAACAGCACCGGTCTCAACGGTAGCGGGCTTGAGTACGTTAGTAGCAGTGTTGCCCTTAACGCCCGGCTCGGTCTCAGTGATCTCGAGCTCAACGAACAGCGGCGGCTCAACTGCGAAAACGCTACCCTTGTAGGAAAGAACCTTAACGTTCTCGTTCTCCTTCACGAAACGGAAATCATCGCCCAGAGTATCCTTGCTGATCGGAATCTGCTCGTAGGTCTCGTTATCCATGAAGTAGTACAGGTCACCTTCATTGTACAGATACTGCATCTCGCGGCGCTCTACGAAAGCCTCCTCGAACTTAGCAGTCGGGTTGAAGGAGGTCTCAGTAACCGCACCGGTTACGACGTTCTTCATCTTGACACGAACAAAAGCAGCGCCCTTGCCCGGCTTTACATGCTGGAACTCAATAACCTGCTGTACCTGACCGTCCATTTCAAAAGTTACGCCGTTACGAAATTCACCTGCGGTCATAATCGCTATGCCTCCAAATAATAGTATTTTTTACATCATTAAGCATTATTCGACTGTTCATACAAAACAGTGCTTGTATATAATACCCTATTTTCGCGTATTTTGCAAGAGGGTAACGCATATTTTCTTGAAAATTTTTATTGCGGTGGAACTCGGCGCTTTCCTGCACTGGTTGACCGGGGCATACGAACTGCCGCAGACGGGTTCGGCCTAACGGGGCGGCTCCTTTTTCTGCACCGGCTGTCCGGGGTGCTCGAACTGCGTCAGCGGGTTCGCCCTTTCCGGGCGGAGAGTTTTCCGCTGAACCTCAGCGGGGGATTCGCCGTCTGCAGACGGCGGGAGCGTGCCGCGCCCCGCGGCGGGGGCAAAAAGGAAGGACAACCTGCGGTTTTCCTTCCTCTTTGAACTCCTACCTTTCCCTTGTTTGTTAGCCCGGCGCAGATTACCTACATGTGACCGCTCCGAAATGGGGTACGGCAGAGGATTTTTTCTTCCGTATCTTTCGCTACCTGTTCGCAGTGTCAGATGCCATTCTGCTACACAGGCGGTTAAGTTTCCGCAGGCGCAACATACCCGTGTTGCGCAACTCTTTAACACGTTGTAACGCACGGCACCTTCGAATGTAGGCGTTCGGCAGCATTTATCCTCGTAGACCCTGTCTGTAGCAACGCGCTAAAGAATTGCGCGGCACTGTCATGCCGCGCCTGCTGGAAGTAGCCACCTGTGTAGCAGAACGCTATCCGTCACTGCGAATATGTCTCGGCATGGGGGGACAC